>DYFW01000311.1 GCA_020725005.1 Thiobacillus denitrificans
CTGCTGTCGCCGCTGACCACCCGGCGCGGCCTGCTCATGCTGGCGCAGTACGGCTTTATCCAGGTTGATCACCGCGATCCGCAGCATACCGTCCTGTACCCGCTGGCGCTGGACTGCGCGCAATCCCTCGCCCCACGAGAATTCTACGAGACGGCGCGCGAGCGGCTCGTGGAATGGGCGCAGCAGTTCGCGGCGGAGCACGCCGCCCGGCCCACGGCGCTGTACCGCGCCGAGCCGGCGCTGCTTCACGCGCTCGATCTCGTCCGCGTGCAGGGCCGCGCCCAAAGCGCGCGCCTGATGGCGAGCCTGCGGCCCTACCTGCGCGAGTACGCGCCCGGCTGCCTGCCCGACGACGCCACGCACCGCCAGCCGGAACTGACCGGCGAGCGCGCCGAGGGCGCCCGCCTGACCGCTGACGGGCTGGCCCTGACCGATGCGGGCGATTGGGGCGCAGCCGAGGAAGCGTTGCAGAACGCGCTGGCGCTGCGGCGCGAGCACGATAGCCCGCACGCCATCGCCGAGACGCTGGTCGCGCTGGCCCGGCTGCGCGACCTGACCGGCGACGCGCGCCAGGCCGCCGAGCATCTCATCGAAGCCGCCGAGATGGTCTTCAACCTGGGCGCGGAGCCGTCGTTGAGCGTCATCCGGCGCGGGCTGGCGCAGGTCTATCGCCACCTGGGGCGCTACCACGACGCGCTGGCCGTGCTGGATGATGCCCCCGCCGCGCACCTGGAACGGGCCGCGATCTTTCGCGCGCAGGGACATTATGACGAGGCCGTGCGTGAGATTTCCCAAACGCCCGACGCCTCGCCCGAAGCGCGGGCGGAGCTTCTGCTGCTGGCGCGGCGCTACGACCAGGCGCTGGATGCGGTCGCCGGGCGCGAGGATCCCGCTTCGGCGCTCATGCGCGCCCAGGCCCACCACCTGCAAGGCAATGCCGAACTGGCCATCGAGAATTACCGGCTCGCGCTCGAACGCGCTCCGGCTGACGCGCCAACCCGCGCCCGGACGCTGCGCGGGCTGGGTGCGGCGCTGGCTCTGGCCGGGCGCTACGCCGACGCGCTTGCCGCGCTCGACGAGGCGCTCGCCATCGAACGCGATCATCCCTCGCCGGACGGCACGCGACAGGGCCGCACGCTGAGTCTGCTGGCGGCGGTCCGGCTGGCCGCGGGCGAGCCACAGGCAGCAGCCGAGACGGCCCGCCGGGCGCTCGAACTGTTGCAGCGCGCCACCGCCCCCGCCGAAACCGCCGACGCGTTCCGCACGCTGGGCAACGCGCTGTGGGAGCTGGGCGACTACGCCGGGGCGCTCGAAGCGTTTGAGGGCGAAGTCGAGCACGCACAGGCGCTGGCCGTCCGCGACGAGCCACGCATCGGCCTGGCGCTGCACCGTGTCGCGGATGCCTATCTGCGGACCGGCAGCCCCGACCGCGCGGTTGCCAATTATCGCCGCGCTCTGACACACTTGAACCCCACAGCGGACCCGGAA
>DYFW01000312.1 GCA_020725005.1 Thiobacillus denitrificans
GGCCACAAGGCGCAGCGACACGGCGGTCCGGGTACCCGCAGCCCAGGCGCGCGCGCCGACGGCGCACAAGCCCCCTCGCCCGGTCGGGGGCACGGTTCAAGCCGTGCGTGTCCGGGGCTGCGTATCGTCCCCCGGGCCGGCGCCGCGGCAGGTGTTCTTGCCGGCCCGCTTGGCGTCGTACAAGGCTGCGTCCGCCCGCTTGAGCAGGGTCTCCAGCGTCTCGTCGCGGCCCAGCACAAAGCCGACCGATGCGCCGACCGCGGCGCTGCGTCCCTCGGCGAGAGGCACGGGCTGGCGCAGGCTGGCGACGACGCGGTTGGCGACCTCGCGGGCCGCGGCCGCGTTGTCCACCATGCCGAGCACGATGACGAACTCGTCGCCGCCCATGCGGGCGACGACGTCGGTCTCGCGCAGCAACTGCGACATGCGCCGGGCCGCGGCCACCAGGACGGCATCGCCGGCAGCATGGCCCAGACGATCGTTCACCGCTTTGAAATCGTCGAGGTCGACCGCCAGCACGGCCGCCTGTTTCTTCGCGCGCCGCGCGACGGCGAGCAGGTGTTTCTCGTTCTCCTGCAGGAAGCGGCGGTTGGGCAAGCCGGTCAGCGGGTCACGCTGGCTGAGCGCGCGGATCGTCCGCTCGGCTTCGACGCCGGCGCCGATCAGGCGTACCGTTTCGCGGTACAGGCCGATGAGCGCGAGGCCGGTCCACAGGATGGCGACGCCGAGCAGGGCGGCCATCAGGGTCTGGTCGTGCACCCGTGCCTTTTCGCCGGCCTCGAGGCGGGCCAGCTCGGCCCGTCCGGCCTCGATCAGGACACGATGAATCTGCTCCATCGCCGACTTGTCGAAACCGGCGAGCTCGCGCGCCGGGGCAGACGCGCCAGCCGCCGTGGACGCACGTTCCTGCAGCGCCACGAAGCCGGTTTCCAGGGCGGCTTCGAGCGCGGGCAGCGGGGCCAGTCGCGCAGTCTGGCTGGCGTCCGCGCCGACCAGTTCGAGCAAGCGTCCGGCGCTGGGACAGTTCCCCGCGCTGCAGATCCGGCTGAGATCGAGGTAGGCCGGATCGGGTCGTTCGGCGTATTTGCGCGCGGCGCTGTCGAGATTGAGCAGGTAGGTGCGCAGGCTGTCGATATACGCGATGACCCGTCGCGCGTGGTCGACTGCGCGGACCGATTCCGTCGAGCGTTGATACTGGTAGCCGATCATGACGGCCAGCGCGGCGACGATGAGCGCATAAATCAACGTGCCCTTGCGGAGAACCTGCCTGAAGCCATGGAATACCGACTGGGTGTCGGCGGCGGTGGAGGGGGATGTCGGGCTCATGGGGCGGGGAACATGTCCGGGGAAATGTGCATGCGTGCAGGGAAGGCGGAAGCGGGCCGGCTTTCGGGCAGACCCGTGGCCGCGGCCGGGGTTCCTGCCGCAGCCGTCCCTTTGTGCATTGCCCGGCTTTTCGGTAGGCTTCGCGCTTGGTAACAGACA
>DYFW01000062.1 GCA_020725005.1 Thiobacillus denitrificans
AGATGCGCACCATCTTCACCACCCGGTCCTGCGTCTGCACGATTTCGACCGGCACCTCGCCCAATTTGAGGCTGACGCCCGCCTCCGGGATGTCCTCGAACTGCTCGAGCAACAGGCCATTGAGCGTCTTCGGGCCATCGAGCGGCAACGACAGGCCCAGCTTGCGGTTCAGATGCCGCAACTGCACGCTGCCTTCGGCAAGCCAGGTTCCAGCCGCCTCCTGCCGCAAATAGCCCGCATCCGACGGCGCCTGGGTGGTGAATTCGCCGACCATCTCCTCCAGCAGGTCTTCCAGCGTCACCAGCCCCTGCAGTTCCCCGTATTCGTCGACCACCAGCGCCAGCCGGCGCCGGCTGCCCTGGAAATTGCGCAACTGGGTGAACAGCGGCGTCCCGGCCGGCACATAGTAGGGCGCCTCGAGATTTTCCTTCAGCGTCTCGGGGTTCAGGTCCTCGCCCGCCAGGGCATGCAGCACCCGCCGCACATGCAGGATACCCAGCAAATGATCGGGCGACCCCGCATACACGATCAGCCGCGTATGGTGGCTGGTGCTGATCTGCTGGCGCAGCCGCTCGGGGTCCGCCTCGATGTCGATCGCCTCGATCTGGTTGCGCGGCGTCATCACGTCATCCACCGTGATGTCCTCGAGCTCGAGCAGGTTCATCAGAATCCGGTGGTGCTCGCGCGGCAGGCGCCCCGACGATTCCAGAACGACCGTGCGCAGCTCCTCCAGGCCAAGGCTGGTGCCCTGCCCCGGCTCGGGCGGCTTGATCCGCAGCAGCCACAGGAGCCCCTGCACGAACAGGTTGACGAACCAGACCACCGGATACGCCAGCCGGAGCATCGGCGTCAGCACATACGCCGCAGGGTACGCGATATGCTCAGGGTAGGACGAACCCAGCACCTTGGGCGTGACTTCGCTGAACACCAGGATGAGGAAGGTCAGGATGAGCGTGGCCGCAGACAGGGCCAGATCCGATTCACCGAACAGGCGGATGGAAATGATGGTCGCCAGGGTCGCCGCCACGATATTGACGAGATTGTTGCCGAGCAGGATCACACCCAGGAGCTTGTCGGTCCGGGCGAGCAGCGACTGGGTGAGGCGCGCGCCGCGGTGGCCGCTCTCCGCCGCATGCCGCAGCCGGTAGCGGTTGATCGCCATCATCGCGGTTTCCGAGGCCGAAAAGCACGCCGACACGACCAGCAGGCCGACCAGGAGGCCGAACAGGGTGCCGATGGAAAGGTTTTCCAAACGCTAGTACCTCAACCCATAAGTTTGCGTACATGCCGAGACACGCATCCGCGCGCCGAGTGCGCGAAGCGAACCGCAGCCATAGCCGTAGCTATGGCGAGGATGCGCGACAAAGCAATCGGCGATGCGGGGCGGGTCGAACATAGCGAAACTTATGGGTTGAGGTACGAGTCCCGCATCCCGCGGCTCAGCGCCCGAGCAGCACTTCCAGCACGAACTGGGTGCCCAGGTAAGCCAGCAACAACAAGGAAAAACCGGTGATCGTCCAGACCAGCGCGGTACGCCCGCGCCAGCCGCGGAAATGGCGCCCCGCCAGGAGCCCGCCGAACACCAGCCAGGATAGCATCGCCAGCACGGTCTTGTGGTTGAACTGCAGCGGCGTGCCGAACAGCGCCTCGGAGAAGAACACGCCGCTGAACACCGTCAACGTCAACAGCACGAAGCCGGCGCCGATCGTCCGGAACAGCATCGCCTCCAGCGTCAGCAGCGGCGGCGCCCCGCTCTGCGGCAGGCCGCCCCGATGCAGCTGCTTTTCCAGCATGGTCATCAGCACCGCGTGCAACGCCGCGACCGCCAGCAGGCCATAGGCGAGGAAAGCCACCACCAGGTGCGCGCGCAATGCCAGCGCCTGCGAATTGGGGATCGTATGGGAGGCGCTGAACACCGCCATGCCCAGCACCGACATGGCGGCCAGGCCGCTCACCCAGGCCTGCAGGCGCGCCAGCGGCGCCCCCCGGCTCGCCAGCCAGTAGGCCAGCGCGGTCAGCCATAGCACGGTCGAGACCGAACTGCCGAAGCCCAGCCGCAGATCGCCCTGCCCCAGCACCGCGTGATACAGGAGCGCCCCGTGGCCGGCCAGCGCCAGTGGCAACAGCCAGCGCACCGAGGCATCGCCGGGCGCGCGGTGCAAGCGCCAGGCCACCCAGCCATACAGCGCGCCCACGCACAAAGTAGCCAGCAGGAGCGGGGACATTCGTTAAAATGAAAACTCTTGGTTCAAGCGAACCTCATTATCCATGCCGCCCCCGGCGGCAACAAGGAAGCCATGCTAGAAAATCTCAGTGGACGTCTCGCCGGCGTCGTCAAAACCCTGCGCGGGCAGGCGCGCATCACCGAGGCCAACGTGCAGGATACGCTGCGCCAGGTCCGCCTCGCGCTGCTCGAGGCGGACGTCGCGCTGCCCGTCGTCAAGAGCTTCATCGAGTCCGTCAAGGCGCGCGCGCTGGGCCAGGAAGTGCTCGCCAGCCTGTCGCCCGGGCAGGCGCTGATCGGCATCGTGCACGACGAGCTGACGAAACTGATGGGCGGCGAAAACGCCGAGCTCGATCTCGCCACCACGCCGCCCGCGGTGATCCTGATGGCCGGCCTGCAGGGCTCGGGCAAGACGACGACCAGCGGCAAGCTCGCCCTGCTGCTGAAGAACCGCAAGAAAAAGGTGCTGCTCGCCTCGGCCGACGTCTACCGGCCGGCGGCCATCGACCAGTTGCGCCAGCTCGGCAAGCAGATCGACGTCGCCTTCTTCGAGGCCGGCGACGCGCGCGACCCGCTGAAGATCGCGCAGGCCGCGCAGGATCACGCGCGCCGCCAGTTCTACGACGTGCTCATCGTCGACACCGCCGGCCGCCTGGCGATCGACGAAGCGATGATGGCCGAGATCCAGGCGCTACACACCGCCCTCAAGCCAGTCGAGACGCTATTCGTGGTCGATGCGATGCAGGGCCAGGACGCGGTCAACGTCGCCCGCGCGTTCAACGAGGCGCTCCCGCTCACCGGCGTGGTGCTCACCAAGCTCGACGGCGACGCGCGCGGCGGCGCGGCGCTGTCGGTGCGCCACGTCACCGGCAAGCCGCTCAAGTTCGTCGGCGTCGGCGAAAAACCCACCGGACTCGAGCCCTTCCACCCCGAGCGCATGGCGAGCCGCATCCTCGGCATGGGCGACGTGCTCTCGCTCATCGAGCAGGCGCAGGCGTCGGTCGACCTGGCGCAGGCGAAGAAACTCGCCGACAAGGTCAAGAAGGGCAAGGACTTCGACCTCGAGGACTTCAAGCTGCAAATCCAGCAGATGCGGAAAATGGGCGGCCTCGCCGCGCTCATGGACAAGCTGCCGGGCGCCGGGCAGATGCCCATGCCCGCGGGCGCCGACGACAAGGCGGTGAACCGGATCGAAGGCATCATCAACAGCATGACGCCGCTGGAGCGGCGCAAGCCGGAAATCATCAAGGCCAGCCGCAAGCGCCGCATCGCCGCAGGCGCCGGCGTGCAGGTACAGGAAGTCAACAAGCTCCTCAACCAGTTCGAGCAGGCGCAGAAAATGATGAAAATGATGGGCAAGGGCGGCCTGTCCAAGATGATGCGCGGCATGAAGGGCATGCTGCCCGGCATGCGGTAGGTCCGTTGCCGGAAAGCGGCCGTCTCGCCCGTCGCCCGGCCGGAATGCGCCACTGCGGCGAAAAACCGCGGCAACCTGCTGGCGGCGCTGGGTTTTTTGGGTATAATCCGCGGTTTTCTCCGATTACCGGTAGGTTGAGCCATGGTCGTTATTCGTCTTTCGCGCGGCGGCGCCAAGAACCGCCCCTTCTACAACGTGGTGGTGGCCGATTCGCGCTGCCGTCGTGACGGTCGCTTCATCGAACGCGTCGGTTTCTACAACCCGGTCGCCCCCGAGGGTGCCGAGGCCGTGCGCCTGGACCAGGATCGCATCGGCTATTGGGTGAAGAACGGTGCGCAGCTGTCCGATACCGTCGCCCGCCTGGTCAAGCGGAACAAGCCTGCCGCCGCCTGATTCGTTCGCGCTGGAAGACGGGGCCGGCCGCCTGGCATTGGGTACCGACTGGGTCGTGATGGGGCGCGTTGCCGCCCCGTTCGGCGTCAAGGGCTGGGTCAAGGTCCAGCCCTACTGCGAGGATCCGGCTGCGCTGGTGGAGCTGGCGTCCTGGCGCGTCGGGCGGGGCGAAGCGCAGGCGCATTATCCGGTCGAAGCCGTCCAGGATCACGGCAACGCCCTGCTTGCCAAGCTCGCCGGCATCGACGACCGCGACGCAGCCTACGCCCTGCGCGGGCTGGAGATTTCGGTGGCGCGCAGCGACCTGCCGCCGCCGGAGGAAAACGCGTTCTACTGGTCGGACTTGATCGGCCTCACGGTCTGCAACCGCGACGGCGCTGAACTGGGCAGGGTCGCGGGCCTGATGGAAACCGGCGCGCACGACGTGCTGGTGGTGCAGGGACAACGCGAACACCTGATCCCCTTCGTCGCCGCCTTCGTCGGCGCGGTGGATCTGGAAAAGGGCACGATCGAGGTCGACTGGGGCGAAGACTGGTGATGCGCTTCGACGCCGTCACCCTCTTTCCCGAGATGTTCGATGCCGTACTGGATTACGGCATCACCCGGCGGGCGCTGGATCGCGGCTTGTACCGCTTCAAGTCGTGGAATCCGCGCGACTTCACCGACGATCCGCACCGCACGGTCGACGACCGGCCTTACGGCGGCGGCCCCGGGATGCTGCTGCTGGCCGAGCCGCTGGATCGCGCGCTGAACGCGGTACAGCAGGATCTGGCGAGCGAGAACCTGACGCCGTGGGTGGTGCATTTTTCGCCGCGCGGCCGCCCGCTCAAGCAGGCGCGGGTGATGGAACTGAAGGAGATGCCTGCGCTGGTGCTCCTGTGCGGGCGCTACGAAGGCATCGACGAGCGCCTGGTGCAGCGGCGCGTCGACGAGGAAATCTCGCTCGGCGACTTCGTGCTGTCGGGCGGCGAGCTGCCGGCGCTGGCGCTGATGGACGCGATCATCCGGCAACTGCCGGGGGCGCTCAACGACGCCGAGTCGGCCGTGCAGGATTCGTTCAGCCACGGCCTGCTCGACTGCCCGCACTACACTCGGCCCGAAGTGTGGCGGGGCCTGGAAGTGCCGGCGGTGCTGAAAAGCGGCAACCACGCGGCGATCGCCAAGTGGCGGCACGAAGAAAGCCTGCGGCTCACCGCCGCGCTGCGCCCGGATCTGCTGGAAAAGGCGCGGCAGAAACAGGATTGACCGGTTTGCCCCAGGCAAGCCGGAAACGAGCGGCCCCGGGTTGAATCGAACACCGGGGCCAATGTGAAACGGCGTGACGTCCCTCTACGACGAGGCACCTCTCCCGCCAGATGTGAAGGAACATCGTCATGAACATCATCGAGCAACTCGAGCAGGAAGAAATCGCCCGCCTGGGCAAGACCATCCCCGACTTTGCCCCCGGCGACACCGTCGTCGTCCAGGTCAAGGTGAAGGAAGGCAACCGTGAACGTCTGCAGGCCTACGAAGGCGTCGTCATCGCCAAGCGCAACCGCGGCCTGAACTCCGCTTTCACCGTGCGCAAGATCTCGGCAGGCGAAGGCGTCGAGCGTACCTTCCAGACCTACTCGCCGCTGGTCGCCGCAATCGAGGTCAAGCGCCGCGGCGACGTGCGTCGCGCCAAGCTGTACTACCTGCGCGATCGCTCCGGCAAGTCCGCCCGCATCAAGGAAAAGCTGCCGGCCCGCAAGGCCGCCGCCAAAGCCACCGAATAAGCGGCCCGCCCCCGGAAAACGCCCGCCCTGCGCGGGCGTTTTCCGTTTGCGGCCGGCGCCTGTGGTCAAATTCCGGAGCAAGGCGACAGATGGCGTCGTCCCAATCACGCCATTCCGGGAGCAAGGCCACTAGAATACAAACATGCCGCACTACGACGCCATCCTCGACGCGCCCCCCTGCCGCCTCGGCGCCGTCTTTGCCGGCGATGCGCTGACGCGCCTCGATTTCCTGCCCGCCGACACGCCGCGCACCGTTCTTTGCGACGCCCGCGTCCGCCGCCTGCGCGCCGAACTCGACGCCTACTGGGACGACCCCCGCCATGTCTTCGAACTGCCCTGCGCGCCGGCGGGCACCTCTTTCCAGTTGAAGGTGTGGCGCGCGCTGACGGCGATCCCGCCTGACCGCCCCACCACCTACGGCGCGCTGGCGAGGCAACTCGGCACGGCGGCGCGCGCGGTCGGCCAGGCCTGCGGCGCCAACCCGCTGCCGATCCTGATTCCCTGCCATCGCGTGCTCGCGACGAACGGGCTCGGCGGGTTCATGCACGCCGCCGCCGGCATGCCGCTGGACGTGAAAGCCTGGCTGCTGACGCATGAACGACGCGCTGATTGACCGCTTCTGCGACCATCTCTGGCTGGAGGACGGCCTCGCGCCCCTGACGCTCGCCGCCTACCGCCGCGACCTCGCCGGCTTTGCCGGCTGGCTCGCCCGGGAGCGCGGCCGCCCGCTCGACGCCGCCCAGGCGGGCGACTTCGAGGCATATCTCGCCTGGCGCTTTGCCCGGCACACCCGGCCGCGCAGCGCCGCGCGCTACACCTCGGCGCTGAAGCGTTTTTATCGCTATCTGCTGCGCGAGAATCTCATTGCCGCCGATCCCACGCTCAACCTCGACAGCCCCAAGCTGCCGCGATCCTTGCCCAAGACACTGAGCGAAGACGATGTGGAGCGCCTGCTCCACAGCGCCGACACGGCCACTCCGCTGGGGCTGCGTGACCGGGCGATGCTGGAAACGCTCTATGCGACCGGCCTGCGCGTGTCGGAACTGGTGGGACTCGGGCTGACGGCGGTGAATCTCGGCGACGGCGTGCTGCGCGTGACCGGCAAGGGCAGCAAGGACCGGCTGGTGCCGCTCGGCGAAGAGGCCGTCGACTGGCTCAGGCGCTATCTGGCCGGGGCGCGTCCCGTGCTGCTCGGCGCGCGGCTGTCGGACGCGGTGTTCGTGACCGGCCGCGGCGAGGGCATGACGCGCCAGGCTTTCTGGCATCTCATCAAGCGCCGCGCAGCGGCCGCCGGGATCACCCGCCCGCTGTCGCCGCATACCCTGCGCCATGCCTTCGCGACCCATCTCCTGAACCACGGCGCCGACCTGCGCGTGGTGCAGATGCTGCTCGGTCACAGCGACATTTCCACGACCCAGATCTACACCCACGTCGCGCGCGAGCGGATGAAGCAGCTGCACGCGCAGCACCACCCGCGTGGCTGAGTCAGACGCGACGGCTCGCTTCCGCCAGGTAGAACCACTCCTGCCCCGGCAGCGCCGCAGGATTCGGAAACACCACATAAGCATCACGCTCGGCCACGACCAGCGACCCGTCGTGCCGCATGCCGATGCACTCGCCCGCGCGCACCGGGTCGAAACTCGCCCATTCGCGCGCGAAGCGGTCCGCCGGGTGTGCGCGGTCGACGACCTGGACCAGGCGCAACGCCTGCCGGCGATCCACCGGTGCCGGCGGCGCCTCGTCGCTCAGCGCCAGATGCGCCAGCGCACGGTGGATCGCGCGGTACGCCACCTCCGGCGCGGCCGGGTCGTCGTGCTGTCCGCATTCCAGCGTGAGCGCGATGCCGCCCTGCGATCGCATGTATTCGGTGGTGCCGATGCCGTAATGCACGTCGGCCTCGCGCGGCGACGCCCCCGCCGCCCGCCGCCGCGCCACGCCGGCGGCGTAGGTGTCGAGCCAGCCGTCGACGAAGCGGTGCACCCCCAGCGCGAGCGCGAGCGCGGTCTCCTCGGCGGCGCGCGCGAAAGGCTCGAGCGGTCCCGTGTTGTCCTCCGGCCCCAGCATCACGAAGGGCTCGCCGGCGGTATGGAAGGAATGCAGGTCGAGCAGCGCATCGTGCTCTGCCAGCAGCGGGCACAACCAGTTGGCAACGCGGTCCTCGAATTCGGCCGGCGACGCGGTCGGCGCGAGGTTGCGGTTGAGGTTGCGCTCGCCCATGCGCTGGTGCCGCGCGTAGGCGAGCGGATTGGCGACCGGCACGAACGTCACCCGTCCGGCGATGAGCCCGAGCGCGCCCGATTCGATCTCGCCGATCACGCGCCGGATCGCCTGCGTGCCGCAGGTCTCGTTGCCGTGCACCGCGCCGAGCACGATCAGGCGCGTGCCTGCCGCCAGGCCGGTAAAGGTGATGGACTGGAAATGCAGTGATGCCCGCTTCATGGTGAGAACGCCTTCATCGCGAGCGATACGCTCGACACCAGCAGGAGAGCGCCGACGAGGCGGGTCATCCGTTCCCGCGAGAAGCCGGCGTGCGCCCGTCCGCCGAGGTAGAGCGCGCCCAATGCCAGGGGCAGCGTCAGCGCGAAGGCGGTCCAGACTTCACGCGTCAGCAGCAGCCCCACTATCGAAAAGCTGACGATGCGTGTCAAGCCTTCGATGAAAAAGAGCGCCGACAGCGTCGCCCGCAATTGCCCCTTGTCGTGGATGCGGTGCGTGAGATAGATCACGTAGGGCGGCCCGCCGGTGCCGAAGAGACCGCCCACGGTGCCGCCGACGAACGACGCGGGCGCCGCCCACCCGCGGGAGACGGGCTTGTCGCCATGCAGGTTCAACAGGCTGCGCACGGCGAAAGCGAAGACGAACAGCGCCAGCACGAACAGCATCGGCGCCTGCGGCAGATCGACCAGCAGGCGGGTGCCGAGCGCGACGCCGACCAGGCTCAGGGGCATCAGGAGGCGCACCTCGTCCCATTGCACGTGCCTGAAATGCACGCCGCCCAGCACCAGCGAGGCGCTGAAGTCGAGCAGCAGCACCAGCGGCACCACGAACTGCAGCGGCAGGAACAGCGCCAGCAGCGGCACGGCGATCAGGCCCGAGCCGAAGCCGGTGATGCCGCGCACGAAATACGCCGCCAGCAGGATGGCCGCGGCGGCGGCCAGGGTTTCCAGGCTCACGCGCGGGCGCCGCGCTCGATGGTGATGCCGAGTTCCTTGATGCCGGGCACGATGGCGAATTTGGTGACCGACACCTTGACCCACGGCGCGCCGAATTCCTCACGCACGATGCGCGCGACGTGCTCGGCGACCGATTCGACCAGGGTGATCGGCTGCGGCGTGTGGTGCAGGTAGTCCTTCACCCGCATCGCCACGGCGCCGTAGTCGATGGTGTCGGCGACGTCGTCGGTGCCGCCTGCCTTGCTGTCGGGCAGCCCGATCTCGAGGTCGAGCCGCACCGGCTGCGGCACTTTGCGTTCCCACTCGTATATGCCGATAATCAGTTCGAGACGAAAGTCCCGCAAGAACAAGATATCCATCGCACCGCCCGTACCGGGCCCACCCTAAACCCGCCATTTTACTGACTTATGACCACCCTGTTGCTGATCGCCGGCGCCTATCTGATCGGTTCCCTCTCGTTTGCCGTCATCGTGAGCCGCACCATGGGCCTGCCGGACCCGCGCAGCTTCGGCTCGGGCAACCCCGGCGCCACCAACGTGCTGCGCACCGGTCGCAAGCTCGCCGCGGGGTTGACGCTCCTGGGCGATGCGCTGAAAGGTTGGGTGGCGGTGATGGCGGCCCGCACGCTCGCCACGCAGCTCGACCTGCCCCCGGGCGTGGTGCTGCTGGCGGCGATGGCGGTCTTCATCGGCCACCTCTACCCGGTGTTCTTCCGCTTCCGGGGCGGCAAGGGGGTGGCGACCGCGCTTGGCGTGCTGACGGCCCTCGATCCCTGGCTGGGGCTGGCCTGCCTCGCCACCTGGCTGGCCGTCGCAGCGGTGTTCCGCATCTCGTCGCTGTCCGCGCTCGTCGCCGCAGTTCTCGCGCCTGTCTATGCGGGTCTGCTGATGGGCTGGGGCGACCAGGCGATCGCGGTACTGGTGATCACGCTCCTGCTGGTCTATCGTCACAAGAGCAATCTCATCAAGCTCGTCAACGGCGAGGAAAAGCGCATCGGGCAGAAGACCTGAGCGCCCATCTTTACGAGCCTACCCACCATGGCGCTCTTCGACAAAACCATCGACCACGCCAAGGAAAGCCTCGCCGAGGTCTCGCGCGAGGCGATCGACCTTGCCGGCAAGCGCCTCTCGGACGTGGTCAGGGACGGCGTATCCCAGGCCGGCGGCGAACTCAAGGACGTCATCTGGCAGGCCAGCCAGGAAATCGACGCCAAACTCGAGAAAATCTCCGAGGAGCTGCACGAACAGCGCCAGTTCACCAAGGACGACGTGCGCGAGCTCGTCGACTACGCCGGCGAGAAGCTGGGCGCGCTGATGGACGAGCGCATCGTGCGCGCCAAAACCGAGATCTCGCTGCTGGTGCAGGAGAAGGTCGAATATTTCAAGCACGAGATCGACAATTTCTTCATCGAACGCCAGCGCGACCTCGCCCGCGAGCGGCGGCGGCTCTTCATCAACGTCGCGATCGCGGTGTTCGCCTCGTTCTCGCTCGGCTTCGTCTCCTGGCTGTACCACCAGTATGTCGGCGGCGGGCTCGACATGTTCGCGGTGTTCCGCATCGTCTTCGCCTCGCTGATCGGCGGCTACACCGCCTATCTCGCCGTCAGGCTCGTGCGGCGCTGGCTGTCAATGTCGGAACACAAGAAGGACACGCTGTTCCTGGTCAGCCGCTACTGGGGCGTGCTGCGCCCGGAAAGCGTGCTCGGCACGCTCATCCTGGTATGTCTGATGGCGGCGCTGGCCGGTCTGCTGCTGTTCCCCGACCAGATCGCGCAGCTCACCGGCAGCGAAAAGTGGCTCAAGGCCCTGCGCGACGCCTATCCGATGTTCCGGCCCTGACTACACCGCCGCGAGCGTCGCCAGATCCCAGCGCGGACGCACCGCGAACGCGAGGTCGGGCGACGCATGCGCGAGCCGCTGCGCGCCGGCGTAGGCGATCATCGCGCCATTGTCGGTGCAGAATTCCAGCCGCGGATACGACACCGCGATGCCGCGCGCGGCGGCCTCGCGCGTGAGGCGTTCGCGCAGATGCGCGTTGGCTCCCACGCCGCCCGCCACCACCAGCCGGCGGGTGGCGGTGGCCTCGCACGCGGCGAGGCTCTTCGTCACCAGCACCTCGACCGCCGCCGCCTGGAACGCCGCCGCGATGTCCGCCGCGTGCCCCAGTCCGGCCTTCTTTACCAGCGTCAGCACCGCGGTCTTGAGGCCGGAAAAACTGAAATCGAAATCACCCGAATTCAGCATCGGGCGCGGCAGGCTGTAACGGCTGGCGTCCCCCGTCGCCGCCAGCTTCGACAGGGCCGGCCCGCCCGGGTAGCCCAGCCCAAGGAGCTGCGCGGTCTTGTCGAAGGCCTCGCCTGCCGCGTCGTCGAGCGTCTCGCCGAGCAGCGTGTAGCGCCCGACGCCGGCCACCCGCATGATCTGGGTATGGCCGCCCGACACCAGCAGCGCGACGAAGGGAAATTCGGGCGGGGTATCCGAAATCAGCGGCGACAGCAGGTGGCCCTCGAGGTGGTGTACGCCAACCGCCGGGATGTCCAGCGCAAACGCCAGCGCGCGCGCCATCCCGGCCCCCACCAGCAAGGCGCCCGCCAGTCCCGGCCCTTGCGTGTAGGCGACGCCGTCGAGCTGCGCCAGGCCACACCCGCTCTCCGCCAGAACCTTGCGGGTCAGCGGCAGCACCCGGCGGATGTGGTCGCGCGAGGCGAGTTCGGGCACCACGCCGCCATAGTCGGCGTGCATCGCGATCTGCGAATGCAGGGCGTGGGCGAGCAGGCCGCGCGCGCTGTCGTAGAGCGCGACGCCGGTTTCGTCGCAGGAGGATTCGACGCCAAGGACCAGCATGGGGAGCGGGGGCTGGAAAAATACGTTCGGGGCGGTTATTATTCCCGTTTTCCCATTTTCAGGAAACGCCCTTCTCACATGCCTCACGTCAAAGTCAAGGAAAACGAGCCGTTTGATGTCGCCCTGCGCCGCTTCAAGCGTTCCATCGAAAAAGTCGGTCTCCTGACCGAGCTGCGCGCCCGCGAGTTCTACGAAAAGCCCACCGCCGAGCGCAAGCGCAAGCTCGCCGCCGCCATCAAGCGCCAGAGCAAGCGCCTGCGCAGCCAGCAACTCCCCCCCAAGCTTTACTGATCCTGCCGCCGCGCAGTCTCCCGGCATGTCGCTCAAGGCTCGCATCACCGACGACATGAAGGCGGCCATGCGCGCGAAGGATGCCGCGCGCCTCGGCACGATCCGCCTGCTGCTCGCCGCGATCAAGCAGCGCGAAGTCGACGAGCGCACCGAACTCGACGATGCCGCGGTCAGCGCCGTCGTCGAAAAGCTCATCAAGCAGCGCCGCGATTCGATCAGCCAGTTCAAGGCCGCCGGGCGCGACGACCTGGTCGCCGCCGAAGCGGCGGAACTCGCCGTGCTGCAGTCCTACCTTCCCGAGCCGCTTTCCGCCGCCGAGATCGAGGCGGCAATCGCCGCCGCCATCGCCGAATCCGGCGCATCCAGCGCCAAGGACATGGGCAAGGTCATGGGTCTCCTGAAGCCACGCCTTGCCGGGCGCGCCGACATGGGCCAGGTCTCCGCGCTGATCAAGACCCGCCTCGCCGGCTGACGCCCCGGCCTGCCCACGCCGGGTCTATCATGCGGTCATGATTCCGCGCGATTTCATCGACACCCTGCTCGCCCGCGTCGACATCGTCGACGTCATCGACCGCAGGGTGCCGTTGAAGAAAGCCGGACAGAACTACCAGGCCTGCTGCCCCTTCCACAGCGAAAAGACCCCTTCCTTCACCGTCAGCCCGACCAAGCAGTTCTATCACTGTTTCGGCTGCGGCGCGCACGGCACCGCGCTCGGTTTCCTCATGGAATACGAACACATGAGCTTTCCCGACGCCGTCGCCGCGCTGGCGCAGGATGTCGGCCTGGCCGTGCCGCAATCCGGCGAGCCCGAGCGGCCGAAGCCGCCGCCCGCGCTGTGGGACGCGCTGGAGCAGGCGGCCCAGTTCTACAAGCAGCAATTGAAGCAGACGCCACGCGCGATCGACTATCTCAAGGGGCGCGGCCTGACCGGCGCCATCGCCGCCCGCTACGGCATCGGCTACGCCCCCGACGGCTCGCCCTTGAAGCAGGTGTTCGCCGATTACCAGGCGGACGCGCTGGTCGCCAGCGGCCTGGTCGTCGAGAACGAGGGCCGGCGTTACGACCGCTTCCGTGACCGCATCATGTTCCCGATCCGGGACCTGAAGGGCCGGACCGTCGGTTTCGGCGGCCGCGTGCTCGGCGCGGGCGAACCGAAATACCTCAACTCGCCCGAGACGCCGCTGTTCCACAAGGGCGCCGAGATCTACGGCCTGTTCGAAGCGCGCGCCGCGATCAAGGCCGCCGGCCGCGTCATCGTCGTCGAGGGCTACATGGACGTCGTCGCCCTCGCCCAGCACGGCGTCGAGTTCGCCGTCGCCACACTCGGCACCGCCACCACCCCGATCCATGCGCGCACCCTGCTGCGCCACACCGACCGCCTGATCTACGCGTTCGACGGCGACGCCGCCGGCCGCAAGGCGGCCTGGCGCGCGCTGGAAAACACGCTGGAAGCGCTGCAGGACGGCAAGGACGTGGGCTTCCTCTTCCTGCCCGAAGGCGAGGACCCGGACAGCCATATCCGCCGTCACGGCCGCGACGCCTTCGTGCAACTGCTCGACCATGACACTGTCCCCCTGTCGGCCTTCCTGGTGCGCGAACTCGCGCGCGATTGCCGCCTCGACACCCATGAAGGCCGCGCCGCCTTGCTGAAAGCGGCCAAGCCCTTGCTCGACCGCATCGCAGCGCCGCTGCTCGCGGGCCTGATTCGACGCCAGCTTGCCGACATGGCCCAGTTGCCGGTCGAGGCCCTGGGCAGCCTGGGCCTGGCGCCCGCCCCTGCCCGGCGCCAGCCGCCGCGGCCCATCCGGCGCGCGGCACCCTCGCGGCTGCGCAGTCTCGCCCGCACCCTGCTGATGACGCCGCAGCGCGCGGCCGAGGTCGATCCGCGCTGGTTCGACGCCAACGACCCGCTGCACGAGCAAGTCGGCGAACTCGTCGCCTGGCTGCGCGACGTCGGCGCACCCGGCCTGCCGGCGCTGGCGGAAGCCGCGCGCGGCTCGACGTTGGAGCCCCTGCTCGGCGAACTGATGACCGACCTCATCGACAAGGACGCCGACTGGGACTGGCACGCCGAATTCGAGGGGGCGCTCAAGCAGTTGCGCGACGACTGGCAGCGCCGCCGCTGGCAGGAACTGGCGGCGCGGCCGCTGGCGAGCCTCAGCCCCGGCGAACGCCGGGAACTTGCGGAACTGGCACGTTACTAGCTTGCCAAAAACGTCGGGACAAGCCCCTGAATTACGGTATAATTGCCGGTTTTTGAACGATTTTTTCTGTCTCACCCGGACCAGGTGAGGCAGTCCGAAGCGGAGATAAGACTGTGGCTGTACGTGGAAGAAAACCTGGCGGCAACGCCAAAAAAACCGAAACCCTGCTGCCCTTGAAGGAACTGACGCCGGTCGAGGCCGAGGCGCGCCGCACCCAGCTGAAGAATCTCATCATCCTGGGCAAGGAGCGCGGCTTCCTCACCTACGCCGAAATCAACGACCACCTGCCCGACGAGGTGCTGGACGCCGATCAGATCGAAGGCGTGATCAGCATGATCAACGACATGGGCATCCAGGTCTATGACGAGGCGCCGGACGCCGAGACCCTGCTGATGCAGGACGCCACCCCCGCCGTTGCCGACGAGGACGTCGTCGCCGAGGCCGAGCAGGCGCTGACCACGGTGGACTCCGAATTCGGCCGCACCACCGACCCGGTGCGCATGTACATGCGCGAAATGGGTTCGGTCGACCTGCTCACCCGCGAAGGCGAGATCGAGATCGCCAAGCGCATCGAGGAAGGCCTGCGCCACATGATCCAGGCGATCTCCTCGTGCCCGCTCACCATCCAGCAGATCCTCGACATGGCCGCGCAGGTCGAGAAGGACGAGATGCGCATCGACGAACTGGTCGATGGCTTCGTCGAGGCGGAAGCCGAGGCCGCGGCCGCGGACGCCGACGAAGAGGCGGACACCGAAACCGACATCGAGGACGACGAGGACGACGAGGACGCCAGCGCCGCCGTGGCCGCCGCCAACCTGGCGCAGCTGAAGGCCGAGGCCCTCGCGCAGTTCGACTACATCCGCAAGGCCTACAAGAAGGCGCAGGCCGCCCAGGCCAAGTACGGGCTCGGCAGCCCGCAGCACACCAAGGCGCAGAACGAGGTCACCGAACTCCTGATGGCGTTCCGCTTTTCGGTGCGCGTGGTCGATCGCCTGTGCGACGAGATCCGAAACGCCGTCGAGGAAGTGCGCAGCCACGAGCGCCAGATCATGGAATTCTGCGTCACCCGCTCGGGCATGCCGCGCCCCCACTTCATCAAGTCCTTCCCCGGCAACGAAACCAACCTCGCCTGGGTCGACAAGGAAATCGCCGCCAAGAAGGCCTACTGCTCGACACTCGCCAAGCTGCAGTACGAGGTGAAGGCGCACCAGGAAGCGCTCATCGCCATGCAGGAGCGCGTCGGCATGCCGATCAAGAACCTCAAGGAGATCAACAAGCAGATGTCCACGGGCGAGGCCAAGGCCCGCCGCGCCAAGCGCGAAATGATCGAGGCCAACCTGCGCCTGGTGATTTCCATCGCCAAGAAATACACCAACCGCGGCCTGCAGTTCCTCGACCTCATCCAGGAAGGCAACATCGGCCTGATGAAGGCGGTCGAGAAATTCGAATACCGCCGCGGCTACAAGTTCTCGACCTACGCGACGTGGTGGATCCGCCAGGCGATCACGCGCTCGATCGCCGACCAGGCGCGCACCATCCGCATCCCGGTGCACATG
>DYFW01000063.1 GCA_020725005.1 Thiobacillus denitrificans
TTCCGACCCCCTGCACCCCATGCAGGTGCGCTACCAGGCTGCGCTACGCCCCGACGAAGCCCGAGATTCTAGCAGAGGTGCCGCGTCCGGCGAAAGCCCGTCAGCCCAATATTTTGAGGATCGCGGCGAGTTCGGCGCGCAGCGCGGCGGTGTCGAGCCTGGCCGGAACAGGCTTGGCGGATGCGGCCTCGGCGGGCGCTTCGCCATCATGCTCGAGGCGCTGGCGCGCGCCGCTGATGGTGAAGCCTTCTTCGTACAGCAGTTCGCGGATGCGGCGGATCAGCAGGACTTCGTGGTGCTGGTAGTAGCGGCGGTTGCCGCGCCGCTTGACCGGGCGCAGCTGGGTGAATTCCTGTTCCCAGTAGCGCAGGACGTGCGGTTTGACGGCGCACAGTTCGGAGACTTCACCAATGGTGAAGTAGCGTTTCGCCGGGATCGGCGGCAGCTCACTCTTCGCTGGGCGTTCCAATTTGGGCGCCTTCGACCTGCGACTTGAGTTTCTGGCTGGCGTGGAAAGTCACCACGCGGCGCGCGGAAATCGGCATTTCTTCGCCGGTTTTTGGGTTGCGGCCGGGCCGCTGGGGCTTTTCTCGGCACTGGAAGTTGCCGAAGCCTGACAGCTTGACAATGTCACCCTTTTCGAGGGCGCCACGGATTTCGTCGAAGAAGGATTCGACGACGTCCTTGGCCTCGCGCTTGTTCAAACCCACTTTTTCGAACAGCAGTTCGGCCAGGTCAGCTTTGGTGAGGGTGCTCATGCTTGTCGGTCTTGTTCGGGATGGCTGTGGAATGTCGCGTTGCGCACGCGCCCAGTTTGTTCTTCGTCATACACGCCGGGACAGTGTCCTAGACCCGCAGGCTGGCGTTGCACTGACGAAGCGCGGTGTCGATCAGTTTCCGCACCGCCTCCTCCACGTCCTCTTCCGTCAATGTGCGTTCAGTATCTTGCATAACTACCCGTATTGCAAGGCTTTTTTGGTTTTCCGCCACACCCTTGCCCCGATAGTCGTCGAACACCTCGATCGTGCGCACCACGGGCGGGGCGGCGTCGCGCAGTGCCGCGAGCAGGGTCCCGGCCGGCGTCTGCGCGTCGAGCACGAAGGCGAGATCGCGCCGTACCTGCGGGAAGCGCGAGAGACCGGCATAGCGCGGTAGCGCGCGGTGGACGAGCGCGGCATGGTCGAGTTCAAACAGCACCGGCGCGCTCGCCAGCTCGAACGCCTGCACCAGGCGCGGATGCAGCGATCCCAGCCAGCCGATCCCCCTGCCGTCCAGCCACAGTTCTGCACACTGGCCAGGGTGCAGTGCGGGATGCACGCCGGGGCGGGCGTCGAACGCGCGGCCGGCGAGGCGTTCGAGGTCGCCCTTGACGTCGAAGAAGTCGACGCGGCGGGCCTGCGCGCCCCACTGCTCGGGCAGCGCGTCGCCGTAGGCGAGGCCGCCGAGCCGCATCGGCTGCGCGTCGAGCGAGGCGTATACGCGGCCGAGTTCGAAAATGCGTACCCGTTCCAGCTGCCGGTTGAGATTGTGGCGCAGCGTCTCGACGAGTCCGCCCCACAGCGTCGTGCGCATGACGGAGAGCTGGCTGGCGAGCGGATTGGCAAGCGGCAGCGGGCGCGCGGCGGGATCGAGCGCGGTCTCCCACGCCGGGTCGACGAAGCTGTAGGTGATGACCTCCTGGTAGTCCAGCCCGGCCATCGCCTGGCGCAGGACATCGTCGCCGAGCACGCGCTCGTCCTGCGGCAGCATGCGTGTAGGTGCCGCGGGCGGCTGCGCGGGAACGTTGTCGTAACCATGGAGGCGAACCGCCTCCTCGATCAGGTCTTCCTCGATCGCGAGGTCGAAACGGAAGCTCGGCGGCGTGACGACAAGCGCGCCGTCGCGGCGCTCGACCGCCGCGCCCAGCGCCGCGAGGTCGCGCGCGACCGTGTCGGCGTCGAGCGCGATGCCGGCCACGCGCGCAAGCCGCGCGAGTCTGAGCGTGATCGGCGCGCGCACCGGCAACGCGGCGACCGACTCGCTGATCGGGCCTACCTCGCCGCCGCAGATGTCGACGAGCAGCTGGCTGGCGCGCTCCATCGCCTGCCGGGTGGCATCGAAATCGACCCCGCGCTCGAAGCGGTGCGAGGAATCGGTCGACAGGCCGAGACGGCGGGCGCGGCCGGCGATCGCCGCGGGCGTGAAGAAGGCCGCTTCCAGCATGACATCGGTCGTCTCGTTGCTTACGCTGGTCGGCGCACCGCCCATGATGCCGGCGAGCGCGACCGGCCCGTCGGCGTCGGCGATCACCAGCATGTCGCCAGCGAGTTCGGCGGTCTGGCCGTTCAGCAGCGCGAGTTGCTCGCCGGCACGCGCCCAGCGCACCTGGACGCCGTAGCCGAGTTTCCCGAGGTCGAAGGCGTGCATCGGCTGGCCGAGTTCGAGCAGCACGTAGTTGGTGATGTCGACCGGCGCGCTGAGCGGACGGATGCCGCAGCGCTCCAGGCGCTCGGCCATCCAGCGCGGCGTGGGCGCCTGCGCATCGATGCCGCGCACCACTCGCGCCAGATAGCGTGGACAGGCCTCCGGCGCCATCACCTGCACGGCGAGCGAGTCGGCGGTGCGCACGGGGACGGTATTGATCTGCGGCAGCCGCACCTCGGCGCCGGTGATCGCGCCGACCTCGCGCGCCAGCCCCGCCAGCGACAGGCAGTCGGCGCGGTTGGGGGTGAGCTTGAGCGTGATCAGCGTATCGTCGAGATTGCGCCAGGCGCGGAAATCCTCGCCCACCGGCGCGTCGGCCGGCAGCACCATGAGACCGTCGGCCGCGCCGTCGAGGCCGAGCTCCCGGCTCGAGCACAGCATGCCGAAGGATTCGACGCCGCGCACCTTGGCGACCTTGATCTCGATGCCAGGCAGCTTCGCGCCGGGCCGCGCGCACGGCACCTTGAGGCCGGCCGCGGCGTTGGGCGCGCCGCACACGATGGTGACCGGCGCGGCTTCCCCGACGTCGACCTGGCACACGCGCAGGCGGTCGGCGTCCGGATGCTTCTCGACCGAGAGAATCTCGGCGACGACGACGTTGTCGAACGGCGGCGCGGCCGGCGCGAGCGCCTCGACCTCGAGTCCCGCCATCGTCAGGGCGTGGGCGAGCGCAGTCGTGTCGAGCGCGGGATTGACGAGATTGCGCAGCCAGGATTCTGGGAATTGCATGATGTATGCGCCCTAGTTAATTGAATTGCTTAAGGAAACGCAAGTCATTCTCGAAGAACAGTCGCAGGTCGTCGACGCCGTAGCGCAGCATGGCGAGGCGCTCGACGCCGAGTCCGAAGGCGAAGCCGAGGTAGCGTTCGGGGTCGATGCCGACGTGCCGGAACACATTGGGGTGCACCATCCCGCAGCCGAGCACTTCCAGCCAGCCGGTGTGCGAGCAGACGCGACAGCCTTCGCCGCCGCAGATGACGCAGCCGATGTCCATTTCGGCCGAGGGCTCGGTGAAGGGGAAGAACGAGGGCCGGAACCGCACCGGCAGGTCGTCGCGCTCGAAGAAGTTGCGCATGAAGTCGGCGAGCACGCCCTTCAGGTCGGCGAAGGAAACGTTCTCGTCGACCCACAGGCCTTCGATCTGGTGGAACATCGGCGTGTGCGTCACGTCGGAGTCGCAGCGGTATACCCGCCCCGGCGCGATGATCCTGAGCGGCGGCGGGTGGTTTTCCATGTAGTGGATCTGCACCGGCGAGGTATGGGTGCGCAGCAGTTCCCCCGTCTGCAGGTAGAAGGTGTCGTGCATCGCGCGCGCCGGATGATCTTGCGGGATGTTGAGCGCGGTGAAGTTGTAGAAATCGGTTTCGATCTCGGGCCCGGTCGCCACGTCGAACCCGATCGAACGGAACAACGCCTGGATGCGTGCGAGCGTCATCGACACCGGATGCAGGCCGCCGCCGCCCGGCCCGCGCCCGGGCAACGTGACGTCGAGCGTCTCGGCCGCCAGCAGGCGGTCGAGCTCGGCCTGTTGCAGCGCCTCGCGGCGCGCCTTCAGTGCCGCCTCGACCGCCTGCTTGGCCTCGTTGATGCGTGCGCCCGCGGTCTTGCGTTCCTCGGCCGGCATCGCGCCCAGGCTTTTCAACAGGTCGGTCAGCTGGCCGCTCTTGCCCAGGTAGGTCGCCTTGACCTGCTCCAGCGTCGGCAGGTCGGGCGCGCCCTGGATGGCGGCAAGGGCTTCAGCGACGATTTCGTTCGGGTTGCGCATGGCGAAAGTCTCGAATCAATCACAAACAAAAAAAGGCCTTGCGGCCTTTTTTTGTGACAGTCTGACGGCTCACGCCGCCAGTTTGGCCTTGACCTGATCGACGATCTTGGCAAAGGCGTCCTTGTCGAAGATCGCGATGTCGGACAGCACCTTGCGGTCGATGCCGATCTCGGCACGCGACAGGCCATTCATGAACACGCTGTAGGTCAGGCCGTGCTGGCGGGCGGCCGCGTTGATGCGGGCGATCCACAGGGCACGGAACTGGCGCTTGCGCTGACGGCGATCGCGGTATTGGTACTGGCCCGCCTTCATCACCGCTTCGTTGGCGACGCGGAAGACGTTCTTGCGGCGGCCGCGGTAGCCCTTGGCGGCGTCGAGGATTTTCTTGTGGCTGGCGCGGGCGGTTACGCCCCGTTTGACGCGTGGCATGGTTTCTCTCCTTTATGCGTAGGGCAGCATGCGCGCAACCGCCTTGAGGTTGCTGGCATTGACGGTTTCCATGCCGCGCAACTGGCGCTTACGCTTGGTGCTCTTCTTGGTGAGAATGTGGCGCATGAACGCGTGCGAGCGTTTGAAACCGCCGCCGCCCAGCGCACGGAACCGCTTGGCGGCGCCGCTCTTGCTCTTCATCTTGGGCATGATGCTTCCTTCTTTATTTCATGCGGCCAGGTGATCCCGCGGCGCGGAATGCTTCACCAACCCAACAGCACGTATGGTGGCGTTTTTGACCCGGCTTGAACCGGAGCCCGAGAAACGCCCGTCTCGAAAATCAGGCTTTTTTCTTCGGCGCCAGCATCATCACGAGCTGGCGGCCTTCCATCTTCGGGAACTGCTCGACCACGGCGAGTTCGGCAAGGTCGGCCGACACGCGGCGTAACTGCTCCATGCCGATTTCCTGGTGCGCCATCTCGCGGCCGCGAAAACGCAGCGTCACCTTGGTCTTGTCACCGTCCTGCAGGAAACGCATCAGGTTGCGCAGCTTGATCTGGTAGTCGCCCTCGTCCGTGCCCGGACGAAACTTCACTTCCTTGATCTGCACCTGCTTCTGCTTGAGCTTCGCCTCGTGCTGTTTCTTGCTTTCCTGGTACTTGAACTTGCCGTAGTCCATGATCTTGCACACGGGCGGCTGCGCCGTCGGTGCAATCTCCACCAGGTCCAGGTCTGCCTCTTCCGCCTGGCGCAGGGCATCGTAGAGTTTCACGATGCCGAGCTGTTCGCCTTCGGTTCCGACCAATCGCACCTCCGGGGCTGTAATTTCACCGTTGATGCGCGTCTGCTTTTTCTCTGTCGCGATGAGCCGTTCTCCAATTCCAAAACCCGGCGCCAGGCGCACGGGCAAACCAGGCCAAACAAAGTAAAGAAGGCGCGGGGGCGGATTCCCTGAGGGAGACCCCAACGCCTTGTTTGACCGCCTTTACTGGCGCGCCTGGATTTCGGATTCCAGGCGCGCGATGAAGTCATCCAAACCGAGCTGCCCCAGGTCCTGGTTGCCGCGGGCCCGGACGGAAACCCGACGGGCCTCCATTTCCTTGTCGCCGACGACCGCCAGATAAGGCAGCTTCTGCAAGCTATGTTCGCGGATTTTATAGGTAATTTTGTTATTACTCAAGTCCGCCCCGGCGCGTATGCCGGCCGCCCGCAACGTCCGCACGACCGCATGGGCGTAGCCGGCCTGGTTTTCGCTGATGTTCATCACCATGACCTGCACCGGCGCGAGCCACAAGGGGAAGTTGCCGGCGTGATGCTCGATGAGGATGCCGATGAAGCGTTCCATCGAGCCCAGGATCGCGCGGTGCAGCATCACCGGGGTCTTGCGGCTGTTGTCCTCGGCGACGTATTCGGCGCCGAGGCGCGCCGGCAGGTTGAAGTCGAGCTGGATGGTGCCGCACTGCCACAGGCGGCCGAGCGTGTCCTTCAGCGTGAACTCGATCTTGGGGCCATAGAAGGCGCCCTCGCCCGGCTGCAGCTCGAAGGCGAGACGGTTCTTCTCCAGCGCCGCGGCGAGCGCGGCTTCGGCGCGGTCCCAGCTCTCGTCGGAGCCGACGCGCTTCTCCGGGCGGGTCGACAGCTTCACCAGGACCTCGTTGAAGCCGAAGTCCGCGTAGACCTTCTGCAGCATGACGATGAAGTCGGCCACTTCCTGCTCGACCTGCGCTTCGGTGCAAAAGATGTGCGCGTCGTCCTGGGTGAAGCCGCGCACGCGCATGATGCCGTGCAGCGCGCCCGACGGTTCGTTCCTGTGACACGAGCCGAATTCCGCGAGCCTGAGCGGCAGTTCGCGGTAGGAGTGCAGGCCGCTGTTGAAGATCTGCACGTGGCCGGGGCAGTTCATCGGCTTGACCGCGTAGTCGCGGTTTTCCGACGCGGTGGTGAACATGTTGTCGCGGTAGTTGTCCCAGTGGCCGGATTTCTCCCACAGGCTGCGATCCATCACCGCCGGGGTGCGCACCTCCTGGTAGCCGTGTTCGACGAATTTCCGCCGCATGTACTGCTCGATCTGCTGCCACACGATCCAGCCCTTGGGATGCCAGAACACCATGCCCGGCGCCTCGTCCTGCATGTGGAGCAGATCGAGCTGTTTGGCGAGTTTGCGGTGGTCGCGCTTCTCGGCTTCTTCCAGGCGGTGCAGGTAGGCGTCGAGATCCTCCTTCTTCGTCCAGGCCGTGCCGTAGATGCGTTGCAATTGCGCATTCTTCGAATCCCCGCGCCAGTAGGCGCCGGCGAGCTTCATCAGCTTGAACGCGCGCGGCAGCTTGCCGGTCGACGGCAGGTGCGGGCCGCGGCAGACGTCGAACCACTCGCCCTGGCGGTAGATCGTGAGCTCCTCGCCGGCCGGGATCACCTCGTCGATGATCTGCACCTTGTAGGTTTCGCCGAGATCGGCAAACACCTTCTTCGCCTCTTCGCGCTCCCACACCTCGCGCCGGATCGGCAGGTCGCGCCTGACGATCTCCTCCATGCGTTTCTCGATCTTTTCGAGGTCTTCCGGCGTGAAGGGCGTGTCGCGCGCAAAGTCGTAGTAGAAGCCGTCCTCGATCGCCGGCCCGATGGTCACCTGCGTGCCCGGATACAACTCCTGCACCGCCTGCGCCATCACGTGCGCGGCGTCGTGGCGGATGAGGTCGAGCGCCTCGGCATCCTTGAGGGTAATGATCGCAAGCGTGGCGTCATGGTCGATCACGTGGCTGGTGTCGACGAGCCTGCCGTCGACCTTGCCGGCGAGCGCCGCCTTGGCGAGCCCCGCGCCGATGCTGGAAGCGACCTCGGCGACCGTCACCGGCCCGGCAAAGGCGCGGACGGAACCATCGGGAAGCGTGACGTTGACCATGTGCTCAGACTCCGGAAATAAAAAAGCGCGGACCGGCCGCGCTTTGGAATGCTACTCGAAGATACGAAAATGAAACGGGACTGCGATGCGCCGGGGGTTATCCAGTGACTTCCCTGCAAGTTCGCGGTGACATTTCGCAACCTCCGTGGGCCGTCCGGCCCCGCTTGAAACCAGGCCATCCCGGCCCGCTGAATATTGGTAGGCGCGATTGGACTCGAACCAACGACCCCCACCATGTCAAGGTGGTGCTCTAACCAGCTGAGCTACGCGCCTAATGCGGGGCGCATCATAACCGAAACGTCACGGCGGTGTCGAGTCGGCGCGCGAATATTTCATGGAAAACGCGGCAGCGAGCGCAATCTCGCAATGGCCCACTTGAATAAATCAGCATCTCCCTAGCGATCCTCCCGCGTATGCCATAGCCGCAGCACATAGATTGTAGATGCCTGGATCTCGTAACGCATTTCATAATGCCCAACAAGAATCCGGCGCACCTCACGCGGCTCGAACTCGTCGAGCTTTTCACCTATGCGTGGATTGGCCAGCAGGCCAGCAGGCGCAGCAGTCAGCGATTGAACGGTTCGCGCTGCAGCACTCTTGTTCACAGGCGCAAGGAATTCATACAACCGCGCCAAATCCGATAGCGCCTTGCCGGTCCACTTGAGTTCCATCAGCGCGGAACGGGTAGCGGCTTGTCCGCGCTCAAGCTATCAGCCCACGCCTGCACAGCCTGGTGATCGATCACGCGGCCAGCATCCACATCGGCCAAAGCCTCACGGGTTAAACGGCCGCGTTCTTCTTCCTGATCAACCCACGCTGCCAATGCCTGCTTGATGATCCAACCACGAGAACGCTCGAGCTTGGCCGCCAATTGGTCTACCTTCTCAGCCAGCGGAAGCGGCACGTGCGCAGTCAGCACCTTGGTATCCGTTTGTGCCATGACATTCCCCTCCTTGGTTAATACGATCGGCTTTAATCGTAGTGATTAAAAGTGATTAATACAAGGTGGCAAAGCGCAATCAGGCCGCTCAAACACCATCGACTTCCTTCCGCGGCCACCCCACCTCCTTCGAAACCGCGCGCCGCCGCGTCAGGCGCTCGATCTCCGGCTTGAAGCGTTCACCCCCCAGCGCCCAGCCCTTGTGCGTGCAGTCGCGGATTGCTAACCAACGTCGTTGGACACCGCCGCGCGGAACAGCAGCCGGTAGGCCCCTGCCGGTCGGCCGCATTGCGGGCCAGGCGCAGGGATTCCCGGTGCGGCGTCAGCCAGTCCGCGTTCGGGCCGGATTCGCCCTGCGCGTTGAAGCCGGGGCTCGCCCAGGGATAGTCGCGCGGATGCACCACCCTGTCGGCGCGCACCGGATGAGCTCGATATAGCGCACCAGCGTCATCAGCTAACGCTCGCTGTCCACCACTAACCAAAAGGTCGCGGCGGCGTCGAGTGGCACGGCGTTTTTTCACGACATGCGCGCCGCGCATCGATCAACACTTCTCGCGGACCGCCGCATGCCCACAGCGAAGCCAGGATTGCGCCGCCTCAGTCCAGGTTCAGCTTGCGGATGCGCCGCCACAGCGTCGTGCGGTCGATGCCGAGCATCTTCGCTGCAGCCGCCTTATTGCCATTGCAACGCTTGAGCGCAAAAAGAATCTGCCCGCGTTGCTGGCTCTCAGTGTTGTCTGCGGCGCCTGCCTGTGGCGCTGGCAGGCGCGCGCCCCGGTCATGATAATCACGGATATCGAGGGGCAGGCTTTCCGGCCGGATGACACCGTCGATTGCGCAGATCAGCGCGTGTTCCATTGCATTCTCCAGCTCGCGCACGTTGCCGGGCCAGGGATAGTCCAGCAGCAGGCGCAATGCATCGGCCCCCAGGACGGCCTTGGCATATCCGCGCCGGGCGAGGGCCGCCAGGAAGTGGTCGATGAGCAGGGGAATGTCGGCCTTGCGGCTGCGCAAGGGCAGGATGTGCAGGGAGATGACCGACAGCCGGTAATACAGGTCGGCGCGGAACTGGCGCGCCTCCACGGCCATCTTCAGATTGCGGTTGGAAGCCGAAACGATGCGCACGTCGACCGATTGGCTCCGGTTCGAGCCGACCGGCTCGAAGCTCCGCTCCTGCACGGCCTTGAGGAATTTCGCCTGCATGGGGAGCGGCACCTCGCCCACCTCGTCCAGAAACAGGGTGCCGCCATCCGCGGCGGCGAAACGGCCGGCACGATCACCACTCGCACCGGTAAAAGCGCCCCGCACGTGGCCGAAGAACTCCGACTCCATGAGCTCCGAGGGAATCGCCGCGCAATTGACCTCCACCAGCGGATGGGCGGCGCGCGCGCTCATGCGATGCAGTTGACGTGCCAAAACATTCTTGCCGGTCCCCGACTCTCCCTGCAGCAGCACATAGGCTTGGGTGGAGGCAACCTGCCTGAGCTGGCGGAGCACATCGAGCATGTGCGGATCGCGCGTGATGAAGTCCCGCTGCCCCCCTTCGGTCGCCTCGCGCAGGCGCTTGAGATCGGTAATGTCGCGCAACATCACCAGCCGGATCGGGTTGGTTTTTTTCCGCTCGATCAGGCCCGTGCGCAACAGGAAGCAGCGACTGCCCGAGGCCAGATCGAACCAGCGCTCGATCTCCACGACGCCCTCCTGCCGCCGGCTCACCGCATCGCCGAAGCCCTGATCGATGAGACCACGCGTGATGGCCAGCTTGAAATTCACGCCACCGATATCGTTGAGGGATTTCAGCGCCACCCCGGCCGGGATTTCCATGAGTTGACGCAAAGCCGCATTGGCAAACAGCACGCTACCGTCCTGGTTGGCAATCAGAATGCCCTGATCGATCCCTGAAAGCACGCTTTCAAGAATTTCAGCGTGTTGCCATAGGTTTTCGTCGTGCATTTTTTACGATTTCACCCAGTTGCGCAACAGCAACACAATATATAACACATTGATTAATTTAGAAATATCACTCATTGCAAACAATGTGCAACGATCGATTGCAACATTTCCGGTTACCTTGCGAAAAATAACCTTATAAAACAAAAACTTACAATCTGGCACACGTGTTGCTCAGTGGATTCTTGCAGGGACAGTCCCTGTATCTGTAGACATAGGAGAGTAAACACATGGCTGATCTGAAAAAGGCAATGGGCATTCCGGGCGCATACGCCGCCGGTGAGTTTTCCGCCACGGGGGAGCTTCTGAACTACATGGGCAATATCAGCATCCAGGCGGCGAAGATGGCGGCCCAGATGTGTGCGGCCAACTTGATGATGGGCAAGATGCAATCGTCGGGCTGGACGGCCTATACCGGCAAGGAAGGTTTCGAGCCGACGACGGGCTTCGCCGTGTCGGGCCCGGAGAATTCCGCCCTGATCGTCGGCAATGTCGGCGTGTTTGTCCGCAACAAGGAAACGGATTTCGATCGCGCCTTCGAAATCCTGGCTTCGCTTTAAAGGAGAGCATGATGAGCAACCTCAATGAACTGTTGAAAATCAAGGGCGTGTTCGCTGCGGGCAGTTTTTCCGATGACGGCAAACTCACCGGCTACGCGGGCGAGATCAGCGAGGACGAAGCGGCCATGGCGGCGGCCATGTGCGCAGCCAACATGCACATGGCGCGCATGCAGACGGACGGATTCACTGCCATGAGCGGTGAGTCGGGATGGACGCCGGCCACGGGATTTTCCCTCGCCGGCCCGCGCTTCTCCGTTTGCGTCATGGGGAATGTGGGCGTGTTCGCGCGCCTGGGCGAGGCTTCGTTCAATGAAGTCTTCAAGGCGCTCTCGGCGTACCAATAAGGCGTTCGTTCAAACGGCCAGCCCAGCCTGGCCGTTTTTTTTACATTGGATCTGGAGCAATTAGATGGGTGATTTTCTCAGTGCCGGATGGATTGAACGGTATCAATCCTTGTGGAATCAACGGCCCGACCTCGTGGAAGGCCTCAGGGGCTTCAATGCCCTGATCGAGTATGGATGGGAGGATGGGTCCAGGCCTTCCGCGTATTTGTTGGTGGATGACGGGCGGGCAGTGGACAGGGCCTGGGGCGACGCCCCCGCCAAACCCGACTTCGTGATGAAGGCCAGCGTGGAAAACTGGCAAAGGCTCCTCGATGGCAGCCTGTCGGGGCGCGCGGCGTTGCTGACCAAGAAGCTCAAGTTTCAGGGCTCGATGATCACGGCGATGAAGTACATGGGGCCGTTCGAAAAAAGCATCGCCCTGCTGAAAGAAGCCTGAACATGCCGTGTCCGAGAGAAATCCCTCCCGGGCACGGTCAGTGGAAAATCCTGACCCGGACATGCGCATTTCCGTGCGTGCCTCCCCGCGCCAAACGACGCTCACCCTTCCCCGCCGTCCACCCCCGTTCGCGAACCCCGTAAATTCCAGCGCCGCATCACCTCGTAGCGCGCGCCTGCGGATTCGGTGACCGACTTCACCAGGGCGAAGTCCTTGACCGGCCAGGTTACGGCCCGGCAGGCCGGCACTTCCCCGCCCCCCGTCTTGCGCAGCAGCGTGACGTGCGGCACGTGCGGACGGTCGTCGACAGGAAAGCCTGCCGCACGCAGTCGCGCATTCAGGGCTTCGACCAACTCGACATGCTGCGGCGGCATCTCGCTCACCCCCAGCCAGCCGATGCGGTTGTGGCGCCAGTAGCCGGCCAGGTCGAGCAGCAGCTCGTACGGTTCAACCGCCACCGCGTCGGCGCAGGCGATCACGGCGTCGAGCCGGTCGACCGGCGTGGCGCCGAGGAAGGCGAGCGTGATGTGCAGGGTGTCGGCGCGCATGCGGCGGCCGCCCCAGCGCCGGTGCAGCCATTTGCCGGCACGGTCGAGGGCGTCGCGGGTGGCGTCGTCGGGCCACAGGGCGAAGAAGAGCCGCAGCGTTTCCGCTTGCGGCGGCGCGGTTTCAGCCACGCACGATGAGGCACACCGCCTCGGCGGCAATGCCCTCGCCGCGTCCGGTGAAGCCGAGCTTCTCGGTGGTGGTGGCCTTGACGTTGACGCGGTCGAGACTGACGCCGAGGTCGTCGGCGATGTGCGCGGCCATGCGCGCGATGTAGGGCGCCATTTTCGGCGCCTGCGCGATGATCGTGGCGTCGACGTTGCCGACCGTCCAGGCGCGCGCCTTCAGTTGTTCGACGACACGGCGCAAGAGGATGCGGCTGTCGATGCCGGCGTAGGTCTTGTCGGTATCCGGGAAGTGGCGGCCGATGTCGCCCAGACCCGCGGCGCCGAGCAGCGCGTCGCAGATCGCGTGCAGCAGCACGTCGGCGTCGGAATGGCCGGCCAGCCCGCGCGCGCAGGGAATGTCGACGCCGCCGATGATGCACTTGCGGCCTTCGACCAGCGCGTGCACGTCGAAGCCGTGGCCGATGCGGATGTCACTCATTTAGCTTCCTCAGGATCAGGCTCGCGAGTTCGAGGTCCTGCGGCCAGGTGACCTTGAGATTGCGGCTGTCGGATTCGACGAGCCGTGGCTGCAGCCCGAGTTGCTCGATCGCCGAGGCTTCGTCGGTCATGTCGCTGCCGGCGGCGCGCAGCGCCCGGCTGAGCATGCCGTGACGGAACATCTGCGGCGTCTGCGCCTGCCACAGGCCGGCGCGCGGCACGGTGGCCTCGGCGCGCACGCCCGTCGTCGTGTCACTCGAAGCGCGCTTGAGGGTGTCGGCGACCGGCACGGCGAGCAGTCCGCCGACCGGGTCGTCGGCGACTTCGTCGAGCAGCTTGGCGAGCATGGCGTCCGGCAGGCAGGGGCGCGCGGCGTCGTGCACCAGCACCCAGTCGTCCGGCCCGCACACCCCGGCAATGGCGTCGAGCCCGTTCAGCACGGTTTCGGCGCGGGTGGCGCCGCCGCAGCGCAGCACTTCGATGCGTTCTTCCCAGCCTTGCCAGGCGTAGTTGTTCCAGCGCCGGTCGGTGGGCGAGAGCACGACGAAAATCTTCTCTATGCGCGGCGCGCGCGCCAGCACCATCATCGCGTGCGCGATCATCGGCACGGCGTTGAGGTCGAGGTACTGTTTCTCGACGGCGCCGCCCATGCGCGAACCGGAGCCGGCGGCGGGGATCAGGGCAAAGAAGCGGCTCATGATTCGCTGTGCGGCGCGAGCACGTCGCGGTTGCCGTTCGACTGCATCGGCGACACGAGTCCTGCGCGCTCCATGTCCTCGATCATGCGCGCGGCGCGGTTGTAGCCGATGCGCAACTGCCGCTGCACCGACGAGATCGACGCGCGGCGCGTCTTCAGCACATAGGCGACGGCCTGGTCGTAGAGCGGATCGGCTTCGGCGCCGGCCTCGCCATACTCGCCGCCGCCCTCGCCGCCCTCTTCCGGCGATTCGAGCACGCCTTCGATGTAGTCCGGCTCGCCCAGCGATTTCAGGTAATCGACGACGCGATGCACCTCGGCGTCCGAGACGAAGGCGCCGTGCACGCGCTGCGGCAGGCCGGTGCCGGGCGGCAGATAAAGCATGTCGCCCTGGCCCAGCAGCGCCTCGGCGCCCATCTGGTCGAGGATGGTGCGCGAGTCGATCTTGGACGACACCTGGAAGGCGATGCGGGTGGGAATGTTCGCCTTGATAAGGCCGGTGATGACGTCGACGCTGGGCCGCTGCGTGGCCAGGATCAAATGGATGCCGGCCGCGCGCGCCTTCTGCGCCAGCCGCGCGATGAGTTCCTCGACTTTCTTGCCGACGACCATCATGAGGTCGGCGAGTTCGTCGATCATCACTACGATCATCGGCATGGTCTCGAGCGGCTCGGGATTGTCCGGGGTGAGGCTGAAAGGATGCGTGAGCGGGGTGCCGGCCTTCTTGGCGTCGCGCACCTTCTGGTTGTAGCCGGCGAGATTGCGCACGCCGACCGCGCTCATGAGCTTGTAGCGGCGCTCCATCTCGGCGACGCACCAGTTGAGCGCGGAAGCCGCCTGCTTCATGTCGGTGACCACGGGCGCCAGGAGGTGCGGGATGCCTTCGTAGATCGAGAGTTCGAGCATCTTGGGGTCGACCATGATCATGCGCACGGTCGCGGGGTCGGCCTTGTAGACGAGCGACAGGATCATCGCGTTGACGCCGACCGACTTGCCCGAACCCGTCGTGCCGGCGACCAGCAGGTGCGGCATTTTCGCCAGATCGGCCACCACCGGGTTGCCGGCGATGTCCTTGCCGAGCGTGACGGTCAAGGGGCTCGCGCTGTCGTGATAGACCTTGGAACCGAGGATTTCCGAGAGCCGCACGATCTGCCGCTTGGTGTTGGGAATCTCCAGGCCCATGGTGTGCTTGCCCGGAATCGCCTCGACGACGCGGATGCTGATCACCGACAGCGTGCGCGCCAGGTCCTTGGCCAGGTTGACGATCTGGCTGCCCTTCACGCCGGTCGCCGGCTCGATCTCGTAGCGCGTGATGACGGGGCCGGGCGAGGCTGACACGACCTTCACCTCGACCCCGAATTCGGCGAGCTTGCGCTCGATCATCAGGGACGTGAATTCCAGCGCCTCGGGACTTGCGGTTTCCACCGCCTCGCCGGCGGGATCGAGCAGATGCAGCGGCGGCAACGGCGAATCGGGCAGATCGGAGAACAGCGGCGCCTGTTTTTCGACGACCGCGCGCTCGGACTGCGGGATTTCCTTGACCACGGGCTCGATGCGGATCGGCGGCGCCTCGACCAACTTTTTCTTTTCCTCGATGACCTTGGCCTCACGCTGCTGCTGTGCCACTTCGCCGAGCTTGCGGTCGCGGCGGGCCTGAACGGCCTCGATCGCTTTCCCCCAGGCGCGCTCGATCCATTCGCCGCTGTATTCCGCCATCGACAGCCACGACACGCCGGTGAACAGGCTGAAGCCGACGGCCATCAACAGCAGCAGCGCCAGCGAGCCGCCGGTAAACCCCATCAGGCTCATCGCGAGCTCGCCGATCGCCGCGCCGAACACGCCGCCGGCCGCATCCGGCAGGCCGGCCGGCCAGTGCCAGGCGCGCAGCCACTCGACGCCGGTGCTGGCGAACAGGAGCATCGCGAAGCCGCCGAGACGGAACCAGCGCTGGCGGCCGCCGGCGAGCGGCGTTTCGTCGAGGGTGCGGAAGGTGCGGATGACATAGGCGACCGCCAGCGCCACCCACCACCAGGCCGACACACCGAACAGCATCAGCATCAGGTCGGACAGCCAGGCGCCGACGCGGCCGCCCAGGTTGGCGAGCGCGCCGCCGTCGCCCGTGGTGGAAAAGCCGGGATCGG
>DYFW01000313.1 GCA_020725005.1 Thiobacillus denitrificans
CGCCCACGTCATGACCTGGCAGCCCAACGGCCAGGAACCCGTGGTCTGGCTGTCGTCGGCGGCGAAATTCGCGCCGGGCAAGTCGATCCGCGGCGGCGTGCCGCTGTGCTGGCCCTGGTTCGGCCCCCATGCAACTGCGGCCACCGAGTCCGCCTATCCGGGCCACGGCTTCGCGCGCACCATTCCCTGGGAACTGCTCGACGCGCGCATGCTGCCCGACGGCCGCGTGCGCCTCGAATTCGCCCCGGTGATGAACGACGCGGCGCGCGCCCAGTGGCCGCATCCCTCGACGGTCAAATACGGCGTGACGGTCGGCCAGGAGCTCGACGTGGCCCTGGCGACCAGCAACACCGGCAACATCGCCTTCGAGCTCGGCCAGGCGCTGCACACCTATTTCCAGGTCGGCGACGTGCGCCAGGCCACCGTCGCCGGCCTCGCCGGCTGCGAGTACATCGACAAGGTGGATGGCGCCAAGCGCAAGCGCCAGGACGGCGCGGTGAATTTCACCGGCGAGACCGACCGTGTCTACCTCGGCACCGCCGGCTGCTGCGAGATCGTCGATCCGGTGCTGAAGCGCCGCATCCTCGTCACCAGCACCGGCAGCCGTTCCACCGTGGTCTGGACCCCCTGGGCCGAGAAGGCCGACAAGATGGGCGACTTCGGCGCCGACGGCCCCTGGAAGATGGTCTGCGTCGAGACCGCCAACGTCATCAGCCTCGCGCCGGGCGCGACGCACGTCATGAGCGCGCAGTACCGTGCGATCCCGGCCTAGCGCGCGGTACCGCGCGCTTCCCGACTGATGCGCGGCGGCGGGACTGGCGCATAATCGCGCCCCCGCCGCACACCCGAGCACCGAACCAGACATGAGCGAAGACACCAAGCTGATCCACGGCTTCCACGCCGTCACCGCCAAGCTGCGCCACGATCCCGAGGGCGTGCGCGAAATCTATCTCGCCGCCGGCCGCCAGGACGCGCGGGCGCGCGACCTCGCGCAGCTCGCCGAGGCGCGCGGCGTGCGCGTTGCCACCCTCGACGCGGCGCGCCTCGACGGCATGGCCGGCGGCGGCAGGCACCAGGGCGTGGTGGCGAAGGTGAGCGCGCAGCAGAAGTTCCTGACGCTCGACGACGTGCTCGACGGCCTCGCCGAGCCGGCGCTGCTGCTGGTGCTCGACGGCGTCACCGATCCGCACAACCTCGGCGCCTGCCTGCGCGTCGCCGACGCCGCCGGCGCCCATGCGGTGATCGCCCCGAAGGATCGCGCCTGCGGCCTCAACGCCACGGCCGTCAAGGTGGCGAGCGGCGCCGCCGACACCGTACCCTACATCGTCGTCACCAACCTCGCGCGCAGCCTGCGCGAGATCAAGGAGCGCGGCATCTGGACCATCGGCGCGGCGGGCGAGGCGACCAAGGACCTCTACGCCATCGAACAGAAGGGCCCGCTCGCCTGGGTGCTCGGCGCCGA
>DYFW01000064.1 GCA_020725005.1 Thiobacillus denitrificans
CGGAACCAGCGGGTTCCCAGAGTCCGCCTGCGCGAGACGGTCTCTGCGAGTCCGTTCCTGCATTCGTGGCGCGCTGACGAAAGTCGCTGCGCTGCAGCCTGCCAGTCCCTGAAACAGGCACGAGCTTCGGCTCCGGGACACCACTTCAAGTCGGACGGGGCGTAGGAGGTCAGCTCCGTCTTCGATTCCAACGCGGAGCCACTCCGCCCTTGCTCGCCGGCGCCGTTCGGCGCCGCGCCCATCGTCGTGACCGCAACCCGAAGGGAATCGTCCCGTCGGGCGCTCCCTCGAGCTGCCACCGATCCACTTACGAAACAGGAGACTTGCCATGAGAGCGCATGACTTCACGTGGGTGCTCGTGCGAGAGCGCGATGTCATTGCCGCAACCGGACTTCGGGATCCGGACGGAGCCCACACCGAGGCCGACTGGAGAGGGGTTTTCAGCGACTACCTTCGTACCAGGCTGATGTGCCAGCAGGTAGCGCCGGCAACAACGGAGATCGTCTGGTCTCTGGCGTGCCGGGCGCCGGACGACCTGGTGCAGTTCTGGTCGATCATCTGCGGGATCCGGGCCAGATTTCACCGCGAGCTCGGCACGGCCTTGGATCGCCTGTGCGAGCTTCTTCCCGAGGCCGGTGCCGATCAGATGGAAGTGCTTGTCGGGGTTGACGGCGACGTCGACCGACAGGAAGCCCTGTTCGCCATGGCGGCGGCCTTGCTGACCTGCGTCGGCAGACGGTGTGGAGAAGTAGAAGAGGCCTCGCAGATCTCGCTCCTTGCCGGCGAGGCCGTGCAGGAGGCGCTTGCCGACCTGGCGAGGCTCTTGTCGAACCAACTGACCGATCAGTCGCCGTTCTTCGATGCGGGTCGTCGCTCGGTTCATGTGCCCAGCGTAGATGACCTACGGTCGGCCCTGTCGCGGGGAGAATGGCTCCTCCTGGTGCCGGTGAAACGTATCGGCGCATAAGCACCCGCTGCTTGGCGCATGACCCCTCAGCTGCAACCGCGTCCTCGGACTGGTCCTCGGTGGGAAGTCCGACGAGACGCATGGGAGCGTCATCATGATCCAACAGCTGTGTTTCGAGCGGGAAGCCGACGACGCGGCTTTGAGCCGCATGCAACCCCTACGGGTAGCCCTCCTGACGGGCGGCAATCCCGATCTCGGCCAGGATCCTGGCCAGCCACTCCTCGGCATCGCCAATCGACTCGTGCCGGTGGTGTCGCTGCACGAGGCGCGCTGGTGCGCGCGCGCCTTCATCGAGAAGCACGGACTCGGCGCCGGCAACTGGGCCGGGGGACAAGTCCTCGACGGATGCGACCAGCAGGTCGCGTACGTCAGCTACAACGGCCGCGTCTGGCTTCCGCGCGTCGCGCGTCATCCAGCGTGAAGTCGATGGCCACGTCCCCCTGCGCTGCCAGCGCGGGGGCTTTTTCGAGTGCCGGCCGCGGCGGCACTGGAAATAGCCCTTCGCAGGAATGGCTGTCGCCTCCTCCCGAGCCGGCCTGTTGCGACCTGTCAGCCCCTGAAACAGGTACGGCCTACGGCCTGGGGTTCTCGTGTTCCATCCACCCGATCGGGAAGGTTCCACTTCCCGGTCCGGGGCGTGGCGTCTCCCGATCCAACCCACCGGAGATTGCCATGTTCCATCTGCCTGAAGCACTTTCCCTTCGCCCGGTTTTCGGCCGAGTTGTCTCCAGCCGGGATGCGGGTGTTGCCATCGCGCCAGGTGCTTCGCCCTGCGCGGTGTGCCCGTCCCATATCGCCTGATTGCCGGTCCCGGCTCCGCGAGACGGGGTCACGTCACCTCTTTCCCTTTCCCGCAAGCCGGTCCGCGCCTGCGATCGGCTTCACACAACATGGAGACATGCATCATGCACTCGATCGAGTCCTTCTCGGATCTGTTCGTGGATGCCTGCATTCGCGGCGAACAGGACGAACTCCTGCTGCTTTCACTGTACGGTCACGAGAGCTCCGTGATTCAGTTCATGGCGGCGTTATCGGTGCCGCGCGACAAGGGCACGCCGCTTGCCGGTGGGAAGTCCTGCTTCACGCTTCTTGAAGCCGACCAGCACCAGACTGTGTACGTCCCCGATCCCGAACGGATCCGGAAATTCACGGGACAGCGTCCGGGCTTCAGTCTGTTCGGCACGCTCGAACACATCTGCCTCTACGACCCGGTCGCGGTCCGGCCCGACCCATCCGGACGCGCCGCGTCCTTGCTGACCGCCGACGGCGAGGTGCCGCGTTCCCGCCTTTGGGCGCTCGTGAAGGCACTCAGCCCGTTTCCACTCCTCGATCATTGGCAGGAGCCGCTGCTGGATGGGCTGGAGGCGCGCATCTGCACCCGACTGATCGCGCTGCCGTCGCCGGCCGCAGGATGCGCGAGCAGTATCCGGGTGAGCCTCGACGATCGTTTCGAAGACATCGTGTCGATGGGCGTGAAGGCGGGGGTGCTCGCCCTCGAGCCCGATGCGCAGCCGGCCGATGGTGCGGCGCGTATGCAGGCGATCGCCGACAGCTTGCCGCCGCGACCGCCTCGAAAGCCCCTGTTCAATCCGGGCAGGATCGTCATGACGCCGGGGGTGGAAGACCTCCTGGAGCACTACCCGGGGCTGATTGAGCGCTGCCTCGCGGCCTACCTCCGCGGCGACTGGGGGGCGGCTTCCGAGGCCAACCTCAACGACCGGGCGGTGGCGTCGGGCGAGGGGCGCATCCTGGCGGCCTACGCGATCGATCCGGCGCGGCCGAGCGCGGGCTATGGCGACAACACGGTGTGGATCATCACGGAGGCGGATCGCAGCGTGACGACGTTGCTGCTGCCGCACGAGTACTGACCGGCGCGGGGGAGGGGAGGGCCATTCGGCAGCCCCTCCTCGGCGCAGTACATCTACCTTGACGGTATGGGGCTGAGGTACGGCGGTAGGGTGGCCGGAAGGAGTTGGGCTCCTCGATGAGGGGAGCGTTGCTATAATCCCGTCGCGCGACTCGTGAGGAGCGCGTGTAGTGCCAGTCCGAGCAACTCGGCTGGTACCCGCGCAGACCGCTACGGCCGATCGGGACACCTTTCAATTCTTGAAAGGAATTCCCGATGGCTACGAAGTCTGCCCGGCGGCGTCAGTCCGCCTTTATCTCCCAGTCTGGCCGCTGCACGTACTGCGGCTTTCCCATGTGGCTGAGCGACCCCAAGGCGTTCGCCCGAGCCCGTCGGATTACCCTTTCCCAGGCGAAGACGCTCCGATGCACCGCCGCAGACATCCACAAAGCAACAGCCGCCTTTCGGCTTACTAGAATGTACGCTGGTCGTCGTATGCCGAACTTCACGCGCATCCGCGTTGTTACTGCGGATGTGCGAGGCGCTATCCGAGACTTGATCTACCGCATACAAGCTCGTCAGTAAGCAGGTACATAATCGTTTCGTGATATTTTTATCATGATCTCTTTCATCTACATGGTTTACTGGTGACGGCGCCTGGGTGAGTACCCGGCGTGGGCAATGCTGCTCAGTTGACATGGCAAGGAGGGGGCGTGAGTTTCGTGCATACTGCCGTGACTGGATGGGTGCTAACGCGACTGTTCGCTCTGATCTTCGCGCTTGCCGCGGGGGCTGTGCATGCAGATGCCGAAAACCTGCGCGTCGTGACGGACAACAACTATCCTCCATACGTCTTCCTGGGGCCGGATGGACAGCCCGAAGGGTACGTCGTCGACCTCTGGAAGTTGTGGGAGCAGAAGACCGGCGTCAAGGTCGACTTTCAGGCGATGCAGTGGTCTGAGGCGCAACGGACCATGCTGGATGGCCGGGCGAAGGTTATCGACATGATCTTCCGCACGTCGGCGCGGGAACAACTCTACGACTTTTCGCCGCCCTACCAGAGCTTGCCGGTCGGTATATACGTCGACCCTTCGATCAGCGGTATTCTCGACGCGCGTTCGATGCAAGGCTTTGCCGTGGGTGTGCAGAAGGGCGATGCCTGTGTCGACGAGTTGACCCGCCTGGGGATCCACAACCTGGCCCCCTACCCGAACTACGAAGCCATCCTGGCCGCTGCGAGATCTGGCGACATAAAGATGTTCTGCATGGACGAGGATCCGGCCAGTTACTACCTTTATCTCTATCGCGATCAGCTGCAATTCGCCAAAGCTTTCACCTTATATGAGGGCGAGTTTCACTGGGCTGTCGCCCGTGGCGATGCGGAGACATTCGCACTGGTAAGCCAAGGCATGAATCTCATTACGCCTGCGGAGCGAGAAGCGCTGCGCCAGAAGTGGTTCACGCTTCCGATCCAGTTCCGGCCCTATTTGCGCATCGTCCTGATCGTGGGGCTCGGTCTGCTGGCGACGCTGTCGGCGGCCCTGTTATGGATTCGGACCCTTCGCAGGATGGTCAGCTCAAGAACGGCCGAGATCCGCCAAAAGAACGAGCAACTGGAAAAAACATCGCGCGAGCTGCTTGTCGAGAAGGCGCAGATGCGAACAATTTTCGACAGCAGCCCGGATGCCATGGCATTGAAAGACAGGAAGGGTGTCTATCTCAACTGCAATGCCGGCGCCGAGACCCTGCTGGGCATACCTCGCGAGAAAATCATCGGTCACACCGATGACGAGATGTTCGCGGACAAGGAATTCGTTGCATTCGTGAGAGAGCACGACGAGGACGCCTTGCGCAGCGGCGAAGTGCAGATGTACACGACGCAGATTCTGACGCGGACTGGCACAGCACGTGACCTGGAAGTGATCAAGGTGCCGATACGCGCGACAGACGACGAAATTGCGGGCGTGCTGGCCGTGGCGCGCGATATCACCGAGCGGCGCCGTGCCGAACACGAACTGCGCATCGCCGCCGTGGCCTTCGAAAGCCAAGACGGCATGATCATTACCGACGCTCAGGGCGTCATCGAGCGGACCAACGAGGCCTTCACCCGCATCAGCGGATTTACAGCATCGGAGTCCGTCGGTCGCACACCGAAATTCCTCAGGTCGGGACAACATGACCCGCGCTTCTACGAGGAGATGTGGACCGCGCTGGCCAGCAAAGGATACTGGGCCGGCGAGATCACCAATCGCCACCGCGACGGCCGCCTGTTTACCGCCCGGCTTTCGATCACTGCTGTAGCAGACGCCCTGGGCCGGACGGTCCACTACGTGGCCAATCTCCAGGACATCTCTGCGGAGAAGCAGGCGCGCGAACTCGCCGATCATCTCAAGCTGTTCGACCATCTCACCGATCTGCCGAACCGGACCTTGCTCGAAGACCGGATGCGCCATGCCCTTGAGAACAGTGCTGCACGACAGGAATTCGGCGCAGTCGTCATGCTGGATCTCGATTTCTTCCAAAAGGTCAACGACTCCCTGGGTCACACCCTCGGCGACCAATTGCTCATCGAGGTAGCGCGGCGGACCCGATCGGCGGCGCGCGATTGTGACACGCTGTGCCGTTTCAGTGGCGATAGCTTCGTTCTGATGCTCGAGAACTTGGGGCCGGATCAGCATGCCGCCGCCACCTGCGCGCAGGCCATCGCCGACGCAATACGACTGGCCATCGCAGAGCCGATGGTCCTCGACGGCCGTCGGCTCATCTGTACCGTATCGATCGGCGTGACGCTGTTTCTCGGCCACAAAACCCTTCCCGACGCGCTTCTGCGCCAAGTGGAATTGGCCATGTACAAGAGCAAGAAGAGCGGCCGCAACGCCGTACGCTTCTTTGAGGATGCGATGCAGTCCGAGCTTGATGCGCGCAATTGGATGGAAGACGAACTGAGGGAAGCCATCTCGAAGAATCAGCTCGCGCTCTACTATCAGGTGCAGGTCGACGCCCAGGCGCGACCGATCGGTGCCGAGGCGCTCATCCGTTGGATCCACCCCGAACGAGGCCTGATTCCGCCCGTAGCCTTTATCCCGCTTGCTGAAGAAACGGGTCTCATCGAGCTGGTCGGTGCTTGGGTGATTGCGACCGCCTGCCAACAACTCGCCCTTTGGGCTCGGCAGGACGATATGCGTCACCTGACCCTGGCCGTGAACGTCAGTTCTCGCCAGTTCAAGTCCGAGCGCTTCGTCGAGGATATCCAGGACGAACTGAAGCGCACCGGCGCATCGGCCAGCAAGCTGAAGCTCGAGGTCACCGAGAGTCTAGCGATTGATGATTTTGACGCCTCGATCGCTAAGCTGCAGACCCTCAAAGCCAGCGGCTTCCTGATTTCGCTCGACGACTTCGGTACCGGCAACTCCTCCCTCAACTATTTGACCAAGCTGCCATTGACGCAACTCAAGATCGACAAATCGTTTGTAGATGAACTGCCATCAAGCCATCGGGACGCCATGGTGGCCCAGACCATCATCGCCATGGGACGTGGCCTGGAACTCGATGTAATCGCCGAGGGCGTGGAAACACAGGCGCAACATGAATTCCTGGCCGCCCACGGTTGCCATGCCTTCCAGGGCTACCTTTTTGGCAAGCCGCAGCCGGTGCACGAGTTCGAGGCCACTGTCCGGGCAGCGACGCGAGTCAGTGAGGAGAGGGAGCTGGGATGAACGGGCGATGTTGGTGCTTGCGGGCATACCTCACCCTGCTTGCCGCCTTGGCGCTCTGCGGCCTCGTGACGAGTTCGCCGACGCAAGCCGCTAGCTTGATTATCGCCACCGTCGACAACGGACACATGCTCCAGATGCGAGCGCTCAGCAGCGAATTCGAAAAGGCCCATCCGGACATCAGAATTCGGTGGATCACGCTGAAGGAGCGCGAGTTGCGGAAATTCGTCAGCGGCGATATCACAACGCAGGCCGGCTTGGTCGACATTATGACCATCGGAATGTATGAAGTGCCAATTTGGGCCAGGAGCGGCTGGCTCAAGCCGATCAGAACGGATGCCGACTATGACGTGGACGACTTGCTGGCAAACATCCGTGAAGGACTTTCTTATCAGGGAAAGCTGTACGGCGCGCCAATCTATGGCGAGAGTTCGATGCTGATGTACCGCAAGGACTTAATGCGCAAGGCGGGTCTGACGATGCCGGCCAAACCGACGTGGGCCCAGATTGCCGCATTTGCAGCGCGGCTCAACGACCCGGCCGGCGATGTCCACGGAATATGCCTGCGCGGCAGTCCTGGCTGGGGCGAGAACATGGCATTGGTAACGACCATGGTTAACGCCTTCGGCGGCCAATGGTTCGACATGCGCTGGCAGCCGCAACTGGAGAGCAAGCCTTGGAAGGACGCGGTTGGCCTCTACGTCGACTTCTTAGCCAAATACGGACCGAAGGATGCCGTATCCAGGGGCTTCAACGAAACGTTGGCATTGTTCCAAGCCGGCAAATGCGCAATTTGGATTGATGCAACGGTGGCAGCCGGATTTGTTTCGGATCTCAACCAAAGCAAGTGGGCCGACTCAGTTGGCTTTGCCCAGGCGCCCTCCGCCGCGACCTCCAAGGGCTCGCATTGGCTGTGGGCATGGGCGCTGGCCATCCCGGCCAGTGTCGATGCCACCCGCGAGGCTGCCGCCCAGAAATTCGTCAACTGGGCGACATCGCGTGATTATGTGAAGTTGGTTGCGTCGGAGTACACCTGGAGGCTTGTGCCGTCGGGCACGCGCAAATCCACCTATGCCAGTCCGCAGTTCCAGCAAGCAGCGCCCTGGGCGGCGTTCGAACTCGAGGCGATCCGAACGGCGGATCCGAAAGATGCCACTCTACCCAAGAGTCCGTACGTTGGCGTGCAGTTCGCCGCGATTCCAGAATTCCGGTCAATCGGGGACACTGTTGGCGAATTCGTCGCTCATGCCCTGACAGGCCAATTAAGCGTAGAAGAGGCGCTGGTCAAGAGTCAGTATGCCGCGAAGCGTCAGATGCAAAGGGGCGGTTATCCGGAAGATGCGGTAGTGCGGCCAGAATGCAAGCTGCAGGGAGCCTTTGGCGATTGCCGATAGCGCGTAAATTGCCGTGCGGCAATCAATTGGGCCTTGACCGGATTGCTGCGGTGGACCTTGAGATTGTCGACGAGGGGAAACGCCTTGCGCCCGGCATCGGCGATGAGCGCTTCGAGGAACGCGATGAACCGGTCGCAGTTGATCGCGCCCTCATGGAAGGCGAAGCGCACCAATCCCTTCTGGGTGATGGCCGAGATCATCAAGATCGACGTCCGGCGCGTCGACATCGCCAGCACGGGCGTCTGCCCGGTAGGCGCATAGCCACGCCCCCAATGACCGTCCTGCTTGACCGCAGTCTCGTCGGGCCAGTAGATCTCGCCGCCTTTGCGCTTGGCGCGCTCGACCGACTCGGGAAAGCGCAGGTCCATCCAGGCGTGCAGCGTTGTGTCGTTGCGCTCGATCGCCTGGCGTGCCGGCCGCTGCGGCGTGAAACCCCAGCGCAGCAGGTACTCGCCCACAGTGCGGATCGGCATCTCGATGTCGAAGAGCCGGCGCACCGCATCCTGTACGGCGCGACGCTTCCACAACGCAAACGGCAGCTTCAGCTGCCCGGGATTGTCGGCAAGAATCGTCTCGCGCAGCTTCAACGCCTGGGCTAACGTGAGCGTGCGGCCCGCGCCGCTTCGGCACGAACGCCGCCTCGCCTTGACCGGCAAATCATCGCGACCATTTCATCACAGATCAGGGCAGCTGTTCGATCGTCAAGCGCTTAATCGGCGCGCGCCTCGCAGCCCCGATTGCGATGTCCCGGACGCCGTCGATCAGTTGAGCGATCTCGGCGCGATCACGTTCTCCCAGTATCGGAACGCGTCCCGGATCTCGTCGCGCAGCCGGATGTCGTCCCAGGGCTTGTCGAGGAACTTGTAGATAGCGCCGTTGTTGACCGCCTTCGTCACCGATTCAAGGCTCGTGTAGCCGGTGAGCACCATGCGAACCGTGTCGGGATACAGTTCCTTCACGCGCCCGAGAAAGTCGGTGCCCGTCATCTCGGGCATGCGCTGATCGGCCACCACGACCTGGACGGGGGTGGTCGCAAGCAGCTCGAGACCGGCGCGTCCGCTTTCGGCGGTCAGGACCTGGTAACCCTCCTGCCGGAGCAACCGGCGGACGGCCGAAAGTACGCTCGGCTCGTCGTCGACGATCAGCAGCGTCCGTTGCTTCAGCTCGTCGGCCGTCGACGTCAGCGCGAGACTTCTGCCTTCGCGAAGCAGGTCCTCGAGCGCACCGGCCGGCATCGGCTCGGCGAAGTAGTAGCCCTGCATCTCGTCGCAGTCGCGCCCCCGCAGGAAGCCGAGTTGTGACGCCGTCTCGACGCCCTCGGCGACGACCTTGAGGCGCAGCCGATGGGCCAGCTCGATGATCGACACCGCGATGATCGCGGCCTGCGGCTCGGTCACGACGTTCCGGACGAACGACTGGTCGATCTTCAAGGCGTCGATCGGGAAGCGGCTCAGGTAGGCGAAGCTCGAGTAGCCGGTCCCGAAATCGTCCAGGGAGAGCGTCACGCCGATGCGCTTGAGCGCCGCCAGAATCCCGACCGTCTGCTCGGGATGCTCCATGAGCATGCTCTCGGTGAGCTCGAGCTCCAGGCACGAGGCGGGCACCTCGTGCCGCGCGAGCGCTTGGATCACAACCTCGGGCAGCTCGCCGGAGTGAAACTGCCGACCGGACACGTTCACCGCCAGCCGCAGCTCCCGCAGACCCGCGTCGCGCCACGCGCGCAGTTGCCTGCAGGCGGCATCGATCACCCAATTCCCGATCGGGACGATGAGGCCCGTCTTCTCGGCGAACGGAATGAACGCCGCCGGCGGGATCAGGCCCTGGCCTTCTGGTGCCCAGCGGATCAATGCTTCGGCGCCGTACACGCGCCCGGTGCGCAGGTCCGCTTTCGGCTGGTAATGCAGGACGAACTCGCCGCGCTCGAGCGCCCGCCGCAACGCGCTCTCGAGCTCGAGCTGGGCGAGTGCCTTCACGTTCATGTCGGGCGTGTAGAAGCAGAAGCGGTTACGCCCTTGCTCCTTCGCCTGGTACATGGCGGCGTCGGCATCCCGAAGCAGCTCGGCCGGCGTGGCGCCGTCTTCGGGGTAGACGGCGATCCCGATGCTGGCACCGAGATACACCTCGTTGCCGCCGGGCAGTCGGAAGGGGGTGGCCAGTGCGGCAAGAAGGTCGGCCGCGACCTCGGCCGCGGTCTGCGGGTCGCTCACGGGCTCGAGCACCAACAGGAACTCGTCGCCGCCGAGACGCCCCAGCGTGTCCTCGCTTCTCACCCGCGCGCGCAGCCGACGGGCGACGTCGATCAGCAATTGATCGCCGATGACGTGCCCCAGGCTGTCGTTCACCGTCTTGAACCGATCGAGATCGATGGACAGTACCGCAATGCGCTCGCCGTGCCGCTCGCCCCGGTCCAGCGCGTGGGCGAGCCGGGACTGGACCAGCAGGCGATTGGGCAGGTCGGTGAGCGGGTCGTAGTGGGCAAGATGTTCGAGCTCGGCCTCGCTGCGCTTGACCTGGCTGATGTCGGTCGAGACGCTGACGTAGTGCGAGGGCTCGCCCCGGGCATTCCGCACCGTCGAGATCGTCATCCAGCTCGGATACACCTCGCCGTTCTTGCGCCGGTTCCAGATTTCGCCTTGCCACTGGCCCGTCGTCAGCACGTTTTCCCACACGGTCTGGTAGAAGTCGCGCTCGTGCCTGCCCGACTGCAACATCCGGGGGTTCTGCCCCAGCGCTTCGGCCTCTTCGTAGCCGGTCGTCTCCGTGAAGGCCCGGTTCACCGCGAGCATGCGCCCTTGGAGATCCGTGATGACAATGCTCTCGCTGGCGTTCTCGAATACGGCGGCGGCCTGCCGCGTGCGCTCATCGGCCTGCCTGCGTTCCGTGATGTCCTGGATCACGGCCACGAGGACATCCAGGGTGCCGTCCGCGCGCCGTGCGCCGCGTATGTCGATGTCGGCGATGCAACACCGTCCATCCTTTCTGATGTAGCGAAGGTCCAGCTCGATGCAATCGAGGTCCCCTGCGAGGAGTCGTGTCCACTGCGCAATGAGGGCCCCGCGGTCATCAGGGTGGACGAGCTCCATCCAGGTCAGCTCGAGCAGCTCCTCGCGACTATAGCCGAGCATCTGGCAGAACCGGTCGTTGACGTACAGAAAGTGCTTGCTGCTCGGGGAAATCATGGTCATGCCCATGAAGGGCAGGTCGTAGAAGAGCTTCAGGAGCTTGTCCTTTTCGGCGGTCCGGGCCGCCAGCTCGAACCCGCTGGCGCGAAGCTGCTGACGCCACAACGCGAATACGGCAAGCCCCACGCTCCCCACCGCAATCAACGCCAGCAGGCCGACCCACCGAATGAGCTGGTTCAGCGGTGCAAGGACCTCGTCGCGGTCGAGCTTGGCAATCAGAAACCAGTCCGTCCCCTTGACCGGTTGCATTGCGGCGAGCACGGGAACGCCCCGGTAGTCGACCCCCTCGCGCACCACGACCGCATGCCCCTGAAGCACGCCCATGGTGGCGGGCAGGCGCGAGCCGGCCTCGATCGGAATTCGGAAGGAGAGCGCAGTGCCCTCGCGGTGGCGGAGCTCATTGAGGAAGAGAATGTCGTTGCCATCCCGACGGACAAGCATCGTTTCGCCCGTCGGGCTCGGTGTCGGCCAGGTCTGGATGAGGGGAAAGAGAAACGCTTCGACCGGCGCGTGCATCACCACGACCCCGATGGATCGCTGTTCCCCGGCCTCCCTAAGGACCAGGGGGACGACCAACGCCAGACGGATGCGGCCCTCGCCCTCACCGTAAAGATCGCTGGTCTGGATGCGCCCGGTCTCGAGGGCTGCCGGCACGAGCGTCTCGCGCAACGGTCCGGCGCCGTCGGGGCGCATGTCCTCGACCAGCATGCGGCGGCCGTGGCGGTCGAGCAGTTCGACCTCGAAGTGATGCGCGCGCTCCAAGGACGAAAGGGTGCCGAGGAAGTCGCGCTTGGCGAGGGCGTCCCCGGTTCGACGCCAGCGGTCAACGTCCCGGGCGAAGCCCGCGTTGGAAGCGAGGGCGTCCGCGTCGGCGTGCCATTCGTTGAGCCACGACTCGATCTGCCCCGCCTTTAGCTCGCCGATCACGCGCAGTTCGTTGAGGGCGGCTTCTTCGATTCTTGGCCCTTGAAACTCGACGAGGGCGACGCCGACCAACGGCACCAGCGCCGCGAGCCCCAGAAAGACGCCGACCAAGTGGCGCTGGCGTGACGCGCCCGAAGCTTCGATGGGCAGCGCCACGCGGCCTTCGGCGGTGCCACGCCAGCCGCGCAGCAGCAGGTAAAGCAGGAGGGTGGTGATTGCGACGAACGCAATGCCCTTCGTCATCGAGAGGCGAGCGAGGCGCTCCGGATCGCCGACCACCAGCGACAGCGCATGGTCGGACGCCAGGATCCAGAGCGAGGCGAAGGCGAAATAGAGGAGTGCGGTGCAGCCCGCGGGCTGTGCCGCCCGAGCGATGATCGAGTTTGGTCGCAGCATGATTATTGTCCTGTCGCCTTCGCTCGAGCGCACCGCTCGCGCGTTTCAGCGATGTCCTTTGGCCGGTTCGAGATGCTGCCTGTCAGGCGCGAAGGTGACCTTCTCCCACGGCAAACGCGGGGCCTATTCGCCCACCAGCTGATACGGGCGGGCGCGGACGCGTCGATTCCACGCTGCCACGGCGGCGGTGCGCGTGGCGCCAGCCGGTCCGATTGCGCCGCAGCCCTCGCATTCGACGATCCCGTGGCTGGGCTCGATTTCGGCGAGATGGTTCTGTGTGCTGCCACAGAACGGACAGTGACACGCTTCGATGTCTTGCATACCGCTTTCTCCCTCGGGCGTAGCCCGTCGTTGCGTCGCCCCTTCCCATGAGCCTGCCCCGCGCGACGCTGCCTCCTCGCCGCATGCGATCAAGCTCAAAGGCTTCGACGGGCGTGTTCTCTCCTGCGGGCGGCGGTTCGCGCCGTCTTGACGCGCGTTCCCCAACGCTTCGGCCCCCCGAAGACTCCACTTTCCGGAATACTCTACACGCCGTCATGGGTTTGAGTACGTGGACATACTGCATGATGCGGAATACATCACGAGTAACCAGGGGCAGCGGGGAAAATGCCCCTGTTTGCAGCGGCGGACTCCAGGTCCGGCGGTCGCTTAGTCTTTGAAAGCATTAATAGATTCAGAATATTCGGATACTGTTTTCTTGTTTGGCGCCGCTTCGCGAGCCAATCACCGAGGAGGTACGCCATGCCTGGCACCGATCCTCGTATCGCGTTCCTCAACCAGATGGTCGAGCGGCTTGAGGCAAGTGGCCTTCCGACCGATGCCAAACGCGCCGTGGGCAGGTACTTGAGAAGTAGGCGGCGGCACTCCAACAGGGGGGCACGTCGTGCGCCGCTTCCCGCGCAAGTCGATGCCGACGAAGGTGCGGCTTGCCCGGCTGTCGTCGAGCGCACCCTCGATCCCTTCGTCCAGGAGCCCGAGGCACTGCTGGGCGACATGCATCCGCAGCATCCGTCCGACGCCGACCGGCGGGCGCACGCGACCCGCGCCCTTCGGATAAAACGGCTCGATCTCGGCCTCCAGCTCGCACCACGGCGTCACCGCCTCGATTTCGGCGGGGAAGCGGTCGCGCCGCGTCTGCCGCTTCTTGGCGGCATACTCCAGCTCGGAACAGCTCGATTACGTCGCATGCACTCTCGTCTTGCTCCAACGGCTGCGTATATCTCCAGGGAATCCCTCCGCCGATACCGTGACGAACGAATGAATTAGTGGTTTCCTAGTTGAGCGCCGGGTCCCCGTGTTCATCCAGAAGCAGCGCAAGCTCGGGCACTTGCCGAACGAAATGCACGCTGCAGGCGATCTTCGTTCCGCACATCACCGACTCGGCGAGTTCGACCATGAATTCCCAATCCTCGGGCTCGCTGAACATCGGAATTGTGATGCGTCGCCCCTTCAGACTTGCCGGGTCCTGCAGGATCGCATGTGCCAGACGGGGAAGGACGCCCCGCCTCGGCGCCGCGTCCGTAACATCCGCCTTCGCATCCGCCATTGCCCCCCCGACATACCCATCTTCGCTGCTGGACAGCTGGCAAAGGAGAGACTTAGCATTGTCGTGCCAGCAAATCCATTCGACTGCCGGCGTTTCGGCATGGGCACCGGCGCTGAGCAGAGCCGCGACAAGGGCCGGCAAAACGCTTGCAAGGCGCGCGAAGAGTCCAATGGCAAAGCGATCGGCGGCGCGAAGACCGAAATTCCCGTTCATCATGTACATCCCCTGTCAATGGAGGGAAGATAGATGTCGACATGTAACTCGGGAATTCGGTGATAACCGCGGTCGTCCGCGTAGATCTACGTATACTCTGCGGAATAAGTGAGGAGGCGTGCATGGCCAGTCCCGAGTCGGTTGCGATCGTCGACGACGACGCCCTTTTCCGAAAGGCGCTCGAGCGCGTGTTCCGGTCTGCAGGATTCGCTGTCGAGAGCTACGCGGATGCCGAGACCTTCCTCACGACCTACATGCCGAAAAGCGACGGCTGCATCGTCCTCGACCTGCGGATGCCCTTCGTCGGCGGACTGGAAGTCCAGGAGCACCTCGTCCGGCGCGGGATCGACTTGCCGGTAATCATCTATACGGGCAACGCCGACGTCCAGGTGACCGTCCGGGCGATGCAGGCGGGTGCCTTCACGGTGCTCGAAAAGCCGCAGAGCAATGAACTGCTCATCGAACAGGTCCGCACGGCGATCGCGCGCACGCGCCCGCGCCGGACATATCGCTGCAAAGTCGCGCTCGCACGGGCACGGCTCGGCCTGCTTACGGAGCGCGAACGCGAGACGGCGCGGCACCTCGCAATGGGGATGTCGGCGCCCGAGATTGGCCGCCTGCTCGGCATCAGTCCCAGAACCGTTGAAGCGCATCGCACCAACCTCTTCCGCAAGCTCGAGATCAGATCGGGAGCGGAACTCGCGCAACTCCTTGTCTATTCCGATCAGGACGTTTCCTGAGCTTCACGGCATCTCGCACCCCCGACGGCGGTGGGGCTCGGCGTACCGCCCGTCACGCGCAGTCCCCCGCCCCGACAATTACCACTTGCGTGGCTGACGTTGCCATTGTGGCCGTTGCAAATCCGCTCCGATCGGGAAAGCCGCGATGGGGTCTATGGAATGCTACGGCAGAAGGGCTTTCTTGCGGTGGCTCACGACCGCTCTGTCCGCCGTTGTTTGACCCGTTCGCACCGGCCACGGCGCCATGCGCACACTGCGCATCGGTCTCTCGCTGGGCGTGTGCGGTGCGTACCGTACGCCAACCACAGCGCGATGCAGTTGATGGCGCACTAGCTATACCAAAAGCGTAGCTGCGGTAGCCCTGGCTCGCCTCCGCGCCCGACGAGTATCGTGCCCAACCGCTCGGCTTCAAGACGGAGGACGACAACGAGGACGATGAAAAATAAACGCGTAGCTATCGGAGCCTTGGCTCGTGCATGACCCATGGCAGCAAAGCGCTGTCCCGCGCCGCCGCCGTCCGTAGGAAGATGCAACGGCCAGTTCGGTTCGAACTCTCCGAGCCGATACGAAGGACGGTGGCGACATGGATCGAGAA
>DYFW01000314.1 GCA_020725005.1 Thiobacillus denitrificans
GAACAGGCCGACGTTCTGGAAGGCGATCGTGATGTTCTGGCCGTCGCCGATCATCCGCTCGACCTTCTCCAGGCCCTCGCGGATCACCGCGTTGCCGACGACGCCCTGGGTGGTGCGGAGCGCGTCGAGCACCGAGATGCCCGAGGCGTACATCATGGCGAACACGCCGGCGAAGCGCGCCAGAACGATCTTCTGGAAGATGTCGCCGAGCCAGGGCAGCCCCAGCTGGATGGCGTCGAAACGCCGGCGCGCCGCCGCGCTCGAACGCACCGCTGCGGCGCTGCCGGCCGCCAGCGCGAGGGGCAGGCCGACGACGAGGTACCAGTAGTTGACGAAGAAGTTCGAGGTGGCGATCAGCAGGCGCGTGTGCAGGGGCAGCTCCTGGCCCATGTTCTTGAGGAAGGCGACCATCTGGGGCACCAGGTAGAGCATCATGAACAGCGTGACCAGCGCGACCACGACGGCCAGAAAGGCCGGATAGGTCGCCAGTTTGCGGGTCTGCGCCGCCAGTTCGTCTTGCCACTTCAGAGATTCGGTCAGGTTGTGCAGTACCAGCGGCAGGTTGCCGGTCTGTTCCCCGGCCTGAACCAGGCTGACGAACACCGCGTCGAAGACCTGCGGGTGCCCGGCCAGCGCCTGCGACAGGGTCTTGCCGCCCGCGACGCTCTCGATCGTATCGGCGAGCACTTCGCGGAAGCGGGGATTTTCCTGGCTGTCGCGCAAATCGGTCAGGCTTTCGACGATCGGCACGCCGGCACGCGCCAGCTGGTCGAGATGGAAGCAGAAAGCGATCAGTTCGCGCCGGCCGATCCGGCGGCCGCCGAAGCCGCCCGGCTTGACCGGCGCAGCGTCGATCAGGTCGAGCTCCATGCGCCGCAGCCGCATCTCGAGGTCGACCAGGTTGAGCGCATCCATGCGGCCGTGGACGAGCCTGCCGCCGGCGTCCATTGCTTTGTAGGCATGCAGGGGCATACTCTCTTTACATGCGTTCGGTGAGATCGATCACGCGCATCGCTTCCTCGAGCGCGGTGACGCCCGCGACAACCTGGCGCAGCCCGTCGTCGGCCAGCGTGCGGAAGCCCTTGGCCGCAGCGGCCTGGCGGATCTCGCGATGCGTGGCGCGGCGCACGATCAGGTCGTCGATGTCGTCGTCCATGCGCAAGGTTTCCATGATGGCGATCCGGCCGCGATAGCCCTGGTAGTCGCACAGCGGGCAGCCCGCAGGCCGATAGAGCACCGGGGGGGGCTGGCGGTCGTCGGATGGGCCGCCGAGGATGCGCAGCTCCTCGCTCGCGGGTGCGTAGGGCTTGCGGCAGTGCAGACAGAGCTTGCGCACCAGGCGCTGGGCGATCACGCCGATGATGTTGCCGGCCATGATGTCCGGCAGCACACCGATGTCGAGCAGGCGCGGTATCACGCCGAGCGCGGAATTGGTGTGCAGGGTCG
>DYFW01000315.1 GCA_020725005.1 Thiobacillus denitrificans
CAAGACCGAAGAAGGTCAGCACCACCGGCCAGTAACTGCCGCCGGCGAGCACGCGCTCGATGCGCGAGGTGTCGGATTCGCCGGCCGCCGCCGCGGGCTCGGCAGGCGCGGCCGTCGCCGTCGCGCCGCCGCCGGCAGGCAGCGTGAAGTCCCGCTTGATCGGCGGATAGCACACGCCGACCGCGCCGTTGCAGCCCTGCCAGGTCGCTTCGATCGCCAGCTTTTCGCTCGCGGCGAGCGCGCGCGACAGCGTGACGGTCGCAGCCATGTCGTGGTGATACACCTCGGTCTTGCCGAAGGCCGGGTCGTCCTTGACCTCGCCCGGCGGGGTGTCGACGCGCGCGACGCGCACGTCGGCCGGCGATTTGACGACGAAGGCGAACTTGTCGCGGTAGAGATAGGTGTCCGCGGTCAGCTTGAAGTCGAACCGGACGCTCCGCCCGTCCGTCATCGCGGCCGTGACGAGGAAGGCCTCGTCGGGCGGCAGCAGCTTGCCGGGGCCGGCGCCGAGGTCGCCCGCCAGGCTGCGCAGGCCTTCGAGTGCCGTGGCCGGGGAAGCGGCCGTCGCGGGTGGGGAGGCGGCGGCCGGGGCCGCGGCGGCCGCGGCAGCCGCGGCCAGCGCCGGCAGCTTGATCGAGGCGCTCGCCTCCTGCGGCGTGTAGCACAGGCCGGCGTCGGCGCAGCCTTGGGATACGGTTTTCAGCGTGACCGCGGTCGCGCCCGCCGCCGGCTGGATCGGCAGCCTGATGCGCACGTCGTTGCGATAGGTCTCGACGCGGCCGAAGAACTCATCGTCCTTGACCTTGCCGGGGGGCAGCTGCGGCGCGCCCAGCGCGGCGCCCTCGACCTGGAACTTGAACTTGTCGCGGTACATGTAATAGCCGTCGGCGATCTGCCAGCGCGCTTCGAGCGTATTGGCGTCGATCGCGCGCGCCGAGAACTTGAACGCGATTTCGGGGTCGAGGAATTCCTCGGCGTGCGCCGCCGGAAGGAGCGCCAGCGCGCCCCATGCGAAAGGCAGCGCGCAAAGCAAACGAATCCATTCAATCATGCTTGTCGGTCTCCAGGGCCAGCCAGTCGAGATAGGCGGCTAGGCCGTTTGTTATGGGCGAGGCGATCAGTTCGGGCAGGGCGTAAGGATGCTGTGTCCGGACGATTTCTTCAACTCTCGGATAGCTTGCCGCGGTCGTCTTGATCAGCAGGGGGATTTCCGTTGCCGTCTCCAGCGCCCCCTGCCACCGGTAAATGGAGCGGCACGGCGCCAAAACGTTCACGCACGCGGCGGCACGCGCCTCGACCAGCGCGTGCGCGAGTTTTTCGGCAGTCGCTTCATCGGGTACATTGGTCAAAACGAGCAAGGGTTCCATGTCATGCATCCAGGTTGGTTTGTACTACTGCTGTTGTCGTTTCCGGTGCTCGAGGCCATCGGCATCTTCTGGGTCGCC
>DYFW01000065.1:0-4012 GCA_020725005.1 Thiobacillus denitrificans
AAGTGCCGCTCCAGGTCGGCCATGCCGCCGGCCACGGCCGGGTCGGCAAACAGTTCGCGCGCCGCCACCTGGCCCAGAAACTGGAACGCGAACTGCAGGGCCGCGGGCCCCTCGTATTTCAACGCCTGCCGCGTCGGCGCCTTGCACGATTCGGTCACCAGCCGCTCGAACAGGCGAGCGGTGTCGCGGTTGAAGCCGGCGCGCTCGGCAGGGGTGACCGAAGCGATCGACTTGACCGCCGGGTGCAGGGACGCCGTGGCGAACATCCACTTCACCAGCGCGCCCTTGTCGGCGGCAGTGGTCGAGGCGACCAGGCAGCGGCCGAGTTCGTCCGTATAGGGACCGGCGTGGGCGGGGCCGGCCGCCAGCAGGCCCAGGAGCAGAAGCGGAAGACAGGCACGGTGCATGGGGATCTCCTCAGCCGCGAACCGGCTCGAACGTGGCATCCAGGTTGTGGTCGTCGCAGTAGTCGAGAAAATCGCCGCGCAGGGTGGCGATATGGGCGTCGGCGGGGATGCCGAGCGTCATGTGCACCGCGAACATGGGCGCGCCCGTATGCGGCGCGGGGTAGGTATCGGTCTCGAGCGACTCGATGTTGATGCGCAGCCGGGCGAAGAAATTGGCCAGGCTGTTGACGATGCCGGGCTGGTCGAGCGCGGTGACCTCGACCATGTAGGGAATCAGCGGCTTGTCGCGTGTCGCGCCACGGGTGCGCTGCTGGATGATCGCCAGCCCCAGCTCCTCGCCCACCGCCGGCAGGCGGGCCTCGAGCTTGGCGAGCGCGTCCCAGCTGCCGGTCACGCGCATCAGCAGGGCGAAACGGCCGCCGAGCGCCGCCATGCGCGACTCCTCGATGTTGCAGCCGGCCTCGGAAATGCGCCGGGTGAGGCCTTCCACGAGGCCGATCTTGTCTTCGCCGCTGGCGGTGATGACGAGGGATTCCGAATCGCTAGCCATTTAAATCAGGTTCCTGTCCGAGAGTTCTTTTTTCACATAGGCGTAGAACACGGGCGCGGCAATCACGCCGGCCACGCCGAACGCGGCCTCCATCGCCAGCATGACGATGAGCAGCTCCCACGCGCGCGCCTGGATCTGGCCGCCAATGATACGGGCATTCACGAAATATTCGAGCTTGTGGATCACCACCAGGAAAACGAGCGAGCCGGCGGCGACCTGGAGCGAGTGCGACAGCGAGATGATGACGATGACGGTATTGGAGATCAGGTTGCCGAGCACCGGCAGGAGGCCGACGATGAACGTCACGAGCACCATGGTCTTGACGAAAGGCAGCTCGACGCCGAACAGCGGCAGCAGCACGCCCAGATAAAGCCAGGTGAGAAAGGCATTGAGCGCGGAAATCCGCACCTGCGCGAAGACGACGCGGCGAAACGCGTCGGCGAGGCGACGCACCCGCTCGGCGAGCGCCTGCGCCAGCGGCGCCAGCGCATGGTGCGGCGCGGCCTCGCGCAGCGCGACGAAACTGCCGATGACGAGGCCGACCAGCATCAATACCAGCACGCGCCCGGCGTCGCCGCCCAGCCGGCGCAGGTCCTGCGCATGCGTGCGCAGCCACTCGACCAGGCCGGCACGAATCACCGATTCGTCGCCCTGCGGCAGCCAGGCCGCCGCCCACGGCGGTAGCAGTTCGCGCGAGTTTTCAATCACCTCGGCCATCTTGGTCAACAAGCCGGTGACCCCGCCCTCGGTGCGCAGGTAGACGATCGCGCCGGCGGTGAGCCCCCCCAGCGCACCCAGCACGGCGAGCGTGATCAACGAGACGACCAGCACTTTCGACCAGGTGTGGCCGAGCTTGCCGAGGACGATGCGCGGCGCCAGCAGGTGCACCAGCTGCACCACCAGCAGGCCGGCGAGCAGCGCGGGCAGCAGGTGCAGGCGCAGCGTCAGCAGCAGGCCTGCGGCCATCAGCAGCCAGGCGGCGATTTCGTGGGGGGTAGCGGGCTTGGGCATGCGGGCACGATGCCAAACTCGCGACGGCGAGGCAAGCGCGGCGTGTTACAGCGCGCTGGCGACGAGATTGAGCGTCAGCGCCAGCACCAGCAGGTTGAAGCCGAAAGCGACCAGGCCATGCGCCAGGGTTAGCCGCCGCATCGCCGCGCTGGCGACGGCGACGTCGGACACCTGCGAGGTCATGCCGATGACGGCGGCGAAGTAGGCAAAGTCGAGATAGGACGGGGCCGCGTTGCCGGGAAACTGCAGCCCGCCGGCATCGCCGGCGTAGTAGCGGCGCGCGTAGCGCAGCGCGAACACGGTCTGGATCAGAAGCCAGGTTGCGGAGAGCGCCGCCAGCGCCAGCGCGATGTGCCCCCAACGCGCCAGGCCGCTCAGGCTGCGCGCCGCGTCGGTCACCAGCAACACGCCGCCCAGACTGACGAAGGCGGTTGCCACCAGCAGGGCGTACAGCGCGCTCGCGCCGGGGTCGAAACTCGACGCACGGCGGCGGGTTTGCGCGGCGTCGAGCCGGCCCACGCCCCACCACGCCACGCCCAGGTAGACCAGCGCGCCGACGAGCCAGCCACCCAGCGCGCGCGCCTCCCACCCGCTGGCGGGGAAGAACGCAACAGCAAGACCTCCCGCCGCCGCACCCAGCAGAATGCGATGCCAGGCGCGCAGGCGCGCCAGCGGATGCAGATCGGGATGCGGAAAAGGCAGCAGCTTCATCGCGCGCGCCGCCAGGCCAGAAAAAACGCTATTGCCAACACCAACCCGAGCAACGCGATTTCCACCTGCTCCAGCGTGCCGAGCACGCGCGCCATCGCCGCGCCAAACAGCCAGCCCAGCCCGGCGACGAGCGGCGCCCACAACGCGGCGGAGACGAGATTGAGCACGACGAAACGCCCGCCCGCCACCCGGCTCATGCCGGCCGCCACCGGCAGCGCGGTGCGCAGCCCCCACAGGAAACGCATCGCCAGGATCGCCGCGGTCGGGTGGCGTTCGATCAGCCCGGTGGCGCGCGCCAGCCTGGCCGCGAGCGCCGGGCGGCGCGCCAGCAGCCGCCGGCCATGACGGCGGCCCAGCCAGAAATAGAACTGGTCGCCTGCCACGCCGCCCACCCACGCCACCGCCACCACGGGAGCAAAGTCGAGGTAACCGCGATGCGCAGCGTAACCGGCCAGCGCGAGCACGGCCTCGCCTTCCAGCAGGGTGCCGGCGAATACCGCGAACAAGCCGTATTGCGCCACCAGGGCGGACATATCCATGCGGCCATTCTATCGATTCGGCACGTTTCATACCGGATAGCATTGTGCGGCCGTAGGTCGGCAATACTTTGCCGACATCCCGCCAGCCTGCGTCGGCAACGTGTTGCCGACCTACGCGCACTCTCGGACAAATGTTGCCGGATCAACAGGCGTCTGCTTGCCGAATGGTCATGTTCGCCTGGCGGCGGCTCGGCTATGCTTGCCGCATGCGCCTGCTCCTCATCGAAGACGACGTCGCCGCCGCCGGCTACCTGCGCCAGGGCCTCGTCGAGGCCGGCCACACGGTGGACGCCGCGCACGACGGCGAAACCGGCCTGCAACTCGCGCTCGCCGGCGACTATGACGTGCTCGTCGTCGACCGCATGCTGCCGCGCCGCGACGGGCTGGCGCTGGTGCGCATGCTGCGCGCCGACGGCCGCGCCACCCCGGTGCTGCTGATCTCCGCGCTGGGTCAGGTCGACCAGCGCGTCGAGGGCCTGCGCGCCGGCGGCGACGATTACCTGGTCAAGCCGTATGCGTTTTCCGAGCTGCTGGCGCGCGTCGAGGCGCTGGCGCGGCGCGCGCAGCCGGCGGAAACGGTCGCGCCGGGCGTCTTGAAAGTCGCCGACCTCGAACTCGATCTGGAACGCCGCCGCGTCACCCGCGCCGGCCAGCTCATCCGCCTGCAACCGCGCGAGCTGCGCCTGCTCGAATACCTGATGCGCCGCGCCGGGCGCATCGTCACCCGCACCATGCTGCTGGAACAGGTGTGGGATTTGCACTTCGACCCGCAGACCAACGTCGTCGACAGCCAG
>DYFW01000065.1:4112-15466 GCA_020725005.1 Thiobacillus denitrificans
GCGAGCGAAGCCGGCGCGCTCGCGGCGCTGCCGTTACCCGCCCTGAAGGACCGGCTCGCCGCCCGCAGCGACGCCCACGATACCCGCCACTACCTGCTGCTCGACGCACGGGGCCGCACGCTCGCCGGCGACCTCGCGGCGTGGCCGCCCGGCCTCGCACCCGACGGGCGCGCGCACCGCGTGCGCGGCCTCGTTGCCGAGCACGACGAACCCGGCCACAACGAAACCCTCGACCTCATCGCGCGCGCGAGCGTGCTTCCCGGCGGCGCGCGGCTCGTCGTCGCCCAGGAGCCGGGCGCGGCGGAAGACGCACGCGAAGCCAGCTTCATCGCCGCCGGCGCAATCCTGACGCTCGCCGCCGCGCTCGCGCTCGGCTTCGGCTTCGCGCTCGGCAGGCAATGGCTCGCGCGCGTCGACGCGATCAACCGCACCGCCGGCGCGATCGCCCGCGGCGACCTCACGCGGCGCGTCGAGACGCACGGCCGCAACGACGAATTCGACCTGCTCGCCGGCCACTTGAACCACATGCTCGCGCGCATCGAGGCGGCGGTTGCCGGCGTGCGCGCCGTCTCCGACCACGTCGCGCACGACCTGCGCCGGCCGCTCGCACGGCTGAAAACCCGTCTCGAAGTGCTGCTCGAAGCGCCGCGCGACGCCGCCGCCTACCGCGCCGCGCTGCACCAGACCGTGAGGGATGCCGACGAACTGATGCGCACCTTCGACGCACTCTTGTCCATCGCCCGGCTCGAAGCCGGCGGCGAAATCGTCGCGCCGCAGACCTTCGATTTGGCTACGGTCGCGCGCACGGTGGCCGAGCTCTACGCCGCCGAAGCGGAAGACGCCGGGCGGCCGTTCACCCTCGATCTCGCCGGTGCCGCGCCGGTGAAGGGTGATGCGCGCCTCGTCGCCCAGGCGCTCGCCAACCTGCTCGACAACGCCTTCAAGTACACCGCGCCCGATGTCTCGATCGAAGTGCGCATGACGCAAGGGAACGGGCACGTCCGGCTCGCCGTCGTCGATCACGGCGCGGGCTTGAGCGATGCCGACAAAACCCGGCTGGTCGCGCGCTTCGCGCGCGGCGACGCCGCCCGCAGCCAGCCCGGCAGCGGGCTGGGCCTCGCGCTCGCCGCAGCGGTGGCGCGCGCCCACGGCGGGGCGCTGGATCTCGCCGACACGCCCGGCGGCGGGCTCGACGCCGGGGTGGTGTTGCCGCGCGAACGGGGCGGATGACATCCGACTGCGGCGGCAAGGGATTGCCGCCCTACGGAATCTCTGTAGGTCGGGAATACTTTCCCGACGAAGCCTGCCTCCAGGTTCCGTCCACGGCCTTGCCAGCAAGGGTCACATCTTCGGTTAAACCGGCACCCACCCGGTTCAGAAAAACTCGTACGCGAGCACGAAGCCCGCGACGGTCATGAACAGGAGGCCGATCACGAACGAGATATCGGCGAGCTTCTCCAGCGTGACCGAGCGGGTTTCGCGCGCCTCGAAGCGCATCGACGCGTAGGACAGTACCGCGCTGATGAGAAAGCACAGCGAATCGAGAGCGAAGGCTTCGGCGATCCTGTTCTGGCCGTGGCGCACGCCGACGACCTTGATGATGCTGATGACGGTCATGCACACGCCCAGCATCATCGACGAGTTCGGCAGGATGTGATGCGAGAGATTGGGGCGCATGAAGACTCCACAAAACAAACGGGCCGCCCGTGTCGGACGGCCCGCGGCGCGTTCGGTTCCCGCCGTGTCAGTCGGCGGCGCGCACCGCAGCCGGCTTGCGCCAGAGTCGCCACCAGCAGCAGGATCGCGCCGAGAAATACCAGGCTGGTGTGGGTCGTCCCCAGCCCCAGCCCGCCGCTCGCCAGCGGCTGCGCCAGCCAGTCGCCGAACGACGCGCCGAGCGGGCGGGTGAGCACGTAGGCGATCCAGAAGGCCGCGACCGCGCCGAGCCGGAATACGTAGTGCGCAACCGCGACCAGCGCGATGGCGGCGACGAACAGCAGGGTCGAATTGAGGTAGCCGAGCTTCAGGGTTTCCGCCGCCAGATCGCCTGCCGCCGTGCCGAGCGCGAAGGTGAGCAATATCGCCAGCCAGTACCAGCCTTCGCGCGTCGGCGTGTCGATGTGGTGCATCGACAGGGTTTTTTCCTGCGCGTACCAGACGCCGAAGGTGGCGGCGAGCGCCACGGCGAAAATCGGCGTCAACACCGCGAGCGGCACGCCGAGATGATCGACGAGGTTGTCGGTGATGAGCGTGCCGACCACGCTCACCAGCACCACCACCAGCCAGTACAGCGACTGATGGAGTGTCTGCGCGCGCACCTGGAACGCGAGCGCGACGGCGAACAGCGCGGCCAAGACGAGCGAAGTGTTGGTCAGCCCGATGCCGAGGTTGAAGTTGAGGTAGTCGGCGGCGGTTTCGCCGACGGTGGTGGCGAGCACCTTGATCGCCCAGAAGCCGAGGGTGATTTCCGGCACCTTGTTGACGAGGGCGCGGACGGGCGAGGGCGCGATTGTGGCGGGATTCATGAGGGTCTCCTTGTGGGGTGGGCATGCACGGCGGTAAGGGTTTTCCGCCCTGCAGCGGCGGCAGTAGGGCGGCAATACCTTGCCGCCGCAACGGCTCAATGCGCGCGCCGTGCGGCACGTTGCGGGACCAGCCAGAGCAGGCCGACGATGGCGGCGAAGAGCACGGCGGACGCGGTGTAGCGCGACAGTTCCAGCCCGCCGGCGGCGACCGGCTTGTCGAGGAAATCGCCGACTACCGCGCCGAGCGGGCGGGTGAGGATGAACGCGGCCCAGAACAGCGCGGCGCGCGAGATGCGCGTCCTGTAATACGCCAGCGCCACGCCGGCGAGCAGCGTGGAAAACACCAGTGCGCCGCCGGCGTAGCCGATGCCGAGCGAGCGGTCGAAGAAATCGGCCATGGTCGTGCCGACCGTGGTGCTGGCGATGATCGTCGCCCAGTACAGCGCGGGGTGGTATTGCCGGGCGCGGATCTGCGCGCCGACGAAGACGAGAAACAGCGTGGCGAATATGCCGGTGGCGGCCAGATAGCCGAGCTGCATCGACATCGATACCGCGTCGCCGCCTGTCTCTCCGAGCGTGGTGGCGAGGATTTCACCGCCCAGAACGTGAGCGTGACTTCCGGCACCTTGGCGAGCGCGTCGCTCGAGTCATTGTTGGTCTGGGTATTCATCTGAAACCTCCCTTGGATTTGATGTGGTGCAGGGGTTCTGCATGGGTCAACCGCGCCGGGGCAACATGCGCGCCAGCGTGCCGTCGCGCAGCACATAGTGGTGGGCGAGCGCGGCTGCCGCGTGCAGCCCGGCGAGCCACACCAGCGCGTCGCCCAGCGTGGTATGCGCCGCGCCGAGCGCGCGCACCCAGAGCGCGCCGGCGTCGGGCAGCGGCAGCGCCCAGCCCAGCACGCTGAACGCGTGGGCCTTGTCGGCAAGTTCCGCCCAGCCGGCGAGCGGCACGGCGAACAGCAGCGCGTAGAGCGCGCCGTGCGCCGCGCGCGCCGCGCGCTGCTGCCAGCGCGGACCGGGCACGGCAGCCGGCACGCCCATCAACAGCCGCAGCGGCAGGCGCAGCGCCACCAGCAGAAAAACCGCGAATCCGCTCGTCACGTGAATCTGGCCGGATAGCGCGTGGCTGGCCTTGCTCGGGTCGCCGCTGGAAACATAGGCGACGACGACCGCGAGCGCGGTCAGCCAGTGCAGGGCGATCATCGGGAAAGCGTGGCGGGTCATGCGGGCTCCTTTCAGCAAGCAAAGAAAAGCCGGCCTTGCGGCCGGCGGTGGTTTAGCTGCGTTCGTGGTCGTCGTCCTCGGCCTCGGCGGCGAGTGCCTTCGCGTTGCCGGCGTCGACCGCGATCTCGGTGACGCCTTTCGCGTGCTTCACGTCGATCTGCCAGACGAGATACCCATCCTCGTCGTCGAGCTTGGCCTTGATCACCTTGCCCGGCTGCACCGCCAGCGCAGCGGCTTCGGCCTCTTGCTGCGTGACGCGGGCGTGTTTCGCGAACTCGGCCTGGGTTTCGAGGCCTTCAGGCAGCTTGATGCTGGACGACTTCACCTCGTCCGGCAGCTTGATCGCGCCGGTGGCAAAGGCGGTGCCGGCGGCCAGCGCGGAGACGAGGGTGACGGCGGTGAGGATTTTTGCAGTGCGTTTCATGGTGTTTCCTTTCATCATCGATGCGGCGCAAGTGCCGTGATGTGAAGGCTACGCAGCGAAACTCGCCGGGCGCTGGCGCGAACATTGCCGTTTGGCGAAGTTGCGACGCGGCGCATTCGCCGCAACGCGCTGTCGCGGCTACACTTGCCGCTTTCCTGTTTTCCGTTTTCCGCGCATCGATGCTCTCCCCCGCCTTCGTCACCCGCCTGCGCGCGCTGCTCCCGCCCGACGCGGTGCTGTTCGAACGCGAGGATGTCGTGCCCTTTGAATCCGACGGCCTGTCGGCCTACCGCAACACGCCCGACGTGGTGGCGCTGCCGGAAACCGAGGCCCAGGTCGCGGCGGTATTGCGGCTGTGCCACGCGGAGCAGGTCGCGGTGGTCGCGCGCGGCGCGGGCACGGGGCTCGCCGCCGGCGCGCTGCCGGTCGACGGCGCGGTGCTGCTGGTGCTGGCCAAGCTCAACCGCATCAAGGCGATCGATCCGCTTGCGCGCACCGCAGTGGTCGAACCGGGCGTGAGGAACCTCGCGATTTCGGAAGCCGCCGCGCCGCATGGCCTCTACTACGCGCCCGACCCGTCCTCCCAGATCGCGTGCTCGATCGGCGGCAACGTCGCTGAAAACTCGGGCGGCGTGCATTGCCTGAAATACGGGCTGACCGTGCACAACGTCCTCAAGCTGCGCGCGCTGACGATCGCCGGCGAGGTGCTCGAACTCGGCAGCGATGCGCTCGACGCCCCCGGTTACGATCTCTTGGCGCTCTTGACCGGCTCGGAGGGCATGCTCGCGGTGATCACCGAGGTGACGGTGAAGCTCCTGCCGCGTCCCGAACGCGCGCAGGTGGTGCTCGCCGCGTTCGACGACGTGGCGCGGGCCGGCGCGGCGGTCGGCGACATCATCGCGGCGGGGGTGATTCCGGCCGGGCTGGAAATGATGGACCGCCTCGCGATCGAGGCCGCCGAAGCCTTCGTCCACGCGGGCTATCCGCTGGCCGAGGCGCTGCTGCTGGTCGAAGTCGACGGCGTGAACGAGGAAGTCTCGGACGACATCGCCACCGTGCGGCAGGTGCTCAAGGCCGCCGGCGCGACCGAGATCCGTACCGCGGAGGACGACGCGCAACGCGCGAAATTCTGGGCCGGGCGCAAGGCCGCGTTCCCCGCGGTGGGGCGGTTAGCACCCGACTACTACTGCATGGACGGCACCATCCCGCGCTCGCAACTGCCGCATGTGCTCACCCGCATCGCCGCGATGAGCGCCGAATACGGCCTGGCGGTCGCCAACGTGTTTCACGCCGGCGACGGCAACCTGCATCCGCTCATCCTGTTCGACGCCAACCGGCCCGGCGAACTGGAAAAAGCCGAGACCTTCGGCGGCAGGATACTCGAGCTGTGCGTGGAAGTCGGCGGCACCATCACCGGCGAGCACGGCGTCGGCGTCGAGAAGATCAAGCAGATGTGCGCGCAGTTCGCTTCGCCGGAATTGCAGCGCTTTCACGACGTGAAAGCCGCGTTCGACCCCGGCCGCCTGCTCAACCCCGGCAAGGCCGTGCCCGAGCTGCACCGCTGCGCCGAATGGGGCGCGATGCACGTCTCCGCCGGCCGCCTGCCGCACCCCGAGCTGCCGAGGTTCTGATGGAAGACGCGCTGATCGAGCGCATCCGCGCTGCGCATGCGACAGGCACGCCGCTCATCGTCCAGGGCGGCGGCAGCAAGGGCTTCTACGGCAACGCCGACGAGGGCGAGGTGCTCTCGACCCGCGCGCTTTCCGGCGTGGTCGACTACCAGCCAAAGGAACTGGTGCTGACCGCGCGCGCCGGCACGCCGCTGGCGGAGATCGAGGCGCTGCTCGCCGGGCACGGCCAGATGCTGGCGTTCGAGCCGCCGCACTACGGCGAATTTCCACTCGCCGGCCGGCCCGCCGTGTCCGGCGCCACGACGATGCGCGCGACGCTCGGCGGCGCGATCGCCGCCGGGCTGTCGGGACCACGGCGCCCCTACGCCGGCGCCGCGCGCGATTTCGTGCTCGGCGTGCGCATGATCGACGGCACCGGCCAGCCGCTCGGCTTCGGCGGCCGGGTCATCAAGAACGTCGCCGGCTACGACGTCTCGCGCCTGATGGCCGGCGCGCTCGGCACGCTCGGCGTGTTGACCGAGGTCTCGCTCAAGGTGCTGCCAAAGCCGGCGGCAGAAATCTCGCTGCAGTTCGAACTCGACGAGGCCGGCGCGATCCGCCGCATGAACGAATGGGCCGGCCAGCCGCTGCCGCTGTCGGCCACGTCCTGGCATGCCGGCGTGCTGACCGTGCGCCTGTCGGGCGCGGCGTCCGCGGTGCAGGCCGCGCAGGCGAAACTCGGCGGCGAAATGATGAAGGACGCCACCGGCTTCTGGCAGCGCCTGCGCGACCAGGCCACGCCCTTCTTCGACAAGCGCCCACTGTGGCGACTCGCCGTGCGCCCGACTGCAGGCCCGCTCGGACTCGGCGACGCGCAATGGATCGAGTGGGGCGGCGCGGTGCGCTGGCTCGCCAGCGACCTGCCCGCCGCCGTGCTGCGCGACGCGGCCCGCGGCTGTGGCGGCCACGCCACGCTGTTCCGCGGCGACGCGCCGCCGGACGGCGTGTTCGCGCCGCTCGCGCCGCCGCTTCTCGCCGTGCACCGCGCGCTCAAGCAGCGCTTCGACCCGCGCGGCATCCTCAATCGTGGCCGGCTCTATCCCGACTTCTGACATGCAGACGACGCTCGCGCAAACCTTCCGCCACACCGCCGACGGCGAAATCGCCGAGCGCATCCTGCGAAGCTGCGTCCACTGCGGCTTCTGCCTCGCCACCTGCCCGACCTACCTGGTGCTCGGCAACGAGCTCGATTCGCCGCGCGGCCGTATCTACCTCATCAAGCAGGTGCTCGAAGGCGCGGCGCCGACCGCCAGGACCCAACGCCACCTCGACCGCTGCCTGACCTGCCGCAACTGCGAGACGACGTGCCCGTCCGGCGTCGAATACGGCAAGCTGCTCGACATCGGCCGCCATCTGGTCGAGGAAAAAGTCGGCCGCGATCCTGCCGCGGCCGCCGCGCGCGCGGCGCTGAAAATCGGCCTCGGCACGCCCCGGCTGTTCAACGGCGCGCTGAAGGCCGGCCAGGCCGTGCGCGGGCTGCTGCCGGGTTTCCTGAAATCCCGCGTTCCCGCGGCGGAAGACGCCGGCATCTGGCCCGCGCCGCGTCACGCGCGCCGCATGCTGGTGCTCGCCGGCTGCGTGCAGCCCGGCCTCAAGCCCAACATCAACGCCGCCGCCGCGCGCGTGCTCGACCGGCTGGGGATTTCGCTCAGCGTCGCCGCCGAGGCCGGCTGCTGCGGCGCGCTGCCGCATCACCTCAACGACACCGATGCCGGGCTGTCCGCCGCGCGCCGCAACATCGACGCCTGGCTGCCGCAGCTCGACACCGGCGTCGAAGCCATCGTGATGACCGCCTCCGGCTGCGGCGCGATGGTGAAGGACTACAGCTGGCTGCTGCGCAACGACCCGGTCTACGCGGAGAAGGCCGCGCGCGTCGCCGCCGCGACACGGGACATTTCCGAAATCCTCGTCGCCGAACGCGACGCGCTGAAGGCGCTCGGCGCCCGCGCGGGGGCGCGGCGCATCGCCTACCACCCGCCGTGCACGCTGCAGCACGGTCAGAAACTCGGCGGCGGCGTCGAGGCGTTGCTGATGGACGCCGGCTTCGAACTCGTCCCGGTGGCGGAAAAACACCTGTGCTGCGGCTCGGCCGGCGCCTATTCGATCCTCGAGCCGGCCATCGCGAATCAGCTCAAGGCCCGCAAGCTGGGCCACCTGACCGCCGGCGGGCCGGAATGCATCGCCACCGCCAACATCGGCTGCCTCACGCACCTGCAGTCGGGCACCGCGCTGCCGGTGGTGCACTGGGTGGAACTTCTGGACCAGGCGCTTGCCGCAAGTTGAGACATTTCAGGAGACGCACATGATTTTCAGGCAATTGTTCGAACCGGTTTCCAGCACCTACACCTATCTTCTCGGCTGCGAGGAGACGGGCCAGGCCCTGCTGATCGACCCGGTGCTGCCGACCTGGGAACGCGATCTCGCCGAAGTCAACAAGCTCGGCCTCAGGCTCGCGTACACGGTCGAGACGCACATCCACGCCGACCACATCACCTCGGCGAAAAAGCTGAAGGCCATCGCCGGCAGCCAGGTCGCCGGCCCCGCGCTCGACGCGCTGCCCTGCACCGACGTCGGCATCGTCGACGGCGTACCGTTCAGGATGGGGTCGATCGAGCTCCAGCCGATCCACACCCCCGGCCACACCGACAACCATTTCGCCTATTTTCACGCCGGGCGCCTCTACACCGGCGACGCGCTGCTGATCGAGGCCTGCGGCCGCACCGACTTCCAGAGCGGCGACCCGGTGGCGCTGTACCACTCGGTGCGCGACAAGCTGTTCGCCTACGACGACGACACGCTGGTGTATCCCGCGCACGATTACGAACAGCGCCGGGTCAGCAGCATCGCCCAGGAAAAGGCGCGCAACCCCCGCCTCGGCGGCGAGCGCACGCTGGAGGAATTCGTCGCGCTGATGAACGGCCTCAAGCTCGCCTACCCCAAGTTCATCGACTACGCCGTGCCGGGCAACCGCGCATGCGGCGAGTGCCCCCCCGGCGTGCCCGAGCACCTGCAGCAATACTGCGGCGAGATCGGCGCGAGCCGGCAGGGCTGACCGCCGCGCAGGGTGTGTCCGCCGGCTGGGCGGCCACGGCCGGCGCGCCCGCCAGCAGGGCGCACGCGAAAACGACGCCGCGAACGTCAGCGCATGTAGGCATAGCCTTCCTCGCGCTGCAGCCTGACGATTTCGGCGTCCGCCATCGGCACCATTTTCACGAAACCGTGGATGTCCGCCGGCGCAAAGCCGCGCGAGCGCGCCGCCACCACGCACATGCGGAATTCGACGGGCCCGGCCTGGGTGAGGCTGCGCGCGCGTTCCATCAATTCCCGGTACTTGCCCAGGTTGCGGATCGCGAACAGCGGGATCTCGTCGCCGTGAAGCACCACGACGATGGCGGAATCGAAGGGATTGGCCTCGTAGAGGTTGTTGAGGAAACTCACGCGGTCGATCACGCCTTCGAGTGCCTTCGCGCTGGACACGGCGACGTCGTAGACCGTTTTTTGCGGCGCATAGGCCGTCTGCTGCAACGTCGCCCGCCCCCACGGCGCGGCTTTTCCGTCGGCGGCGGCCGGCACGCTGCCCAGCAGCAGCGCCGCGGCAAGCAATGCGAAAGGAATGGCAGTCTTCATGGCATGGTCCTCCTGGTTGTGGCAACACTAGCGAAACGCACGAGGCGCCAGGCCCCGCGCCGGCCGGGTGTCAGCCGGCCTGCAGATCCTGCGGCCGGTTGACATTGGCGAAGCAGGCCGCGTCGAAGCGCACGACCGTCGAGGCGAGGCCGGCCTGCCATTTGTGCACTGCGCGTTCCCCCGTCGCCAGGAAGGCGGCGAGGCCGTCGCGCTGGTCGGTGCGCACGAGGAAGCAGCTGTGATGGAGGCGCGAGTCGTCGGCCGCCACCGCCAGCGGCACGTCCTCGACACATGCCGCCCCGAGCAGGCGCAAGGCCAGATCGGCCGGCAGATGCGGGGTGTCGCACGGCGCCACCAGCAGCCATCGCGCATCGACCGTGTCCAGCGCCGCCAGCACGCCGGCGAGCGGGCCGGGATAATCGGGCAAGGTGTCCGCCACGACGCGGTGGCCATAGGCGGCGTAGCGCTCGAGGTTGCGGTTGGCGCTGATCACGAGTTCGTCGACCTGGGGCGCGAGCGCGTCGATCACCCATTCGACCAGCGGCCGCCCGCGGAATTCGACCAGGCCCTTGTCGGCGCCGCCCATGCGGCTGCCCCGGCCGCCGGCGAGGATGACGGCGGCGAGCGTTTCAGCGGCGGACATAGAGATGGAAGCGGTCGGAACGGTCGCCGGGACGGGCGCCTTCCCAGCGCTTGACCCAGTTGGGCGAAACATGCGGCTCGGCCTCGCGCTCGCGCGTCTCGACCAGCAGCCAGTCGCAGCCGAGGTCGGCCGGCACCAGATAGCGTCCGCTGTGGTAGGCGAGCAGCTGGCGCTGGGTGCCGCGCACCGCGTGGGTCTGGATGCAGGCGTCGGCCGGCACCCGCGCCGCCAGTTGCGCCGCCACGCCGGCGTACGACAGGCGGCGGTCGAGCGGCCCCTGGAACAGGGCCATCAGGAGTACCCAGATGAACGTCAGGCCGGTCGTCCACACCAGCACGGGGCGCAGGGGCGAGCGTTCGACGCGAACGAGGAAGCCGACCCACAGCAGCGTCACGAGCGCGCCGAGCGCCAGCGCCCAGGGCCGCAGCGTGCCGACGTCGGTCATGCCGAGCCGTGTCAGGCGCGCGGCGAGCCGTGCCGGCGTGCCCAAATCGTGCGCGCTCCAGTACACCCAGAACACCAGCCCGATAAAGCCGAACAGCATCAGGCCGAACCACAGCAGCGCATTGGCTGCGCCGCGCCGCAAGCTGAACAGGCCGGCCGCGCCCAAGAGCGCGAGCGGCAGCAGCAGGATGAGGCCGCGTTCCTCGCCCGGCGAAGCGACGAAGGCGTAAACCGCCAGCAAGCCTGCCAGCAGGAGCATCGGCAGCGCAATGCCCGGGGTGCGCCACTGCCGGCGTTCCCGGTATAGCGCCCAGGCGGCCAGCGGCCACGCCGGCCAGGCGAACCAGGCGAGCAGGGCCGGGTAGTACGCGGGCCGCATCAGGCCGGGCGCAAGCCAGAGATCGAGACCCAGCACCGCCGCCAGCGGCGCCGCCTGCGAAACCAGGACTGCGAGCCAGGCCGCGCCGAAAACCAGCGCGCCGCCGATCGCGACGGCGAGCCCGCGCCGTGCCATCGGGCCCCGGTAGGCGTCGAACAGCCAGGGCGCGCCCGCCGCCAGCAGAACGAACAGCAGCGCCTCCACCGCGCCGCCCGCCAGCAGCATCAATCCGGCGCCGACGGCGAACACGGCACCGCCGCGCGCGCCCTGGGGCAGGCGCACGAGGCCGTCGAGCAGGATCGCCGCGGCGGCGAACTGCGCGGTGTGCGCGTTGAGTTCGTGGCCGCGCACCAAAAGGCCGAGGCAGCCGAGCAGGACGAGCACCGCCGCCGGGCCGGCCTCGCGGCCGTACAGCG
>DYFW01000316.1 GCA_020725005.1 Thiobacillus denitrificans
CTGCTGCCGGCCGTGCTCGCGATCGAAGCGGCGCTCGGCACGCGCACGACGCCCGGACGCGTACGGCGCGCAACGGTATTGGCCGTCGCGGCGCTGGTTTTTTTCGCGCTCGGCTTCGGCGTGCTGGCCGAATGGTTCTTCTGGGATGAGTTCGGCGTGCGCTTCAATTTCATCGCGGTCGACTATCTGGTCTATACGCGCGAAGTCGTCGGCAACATCCGCGAGAGCTTTCCGGTCGGCACCCTGCTCGGCGCGCTGGCCCTCGTCACGCTGGCGCTGGTGTGGGCGGGCCGCGGCTGGCTCGTTCGTGCAGCGACGCCCACCGCCTCGCGCCGCAGCCGCCTCGCGGCAGGTGTCGCGAGTGTCGTGGCCGCCGTTGCCGTGTCGGTCACGTGGTCGATCGACGCGCGACAGGGCGCCAATGAATACCAGAAGGAGATTTCCGCCAACGGCCTCTACAGCCTGGCCTACGCGTTCGGCAACAACGAAATCGACTATTTCGACTTCTACGCCACCCGCCCGCAGCCCACGGCCGATCCGGTTGCCGAGCTGCCGCGCGTCGTGCCTGCCACGCCGCCGAAAAACGTCGTCATCGTCACGCTGGAAAGCCTGTCGTCGAGCTACACCGCACACGGCGGCAACCCCCAGGGGCTCACGCCCAACCTCGATCGCCTGGCCGACGCGGGCCTGTTCCTCGCCAACCTGCGCGCCACCGGCAACCGTACCGTGCGCGGGCTGGAGGCGCTGTCGCTCGCGATCCCGCCGCTGCCGGGGCATTCGATCATCTGGCGCAAGCAAAACCGGAACCTGGAAACGCTGGGCGCGGTGCTCGCCGACCACGGTTACGTCAATCGCTTCATGTACGGCGGCTACGCGCGCTTCGACAACATGGACGCCTATTTCAGCGGCAACCATTACCGTCCGATCGACCGCGGCGAGTTCCCCGAACGTCACCGCGGCTTCGCCAACATCTGGGGCGTGGCCGACGAGCACCTGTACGACTATGCGCTCGAGCAGATGGACCGCGACGCCGCCAGCGGCAAACCCTTCCTGATGCACCTGATGACGACGTCGAATCACACGCCGTTCACTTTTCCCGCAGGCCGCATCGATCTGCCGCGCGGCCGCCAGGGCGCGGTGAAATATTCCGACTGGGCGCTCGGCCGCTTCATCGAACAAGCGCGCACCAAGCCCTGGTTCAAGGACACGGTATTCGTGCTGGTGGCCGACCACTGCGCGTCGAGCAAGGGGCGCGCGAGTCTGCCGCCGGAGAACTACCACATCCCCGCGATCGTCTATTCGCCGGCGCATGTGGCGCCGCGCACCGACACCCGGCTCGCCAGCCAGATCGCCCTCGTGCCCACGGTGCTCGACCTGCTGGGGCTGCCGGAACACACGCGCTTCATGGGGCGCAGCGTGCTGCGCGCCTATCCCGACGCCGG
>DYFW01000317.1 GCA_020725005.1 Thiobacillus denitrificans
GACGGTGGTGTTCGCCGTGGAGGTGACGACGGTGGCGGAGCCTTCCGTGCCGCCAGCGACCGGGATGCTGGTGTTGCCCTGGGGCGCGCCGATGCTGACGCTGCCGGCGATCGGAATCAGGGCGGGGACGCTGCCGACGGTGACTACTTGCAGCACGGTGTCGGTCTCCTGCCGCGCGATGTCGAGGGTGTTGGCGCCGGAGATCACCTGGATCGGTGCGCTGGTGTTGAGGCTGACGACCGCATTGAGGGTCACCGTGGAGGGAATCACCAAAGGCTGGGTCGGTGCCGTGACGATCTGTACGATGCCGTTCACGACGCTGGCGGCGGTGCCGGCGTTGCTGAAGACTTCGGTCACGGCGGCGACGGGGGTGAACGTGCGGGTGGTGACGGAGAAGCTCGCGGAAACGTCGCCGATGGTCAGTGTCGCGCTGCCGCTGGCGCCGTAGGTGGCGGGCGCGGTGAGACGCAGCTTGACCTGGTTGCCGAGGGCCACCGTGCCGGAGGCCGAGGTCCAGGCGCCGCCGTTGATCGAGTATTCCCCGCCGCTGACCGCGATCGGCGTGGTGGCGGTGATGCCGCTCACCGTGACCGTGGTCGGCGATACGACGATCGTGCTCGGCGCGACGTTGGCGACCGCCGCGAAGCTGAAGGCGTCGGGGGAATAGTCGCCGGGGGTGGTGACGGTGGTGACACTGAAGGTGAGGGGGGTAGCGGAACCCAGGGTCAACGTGGCGGAAGCGGTTTCGCCCAGCCCGCTCGGGGCCTGGACGCGCACGGCGACGGACTGGTCGAGACTGACGGTACCCGGCGCGGAGGTCCAGGCGCCGCCATCAATCGCGTATTCGCCGCCGCTGATGCTGATGTTTACGTCGACCTCGATGCCCGTCACCTTGATGGTGTTCGAGATGGCGTAGGCGCCGGGGATCGCGTTGGTGACCGGCGTCAGCTTGACGCCGAGCAGGTCGGGCGTGGTGTCGAAGACTTCCACGGGGGTCGCCGTGGTCGAGATCTGGACCTTGCTGAAGGAGGCGGCCATCGTGTCGCCGTCGAGCAGCACGGGGCCGGCCCACCAGGTGCCGCCGTCGCGGCTGATGAGCTTGTTGTTGGTGCTGGACAGTTCATGGACGACGCCCGTGCGGCCGACGAGGCTGGGCACGATGGTCGAGTAGAGGTCGCTGCTGTCGATGGCGGTGATGGTCACCTGCGTGCCCGCCAGATGGGCGAGCACCGACCGGGTTTGCAGCGGGCCGCCTGCATCGCGGGCCGCCGCCGCGCCGACGTGGGCGAAGGCAAGAAATAGCGAAGCAATCAAGGCGATCAGACGGGACATGGCGAAACCCTTTCAGGATGGGATCAGGACCGGCACTGGCGGCCGCGGCGATAAGTTACCACCACGCCTCCAGTTGCGCCAAGGCGCTGCGCGGCGCCGGGCGCTCGCG
>DYFW01000318.1 GCA_020725005.1 Thiobacillus denitrificans
GTCAGGGAAAAAGTAACAGCATTCTATATTATGAGAATCATTCTCAATTGATTAAGGTCAAGATTTACAGCAAAAGTCGGCGCTGGCGGGACGGCAATCGTAAATTCAGCCGCGTTCGCGTTCGTTGCGCAGGATTTCGAATAGTCCGCCAAGCGGTACGGCTGCAATGCGTTCGTTCATGGGCCAAGCAGTCGCGCCCGCATGAACGACATACAGCTTGTCCAGATGCAGCACTTCCAGAGCGGAGCGCATCGAGGGCGTGATCTTTGGCGCGTCGGTGCGCTTGATTTCGAAACCGAGGCGTCGCGCTCCGCGCGTCACCAGCAAGTCGAGTTCGGCGCCGGTATGCAGGCGCCAGTGATGACAGTCGCGCCAGTCGGCGTCGAGCGCGGACACGATCTGGTGCAAGACGTAGCCTTCCCAGGAAGCGCCCACGCGCGGGTGACTCAGCAAAGCCTCCTGACCCTGGCCGATGTCGAGCAGCGCATGCAACAGCCCGCTGTCGGCGAAATAGATCTTGGGGGCCTTCACTTGCCGTTTGCCGACGTTCTCGAACCAGGGCGGCAGCACGCGCACCATGCAGGTCGCCACAAGGATATCGAGGTAGTGGCGTACCGTCGGTTCCGATACGCCGAACGCGCGCGCCAGTTCGGCGCCGTTCCACAACTGGCCGGAATAGTGCGCAAGCATGTTCCAGAAACGGCGCAAGGTGGCGGGCGCCAGCCGAAAGCCGAGGGCGGGAATATCGCGTTCCAGATAGGCGCGGATGTATTCGCGTCGCCACCGCAGGCTGGCCGCATCATTGGCCGCGAGCAGGGAACGCGGCAGACCGCCGCGCCGCCAGAGCGTATCGAGTTGTTCCGCGCCGGTTTCGGCAAGGTCGAACCCGGGCAGCTCATGGAAGGCAATTCGACCGGCAAGGCTCTCGCCGCTGCCTTGGATCAGTTCAGGTGCTGCCGAGCCGAGAATCAGATAGCGTACCCGCGTACCCGCACGATCCGCCAGCACGCGCAGGACCGGGAACAAATCCGGTCGCCGCTGCACTTCGTCGATGATCACCAGGCCATCCAGCGACTCCAGCGCCAGCATGGGGGAAGCAAGACGCGCATCGTCGCGCGGGTCTTCGAGGTCGAAGCGGTGCGTGGCGCCATTGAAGGCATTGCCAACCGCCTGCGCCAGCGTTGTCTTGCCCGTCTGCCGCGCACCAATGATGGCGACAATCGGGAACTCGCCGAGCAGGCTGCGGATGGCTTGAGCATGGCCATGACGTTCGATCATGCCCACAGACTACCATGAAAAACTAAATCATATATTTAGATTTTCATGGTTATAAAGTCGACGCTGGCGGGACGGCACCGCCACGCTACTCGCAGCTGCGGCAGTGGTTGATCTCGATGGTGACGTGATCGAGGCCGTGGATCGCG
>DYFW01000319.1 GCA_020725005.1 Thiobacillus denitrificans
CCAGATACCAGGATTTCAGGTACGGCCGCACGGCCTCGCCGAGGTCCTCAAGCATGGCGCGCGCGAAGGCCGCAAAGGTGCGAGCCCCGCGCTCGATGTGATACCCGGCCAGCGTGATGCCGGCCTGCATCAGCTCTGGATCGAGCCCGGAGTTCAGTTGGCCGCGCAACTTGGCGCGCAGAACCTTGCGCGCAGCCTCGGCGGCCTCTTCTGTGAAGATCGTGTTCTTCGTTGCCGCAGTCGCTTCCGTTTGCCCGGCTTCGGCAGCAGTCTGCTCGGCCGGTTTCGTGCCGCGGGCGGGAGCATGTTGGAACGCCTGCCCGTCCGCGCGCGGCTCGGTGTAGGGGACCTCGGGGCCGGCCAGGTAGGGAAGGCGCGCGACCGGGCCGCGTTCCAGATTCTTCGCTTCGGGCTCAGTCGAGTGCCAGCGAGCATCATGCGGCTTGCCCACCCGCACCCAATTATTCGGCGTGACCTCGCGGACTTCGTGCACCTGCACGCTCCACCGGTCGCCGGGCTTCTCGGGCGTGCGATACGCGAGCACTTCGTCGAACTCGCCGTAGCTGTTCGTCACCACGTTGCCCGGCGTGAAGTAGGCAGCGCGCGCCGCCTCTCGCTCGGCGGCGGCCTCGGCTTCTTTCTTCGGCGGCTTGCGGCGCTCGGGCGCTTGGGCTGGCGCGGCCGGGGGTTTGGCAGTCGGTGCAGCTTCGGGTGCTGGCTGTTGCTCGGCGGCGGCCTGCCGCTCGGCCTTCTTCTGCTTCAGCCGCTCGACTTCTGCAGCCAGCGGCGTCTTGGCGGGCGGGGCGGGCGCCGTCGAACTCGTCTGCTCAGCGGGCCGATCGCCGCCGGCTTCTTCGGCTGGAGCGCCGCCATGCTGCCCGTTATTGGCGCGCCCAATTACAGCATCGCCATTCTCAAGAAGTTTGCCGAGCGAGGCCGCAAGACTCTGCCCTGGCGTCTCCAGTAACGCTGACCCGGTGTCCTGGTCAATTCCGCCGTCGTCCAACCCCTCAATACGGTCGCCGACCATCGAAATGCCGGTGGCTGCGCGACCATCAGGAAGCACATTCCCGTTCTCATCGACAGCTACCAGCGACTTGACGCGCACTCCATTGCCGCGCACCTTCTCGACGACCATGTACGTCTGTCCCGTGCCGGTGTCGGATATGGTGTCGCCGTCTGAAGCCGCCACGAACCACGCTCGTACGCGCGATCTCCAAGCGTTTCGCCGTGCAACAGCCGCCTCATTCTCTGCTCGTTGCCGAGCCGCCTCCCGCTCTGCGGCCACCTTGAATGGGTCTACTGCTTCTTCGGTTGGCACCTTTCCCTGCTCGGCGTCCCGCGCCGCGGCAATCACCTCGCGCACCAGCGGCGCGCGAACGGTCTCGCCGGCACCGGCAGCGCGCGCCGCATTCATGACCGC
>DYFW01000066.1 GCA_020725005.1 Thiobacillus denitrificans
TACCTGATCAACCCTTTTGCACAACTTGACGCACACAACTCCATGTCTTATCTGATGGCGTTGCTTCGGTGGCTTGATCGCCACGCCGAACGCACGCTTATTCTCGTCGCCTACTCGAGCATGTCTCTGATCATCGTATACGCGGTTTTCGAGCGCTACGTCTTCAGCACGCAGATTCCCTGGAGCTCGTCGATCCCGATCTACCTGTTCCTGTGGGTCACATGGATTGGCTGCGCTTACAACGTGAAGAAGCGTACGCATCTGGTATTCAACGACTTCCGGCTCCGTATGCCTTACGGCGTGCAGTTCGCAATGATGTGGCTCGATGCGATTCTGTGGGTCGGTTTCGGAACGATCGTCGCCTATTTCACCATCGAACAAACGCAGCTCGCCTACGACAACTTCGCCATCGTGCAAGGTACCGATAACGTCATGCAGTGGTGGTTCTATCTCGCCACGCCGGTCGGCTGGGCCCTGCTCATGTTTCGCGCATTGCAGAACCTCTACGAAGACATCGGACGCTTTCGCCGGCGTGACCCCTTCCTGGTTGAAATCCAGAGCATTGGCGGCGACTGAGGAATCAACATGGACCACTCAATGCTCATTACGCTGATCTCGTTGGGCGTCGTCGGCCTGTTTCTGCTCGGTGTACCGATCTTCCTGGTGATTGCCCTGTGGGTCACGGGTGTTTCGTTGATCATCGACTTCACCCTCGCCAATATCGGCGTCACGCTGTTCGAGGGGCTGAATTTCTTTGGCCTGTTGTCGTTGCCGCTCTTCATCCTGACGGGTGACCTGATCGCTGCAGCGGGCATTGCCACCCGCCTGGCCAACTTCGCGCACGCCTGTCTAAGCTGGATGCGCGGGGGCCTCGGATTGGCGACGATCGGTTCCTGCGGCTTGTTCGCCGCCATCTCCGGCTCGAACTCGGCAACCACCGCGACCATCGGCGGCATCATGCATCCGCTGCTGGTGAAGGACGGCTACGCCCCCCGCTTTGCAGCTGCCACGGCCGCGGCCGGCGGCACCGTCGGCATCATCATTCCGCCTTCGATCATCTTCATCGTTTACGGCTTTCTGATGAACTTGTCGATTTCGGATCTGTTCGTCGCGGGCATCCTGCCGGGCATATTGATGGTCATCGCGATGCAGCTCGTATGCTGGTGGACGTGTCGAAAGAACGGCTGGGGTTCCGTTTCGCCACTGGACATGGGACGTGTGCTGCGGACGGCGCGCTCGGCCTACCTCGGTTTCTTCGCCATCTTCATCGTCATTTTCGGCATCTATTCGGGCATCTTTTCGCCTACCGAAGCGGCAGCGATTACCGTGGGCTTCTGCCTGATTGCCGGCCTGATGATCACGCGCGAGATCAAGTGGAGGGCCTTGCCCGACATCCTCCTTCGTTCGGGGCAGCTCACAGGCATGTTGGCACCGATGGTCGCCATTTCGATCGTCATGCAGCAGGTGTTCGGGCTGCTGGGTGCGGCCGAGGCCGTCCAGGCCTTCGTTTCCTGGTTCGGTAACGGCGAAATCGTGGTACTGCTGGTGTGCATGGGAATCGTGCTGGCCGCGGGCTGCATCCTCGAGAGCCTTCCGGTGACGGTGATCTTCGCCCCCATCCTGGCGCCGATCGCGGTTGCAGCAGGTGTCGATCCGGTTCATTTCTCGGTGATCTTCCTCGTCGGTGCCGCGATCGGCTTCATCACGCCTCCGTTCGGCCTCAACCTGTTCGTGGCCAGTGGTGTAACCGGAATCCCATATTCCAAGCTGGTGCGCTTCGCGGTGGTTTACATGATCGGTCTGGTTGTTTCATGGGTGATCATCGCCTTCGTGCCGTGGCTTTCGCTGGGGCTGATTCCGTCGCCCGGCTGATCGCGTTGTTCGTACTGCCCGGACCATGTACCCGGCAGCACGCTTTCGGACGGATTGCGACTGTGGTCCGTCCATGAGACTGCGACCGATGAAATCGTGCTTTCCATCGGTCGCAGCGTAAGGCATCGACACCGGGCCGGCGGCCCCGCTGACAACGCTTCGCCAATACCTTGCCGGTGCATACGCGTTCAGTGGGACGGCGTAGGTGGTTCCGCCCGCAAGTAGGAAATTTCCATTCACGCCATCTCGCCGGCCTTGACCGGCATCGAGGAATAACTCATGACGCTAGTTCTCGAACATCCGACGCTGCAGCGCAGCGCCCACTACATCGGTGGAAAGTGGTTGTCGGACGCCGATCGTCGGCTCGACGTCACCGATCCGGCCGACGGAGCCCTGATCACGCAAGTGCCCGACGGTCGGGCCGACGATGCGCGCGCGGCCGCCGACGCCGCGCATGCAGCTTTTGCCAACTGGCGCCTCGTGCCGGCGAAGGAGCGTGCGCAGTGCCTGAAGCGCTGGTACGACCTTGTCGTCACCCACCAGGCCGATCTCGGCCGCATTCTGGCGCGCGAGCAGGGCAAGCCGCTGGCCGAGGCAATCGCCGAAGTCGCCTATGCAGCCAGCTACATCGAATGGTTCGCCGAAGAGGCGACTCGCGCCAACGGCGACGTCATTCCGGCGGCGGTGGCGGGCCGGCGCATGCTGGCACTGCGTGAACCGGTCGGCGTCGTCGCCGCGGTGACGCCATGGAACTTTCCGGCCGCGATGATCGCACGCAAGATCGCGCCGGCGCTTGCAGCGGGCTGCACGGTGGTCTGCAAGCCGGCGGAAGACGCGCCCCTGAGCGCACTGGCGTTGGTCGGGCTCGCCGAGGCGGCGGGCGTCCCGGCTGGCGTGCTCAATATCGTCACCGCGTCGCGCGAACGAACGCCGGAGGTGGTGGACGCATGGCTCGAAGATCCGCGCGTGCGCAAGATCACCTTCACGGGTTCCACCGCTGTCGGCAAACACCTGGCTCGCCGCTCGGCCGACACTCTCAAGAAAGTCTCGCTCGAGCTCGGCGGAAATGCACCTTTCATCGTCTTCGAGGACGCGGACCTGGATGCGGCAGTCCAGGGGCTGATGGCATCGAAATTCCGCAACGGCGGCCAGACCTGCGTCTGCCCGAACCGTGTCTTCGTCCACACGGCTGTGCACGACGAGTTCGTGGGTCGGCTTGTCGAGCGCGTCGAGGCGCTCAGGGTCGGCCCGGCCACGCAGGCGGAGTCCCAGATCGGCCCGATGATCAATGAGCGTGCGGTCGCCAAGATCGAGGCCCATGTGGCCGACGCGCTTGCCAAGGGCGCGCGGCTGGTCACCGGTGGACGCCGACTCGAGCAACTGGGGCCGCGTTTTTACGCGCCCACGGTCCTCACGGGCGCCGATGCAACGATGGCCTGCGCGTGCGAAGAGACCTTCGGCCCGGTGGTGGCGGTTGCACGATTCACCGACGAAGCGGACGTGATCGCTCGCGCCAACGACACGCCCTACGGTCTGGCGGCCTACTTCTACACGCGCGACGCCAGGCGAATCTGGCGTGTGAGCCAGGCGTTGGAGACGGGCATCGTCGGCGTCAACGAGGGAGCGCTGACCTCGGAGGCCGCGCCCTTCGGCGGTGTCAAGGAATCCGGTTATGGCCGTGAGGGATCGGTGCACGGACTCGCCGACTACCAACACATCAAGTACGTGTGCGAGGGCGGGTTGAGCTGATCTCGAGTCGATCCGGCTTTCCCGGGCATCTCGACGACTCGCGGCGGGCCGGCCGTGCAGCGCGAGAGATGTCCAGGATGGCACGAAGCGCTGTCTCGATGATTGGAGCACGGCGTCGGGATCTCTGCCCCGGATGCCTTCAAGGGCGACGTGGTGAAGGAACTGCAGCGCCGGAAAGTACCCGTAGCCACGAGGAGCATGACGCCGGCGGGCGCTCGGCCGCCGAGGGGGAGGGGCAGCACGCTGTGGCGAGGGTGGATCAACGCGTCGGGTCGGTGACCAATGAGCAGTGAACTCTTGGCCCTCTTGGGGCTTACCGTATTCCTGGCGTATACAGTCTTTGGGCTGACCGGATTCGGCGCCGCGGTGGTCGCGGTGCCGATCATGGTGCAATTCGTCCCACTTCAGGTCGCGGTTCCCCTCGTCGTGCTGTTCGACCTGCTGTGCACCTCGTGGGTCGGCGCAAGAAACTGGCGCCACGTGTCCGCAGCCGAGTTGCGCCGACTGTTTCCCACGATGTTGATAGGCATCGGGGTCGGCACCACCATACTTTCGGACCTCGGTCCGAAGTGGCCCTTGGTGTCGCTCGGGACCTTCGTGCTGCTGGTGGCGGTGCGCAACCTGGTGGCGCCGAACGGTACCGCCAGTGGCGGCATCGGCGGCCACTGGGCGATGCCATTCGGCCTCGTCGGCGGTGTGTTCAGCGCGCTGTTCGGCACGGGAGGGCCGATCTACACGGTCTATCTGTCGCGTCGGTTGGCGGATCTGAACCAGTTCCGCGCCACTATCTCGGTGATCATCCTATCGGGCAGCATCATCCGCGCCGTGACTTTCGGAACGGCCGGGCTTTATGCAAAGGAGTCGGTCCTGACTGCAGCGCTGGGCCTGCTACCGTTCTGCCTGGTCGGCCTGTTCATCGGCTCACGGCTCAGGACTCGCGTCGCGCCCGCGCGTCTCAGGAAGGGGATATCCGTGCTGCTCGCCGCGGCAGGGGTTGGCGTGCTGTATCGCGGCATCGTTTCCTAGTCCTCCCGAGCCTCGACGAAGCGCTACCGAACGACGGCATTCCAGGTGGGCTCCAGGTGCTTGGTCCTGTGCAGCACGATGGACCTCGTCGCTGCCGAACTCGAGCCCCACTGAGAGCTCGGTGAGCTGCGCAGCAAGCCGTCCATCCGCGGCCGCTTTCGTGTCCGAGCCTTGCTCGCGCAAGACTCGGGTCGCCTAGGCCGCAGCGCCCGCATCGGGGACGGTACGAAGGATCTTCGAGAAGAAATGGAGCCGGCGGGCGGTTACCGTGTCGGGACAGAAAGGCGGCTCGGCGAATGGCGCACTCGCCGAGCCGGCCGAACCTTCGGCGACCTCTCCGGGGCAGAGCCCGCTCGACGCCGCCGAAGCGCGAGGAGCGGCGTCGAGCCGCTGCCTAGACGAGAAGTGAGCTCAGCTCCGGCACGAGCTCGAACAGGTCGCCCACCAGGCCGTAGTCGGCGACCTGGAAGATCGGCGCCTCGGGGTCTTTGTTGATTGCCACGATGACCTTCGAGTCCTTCATGCCGGCCAGGTGCTGGATCGCGCCCGAGATGCCGACCGCGATGTAGAGCTGCGGGGCGACGATCTTGCCCGTCTGCCCGACCTGGTAGTCGTTGGGGACGTAGCCCGCATCGACCGCGGCGCGGGAGGCGCCCAGCGCGGCGCCGAGTTTGTCGGCCAGCGGCTCCAGCAGCTTGTGGTAGTTCTCGCCGCTCCCGAGACCCCGCCCGCCCGAGACGACGATCTTCGCCGCTCCCAGCTCGGGCCGCGCGCTCTTGGTGATCTCCCGCCCCACGACCGTGGAGAGGCCCAGGTCGGCCGCGGCCGGCACCGCCTCGGTCGGCGCCGGAGCGGCTGCGGTACCGGTGGCATCGAATGCGGTCGTGCGCACGGTGACGAGCTTGATCGTATCGGCGCTCTTCACCGTGGCGAGCGCGTTGCCGGCGTAGATTGGGCGCACGAAGGTGTCGGGCGCTTCGATCGCGACGATGTCGCTCACCTGCGCGACGTCGAGCAGCGCGGCGACGCGCGGCAGCAGGTTCTTGCCTGCGGACGTGGCCGGGGCGAGCACGTGGCTGTAGTCGGCGGCGAGCTCCTTCACCAGTTCGGCGAGGTTTTCCGCGGCCTGCGCCTCGTAGTGCGGCGCATCGCATACCAGCACCTTGGAGACGCCGGCCACCTGGGCCGCGGCTTCGGCGGCGGCGCCGCAGCCGGCACCGGCCACCAGTAGGTGGATGTCGCCGCCCAGCCTGGCGGCCGCGCTCACGGTGTTGAGCGTGGCGGCCTTGATCGAGAGGTTGTCGTGTTCCGCAATTACCAGGATCGCCATGATCAGAGCACCTTAGCTTCGTTTTTCAGTTTGTCGACCAATTGGGCCACATCGGCCACGCGCACCCCGGCGCTGCGCTTCGGCGGCTCGGCCACCTTGAGCGTGGTGAGCCGCGGCGCCACGTCCACGCCGAGCGCTGCGGGAGTCACGGTGTCGAGCGGCTTCTTCTTCGCCTTCATGATGTTCGGGAGCGTGGCGTAGCGCGGCTCATTGAGCCGCAGATCGGTGGTGACCACAGCGGGCAGCGTCACCGACAGCCTCTCCAGGCCGCCGTCGATCTCGCGTGTGACCTGCGCGCGACCGTCGGAGAGGGTGAGCTCCGAGGCGAACGTCGCCTGCGGCCAGCCTGCGAGTGCCGCGAGCATCTGTCCGGTCTGGTTGGCGTCGTCGTCGATCGCCTGCTTGCCCAGGATCACCAGCTGCGGCGCTTCCTTGTCGGCGACGGCCTTCAGGAGCTTGGCCACCGCCAGCGGCTGCAGCTCGACCTCGGTCTCGACCAGGATGCCGCGATCCGCGCCGATCGCCATCGCCGCGCGCAGCGTCTCGGCGCAGGCGGCCACGCCGCAGCTCACCGCCACCACCTCGGTCGCCATGCCGGTCTCCTTGAGCCGCACCGCCGCTTCCACCGCGATCTCGTCGAACGGGTTCATGTTCATCTTGACGTTGGCGACGTCCACGCCGCTGCCGTCGGCCTTCACGCGGACCTTGACGTTGTAGTCCACCACGCGTTTGACGGGTACCAGGATCTTCATGTGCTTTCCTCTGAATGGAGATGGCGCTTGCGGTCATTCGCGGCTGCGGCGGAGTGCCCGGCGCCGTGTTTCGCAAGGCCGCGCGGCGGACACCCTTGCCGCATCGCCAGATGGATCTTAGAGATAGGCGGGTATAAAATAAAACACTGTCTGATGATTGAATGAATTCGATATTTTGATAGCCTTCACTCTGCGCGAAATTGAATACTTTGTCGCTGCGGCACAGCATGGCAGCACGGCGAAGGCGGCACGGGCGCTCAACGTGTCGCAGCCGTCGATCTCCCACGCGATCAAGGAGCTGGAGGCGCTTTGGAAGGAGAAGCTCTTCCACCGTCTTCACGCGCAGGGGCTGGAGCTCACCTCGAGCGGCATGCGGCGCTACCGGCGGGCGCAGGCGGTATTGCAGAGCGTCGCCGAGCTGGGCGCCGGCATCGACGACGCGGTGGCCGGCGAGCTGTCGGTGGGGGGCTTCACGACGCTCGGCCCGATGTACCTGCCGGCCATCATGCGCACCTTCCGTGAGCTATACCCGGACGTGAATCTCAAGCTCGTCGAGGGCGACATCGAACAACTGGTCAGCATGGTCGAGCGCGGCACGCTGGATCTCGCCCTGATCTACGACACGGGCCTGAACCGGCAGGTCACCCTGCACCTTGTCGGCGAGCAGTCGCCGTACGTGCTGCTCCCCGCCGCCCATCGCCTGGCGCGCCAGACCGTGCTCGCCGTGGAAGAGCTGGCCGACGAGCCCTTCATCCTGATCGACCTGCCCCACAGCAGGGAGTATTTCCTGTCGATCTTCCGCTTCGCCGGCGTCACTCCGCGCGTGGCGATGGAGACACGCTCGATCGAGATGGTGCGATCGCTGGTGGCGAACGGTCACGGGATCTCGATGCTGGTTACCCGGCCAAGCCGCGACTACAGCTACGATGGCAAGCGCGTCGTGTGCAAGCCTCTCGACGGCGTGATTCCGAGCCAGAAGATCGTCGTGGCCGTTCCCGCGGAGGGACGCCTGCGCGGCGCGGCGCAGGCCTTCCTGCGGGTGGCGAGCGCGCATTTCTGATCGCGCGACGCGCCGCGGTCGCCGACCTTCAGTGCAGGCCCAGATAGGCCGCGCTCAGCGAGGGGTCATTGCGGGCATCCTCGGCGCGGCCGGACCAGACGGTGCGGCCGGACTCGAGGACGCAGATGTCGTCCGCCACCGCCAGCGCACGCTCGGTGTTTTGCTCGACCAGCAGCACCGTGATGCCTTCGCTGCGCAGCTGGCGCAGCGCTTGGTAGCAGAGGTCGATCACCTTGGGCATCAGGCCCAGGGACAACTCGTCGATCATGATCAGCCGCGGCCGCGCCATCAGGGCGCGGCCGATCGCCAGCATCTGCTGCTCGCCGCCCGAGAGGTTGCCGGCGAGCGAGTGCAGGCGTTCCCCGAGGCGCGGAAACAGTGCCAGGACGCGGTCGCGGTCGCGCACGAAGTGGCGCGCCGGGTGGATCACGCCGCCCACGCGCAGGTTGTCCTCGACGCTCAGGTCTTTGAACAGTCGCCGACCCTCGGGCGAGATCGAGATGCCGCGGCGCACCCGCTCGGTCGCCGGCAGCGTGCCGATGTCCTGGCCGTCGAACAGGATGTGCCCCGCCTGGCGCGCGACGTGGCCGGCAACGCACATCAGGGTGGAGGACTTGCCGGCGCCGTTGGCGCCTAGCAGGCCGGTGATCGTCCCGGGACGCAGGGTCAGGGACAGCTCGTGCACGGCCTGGAAGGCAGCGTAGCCGCAGGACAATTGTTGCAGTTCAAGCATGCTGGCCTCCCAGCGCCGCGCAGGCGGTCGTCGTGTCGGATTGGTCGGCGGCGGCGCTCGCCAGGGTGTCGCCGCCGAGGTAGGCGGCTCGTACCGCGGGGTCGTTCATCACTACGCGCGGCGCGCCCTCGGCGATCTTGCGGCCGTTGTCCAGCACCACGAGGCGGCTGCAGATCCGCATCACTTCGCCCAGGTTGTGCTCGATAAGGACGATCGTGACGCCCTGGCGGTTGATGTCCTGGATCGTGCTGGAGAGCGCGTTCGCCTCCTTCGAGTTGAGGCCGGCGAGCGGCTCGTCGAGCAGCAGCACACGGGGTCGCAGCGCCAGGGCGCGCGCCATTTCGAGGCGCTTGAGGATGCCCAGCGGCTGGATCGCGGGATTCTGTTCCGCGTGCTGGGCGATGCCAACGCGCTCGAGCATCTCGCGCGCCACCGCCAGCTCCTCGCGCCGCGACAGGTGCAGCAAGGACTTGAGCGGCGACGAGGTCTTGGCCGACCCCGCGGCCAGCGCCACGTTGGCGAGTAGCGACATGCCGCGGAAGGGCTTCACCAATTGTTGCGACAGCGACAGGCCGCAGCGGATCCGGCGCTCGATCGGCATGCCGTCCAGGCGCACCCCGTCCAGTTCGACACCGCCCGCGGTGGTGCGCACGACACCGGTGATGGAACGCATCATCGTTGTCTTGCCGGCGCCGTTGGGGCCGATCAGGCCGAGCAGTTCGCCCGGATGGACGTCGAACGAGACGCGGTCGATCGCAGTCAGGCCGCCGAAGCGTACCGTCACGTCGGCGATGCGCAGCAAGGGTGCAACCGCTTGATCGGTCATGTTCATCAGCGCTCCCCCTTCGCCGAGGTCTGCACGGGATTGAAGAAGCGGCTCATCAGGCCCGCCATGCCGCCGGGCGAGAAGCGCATCATCAGGAACAGCAGTCCGCCGTACACCAGCAGCTTGTAGTCGCCGATGAACTGGAACCAGGCGGGCAGCGCCGACAGCAGCGCGGCCGCGATCACGACGCCGGGGACCGAGCCGATACCTCCGACCACCACCATCGACAGCACCGTGACCGACTCGACGAAGCCGAAGCTGTCGGGTCCGATGAACTGCAGGTGGTGGGCATAGAGCGCGCCCGCCAGGCCGGCCAGTGCGGTGCCGATGGCGAAGGCGGCCAGCTTGTAGCGCGGCACGTCGATGCCGAGCACGCGCATCGTGTCCTCGTCCTCGGCGACGCCGTTGAACACGCGCCCCATCCAGGACGCACGGATGTACAGGCACAGCGCCGCCACCGCCGCCGTCGAGAGCAGCGCAAGCAGCATGAAGCCCGTCTTCGACAGCCCGCTGCCGCCGATCCCGGAAATGCCCAGTTCGCCGCCCAGCCAGTCCTGCTGGCGGATGATGCCGACAAACAGGAAGCCCACCCCCATGGTGGTGACGGCGAGGAAGTCGGCGCGCACGCGCAGGCTGGCCAGTCCCACCACGGCGCCGATTGCGCCGGCCAGCAGCATCGACAGCGGCAGCGTGGCGAGGAAGGGCAGGCCCGCCTTGCCCAGCAGGGCGGTGACATAGGCGCCGATGCCGAGGAAGGTGGCGTGCCCCAGGCTGATCTGACCGCAGAAGCCGGTGATCAGGTTGAGCGACAGAGCGAACAGCACGCTGATGCTCATCGTCGTCAGGAGAGAGATTTCATAGTCCATGGGATCCTCTTCAGCGGGTGGCGAACAGCCCCTGGGGCCGCAGCATCAGCACCAGGATCAGGAAGGCGAAGGCGATCGCGTTGCGGTCGAGCAGCTTGCCCAGGTAGATCGTGCCGAAGGCCTCGACCACCCCCAGGACCAGCGCCGCCGCAAGTGTCCCGCGCACCGAGCCGAGGCCGCCCAGGACGATGATCGCGAGCGCCTTGTAGGACGGCACGCTGCCCATGGTGGGCTCGACCAGATTGTTGAGCAGCGCTACCCAGACCCCGGCGAAACCGGCGAGCGCCGAACCGACGAAGAAGTTGATGTCGCGTACCTTGCGCAGCGAGATGCCGAAGGATTCGGCCATCTGCGGGTCCGACACGGTGGCCTGGCAGGCCACGCCGACCCGGGTGCGGGTCTGCAGCCAGCCCAGCGCGGCGATGATCAGTGCGGTGCCGAGCATCACCATCAATTCCGCGGTCTTGAACTGGATCCCGCCGAACAGGGCGACCTGCCCCTGCAGCGGGGGTGTGGCGAAGGACAGGCCGGAGGCGCCGAAGACAACGCGGAAGGTCTCCTCGGCTGCGATGTAAAGGCCGATCGAGGCGATCAGCGCGACGAAGGGCGGTTGGCTGAGGATCGGCTGATAGGCCAGGCGGAAGGTCGCCACCCCCGCCAGGCCGGCCACGACCATCGCCAGCGCGAAGGCCAGGGGCAGGTTGCCGGTGGCGTTGTAGACCATCACACCGACATAGGCGCCGAGGGTGAAGAGCGCAGCATGGGCCACGTGAAGGATGCGCAACAGGCCGTAGACGAGGGTCAGCCCCAGCGCGATCAGCGCATAGATGCTGCCCTGCACCAGGCCCTGGGCGACGAGTTCGAGCGCAAGCATGGATTTCTCCTCTGCCGGGCGGGGGAGCCCGCCCGTGCACAGGTGGATGGGAGGAAGGCGGCCTTAGCTGGCGGGCCGTCCGGGCGGCGCCAGCAGCACCGGGTCGGAGATCACCGAATGGCGCCGGAAGGTCTTGTCCCTGACCACCTGCACCTGGATGTCCTTCCTGACTTCGTGCAGATCGTTGAAGGAGAGCCGGCCGATCGGGGTGTCGAAAGTCCCCGCGGCGATTGCGCTCTTGAGCGCCTCGCCGCCCTTGCCGCCGGACTTCTCGAGGCCTTCGATCAGTACCCGGGTGGCGGCGTAGGTGGAGGCCGCGACCATGTCGGCGCCGGCGCCGGTGGCCTTGCGGTAGTCGGCGAGGAACACCTTCGTCGCTGGGGACTCGGAATCCCGGTCGAGGGAGGTCGTGACCAGCGTCCCTTCGGCGGCGTCGCCCGCGATCTCGATGAACTTCTCCGAGTCGTAGCCTTCCTGGCCGATGATCGGCGCCGTCACCCCGGCGGCGCGCAGTTGCGCCACCAGCGGACCGGCGGTGAAGTAGTAGCCGGACGCGTAGATGATTTCCGGCTTGGCGGCCTTGATCGTCGATACCACGGCGCCGAACTGACGGTCCTGCAGCGCGTATTCGTACTCGCCGACGATGTCGAGGCCGAACTTCGGCGCCGCCTCCTTGAAGCCGGCCGCCAGCGCCTGGCCGAAGTCGCTCTTCACCGTGATCAGTCCGACCTTCTTCTTGCCCAGGTCCGCCACGAGCCTGGCCCCGGCGCGGCCCTGCACTTCACCCATGGAGGCGACGCGGAACATGTAATCGCCGGCGAGGGTGATCTCCGGGTGGACGGCATAGGCGACCACGTAGGGAACCTTGGCGCGCTGGAAAATGCCGGCGGCGGCCCGCGTCGGCCCCGAATAGGAGCCCGATACCGCGCCGACGACCTCGTCCTTCGCGACCAGCTTGGTCGCAATCGGCACGGCCTCCTTGGGCGCGGCCTGGTCGTCATAGATCACCAGTTCCAGCTTCTCGCCGTGCACGCCGCCGGCAGCGTTGGCCTGCGCCACCGCAAGCTTCGCGCCCTCCAGTGCCGACTTGCCGTCGACTGCGGCAAAACCTGTCAGCGGCACGTTGAGGCCGATCCTGATCTCGGCGTAAGCGGGTAAGGCGACAGCGGCGCTCAGGCCGAGCGCGGCGACGAGGGTCGTGAGTGGCCTTCTTCTGGGCAACTGTTTCATGGTATGTCTCCTCTATGGTGTGTAAACAGCCGACGGGGCGGCCTTGGTCAGGGGCTCGAAATGCCGCTACGCGGGGGGGCGGCTCACGCGATCACCCCCCTGGCGATGATCGTGCGCTGGATCTCCGACGAGCCCTCGTAGATGCGCATGATTCGGGCATCCCGCACGTAGCGCTCTAGAGGCATGTCGCGGGTGAAGCCGTAGCCGCCGTGGATCTGCAGCGCGGCATCGGTGACGAAGCCGGCGGCTTCCGACGCATACAGCTTGGCCATCGACGATTCGAGCGAGAAGGGCTGGCCTGCCGCGCGCTTGGCCGAGGCTTGCAAGGTCAGCGCCCAGGCCGCTTCGAGGCGCACCTTCATGTCGGCGAGCATCCACTGGATGCCCTGCTTGTCGGCGAGCGGCTTGCCGCCGACGATGCGCTGGCGGGCCCAGGACACGGCAGCCTCCATCGCCGCTTCGGCGATGCCGATGCTGTTGGCGGCGACGTCGAGCCGGCTGTTGTCCAGCACCTTCATCGCGGTGCGAAAGCCCGTGCCCTCTTCGCCGAGCCGGTTGCAGGCGGGCACCTCGCAGTCCAGCGCGACCTCGAACGCATGGCCGCCGCGAATGCCCATCAGCGCTTCGGGTTGCGAGATCGATATGCCCGCCGTTTCGCGATCCACGACGAAAGCGCTGATGCCGCGGTGACCGGCGGCGGGGTCGGTCTTGGCATACACGACGATGAAGTCCGCATCGCCGGCATTCGAGATGAAGTGCTTGACGCCCTGGATGCGATAGCAGTCGCCGCGACGTTCGGCCCGCGTCGACATGTCGGCGGGGTTGGAGCCGGCACGTGGCTCGGTGAGGGCGAAGGCGCCGAGCTTGGCGCCGCTCGCTGCATCGGGCAGATAGCGCGCACGGACTGCGTCGTCGCCCCCGATCAGCAGCGAGTCGGTTGCCAGGTAGTGGGCGCCGATCATCGAGGCGGTGGACGCGCAGGCCTTCGCGATCTCCACCAGGGACAGGATCAGCGCCGTCGGCGAGGCGCCGATGCCGCCCCATTGCTCCGGCAGGTTCATCCCCATCACGCCCAAGTCGGCCAGCATCGGCACATAGCGGGCGGTCGAGGTTTCCTGCCGATCCACCTGCTGGGCCTTGGGGGCCAGTTCCGCCGCCGCGAAGCGCGCAATCGCTTCGGCCAGGATGCGGTCGTCTTCGGTGACACCTAGTCGCATGTTCATGGTCGTCCTTTCAGAATCGGTAGTGCGGGGCGGCGCTCAGCGCCGCGTTGTGCCCAGGATCTCGTCGGTGTGCTCGCCCAGCTTCGGCGCGCGTCCGACCCGGTTGCGGCCGAAGCTGGAGAACCGGATCGGTTGCGAGGGGAGGCGCAGGCCGGGCAGGCGGGGATCGTCGGCCGCATTCAGGATGCCGCGCGATCCGCTCTGTGCGGAGCCGAGCGCCTGCTGGACATTCCAGATCGGCGACACCGGAATTGCCGCCTCCTCCAGCGTGCGTACCACCTCGGCCACGCTGCGCGAGCCCGACCAGGCCTCGATGCAGGCGCGCAACTCGGCCTCATGGGTGGCGCGCGACTCGTCGGTGGTGAAGCGCGGGTCCTCGCACAACTCGGGGCGGCCGATGACGGCGGCGAACTGCCGGAACAGCTTGGGGTTCAGGATGGCGAGCACGTAGTGGCCGTCCTGCGCCCGGAACGCGCCGAACGGCGCCGACAGCGGGTGGCGGTTGCCGCTGCGCGCTGGCGGCTCGCCGGTGAACAGGTAGCGCGACACGGAGGTGACCATGAACGCCAGGGTGGCATCGAGCATGGACACGTCGACGTGCGTCCCCTGACCGGTCTGCGCCCGCGAGTACAGCGCGACGAGCGTGCCCCAGGACGCGAAGAGGCCGCCCAGGACGTCGGACACCGCTTCACCGACCAGCGTCGGCGGGCCGTCCGGAGAGCCGGTGGCCTCCATCAGGCCGGACATCGCCTGAATGATGATGTCGTAGGCCGGGCGATGCGCGGCGGGGCCGGTCTGGCCGAAGCCGGAGATGCTCACGTAGACCACCGCCGCGTTCAGCGCCTTGACCGTTTCGTAGCCGATGCCGAGCTGCTCGGCCACGCCGGGGCGGAAATTCTCGACGATCACGTCCGCTTGCGTGGCGAGCCGAAGCGCGCTCTGCCGTCCGGCCTCGGTCTTGAGGTCGAGCACGACGCTCTTCTTGTTGCGGTTCACGACCGAGAACAAGGCGCTCTGCTCGTTCACGAAGGGGCCGATGGCGCGGTAATCGTCGCCGTGGGGCGGTTCGATCTTGATGACATCTGCGCCGAGATCCCCGAGCAGCGCGGTACAGAATGGTCCGGAGAGCACTCGCGTGAAGTCGAGGATACGTATGCCGGAGAGCGGGAGCCTGGATTCGTCTGACACTTTCCTTCCCCAAGTCAGTGGGTTGTGCGGCCGGCTGCGCCGTGGCGCTGTCGGAGCTTTTGCCGCATGGCCTGAGGAATACTAGGGAGGGGTGGCTATAAAATAAAATACTATGTGTTGATATCGTGAATGCGAAATGCTGATAGGCGCGGCTCGCTCTCGAGGCCGAGCTCTTCAGCTACGAGATCGACGGGACTGCCGCGGGCCTCCCGTCGCGCACGGCCGGACGGAGGCAGGGGGCGAGAGCCGTGCGGGTTCCGGCAATGGCTGTAGCGTGGGGAACCCGATCACGCCAAGGTCGGGGCGCTCACGGGCGGGGCGGCGCAGGGCTTGGCGCCGCCGAAGCAGCCGAATT
>DYFW01000320.1 GCA_020725005.1 Thiobacillus denitrificans
CGTGCAGGCGACCTACTTTGCGCGCGCGGCGGGCACGGCACGCTTCGCCTATAACGCTAAACAAAATACACAGGTCGAATTCCTAATCAGGCTGCACCATGTGCGCATGATCACGCTCTACGACAACTGGAAGACCATCATCAAGAAGGCATGGAGTATCCGCCTGATGCTGCTTGCCGGCCTGCTTTCCGGCTGCAAAGTGATCGTGCCTCTTTTCGCTGACGCGCTACCGCGTAACATCTTCGCCGCTCTATCCGGGCTGTCTGTAATGGGGGCGCTCATAGCCAGGCTGGTCGTGCAAAAGGATCTACCAGAATGACCCGACGATCGCACACTGCCTCTCTCACCCTGTCCGCCGCCGCGCTGGTCGGTATTGTGTTGTACGAGGGCTACACCGACCGCGCGGTGATCCCGGTCAAGGGTGATGTCCCGACCATCGGGTTCGGCACCACCACCGGGGTGAAGCTGGGCGACACCACCACGCCGCCCAAGGCGCTGGCGCGCGCGCTCACCGATGTGCAGCAATTCGAGGGCGCGCTCAAGCAATGCGTGACCGTGCCCCTGGCCCAGCACGAGTACGACGCGCTGGTGAGCTTCTCCTACAACGTCGGCAGCCGTGCGTTCTGCCAGTCCACGCTGGTCAGGAAACTCAACGCCGAGGACTACGCGGGAGCCTGTGCCGAGCTGCTGCGCTGGCGCTTCTTCAAGGGCAAGGACTGCGCGCTGCCTGCCAATGCACGCCTGTGCGGCGGGTTGGCCACACGGCGCGAGGCCGAGTACCGCCAGTGCGTCGGAGAAGCCCCATGAACTTGATTCCGTGGCCGTACCGCTGGCTGGCCCTCGTCCTGCTCGCCGCCGCACTGATCGGCTTCGGCTGGATCAAGGGTGCGGGCCACGTTCAGGCCCAGTGGGACGCCGCCGTCCAGAAGCAGACCCTGCAAACCGCCGCCGTCCGCGAGCGACAAGCGCAGGCCGCTGTCAAGGTCGTCACCGAATACGTCGACCGCGTCCGCGTCGTCCGCGAGAAGGGCGAAACGATCATCAAGGAGGTGCCGGTCTATGTGCCTGTGGAAGCCGATGCTGCTTGCAGCGTTAACCGGGGGTTTGTACGGGTGCACGACGCTGCCGCCCAGGGCACCGTGCCCGAGCCCGCCGGAGATGCTGATGCGGGCGCCTCAGGAGTTGCGCTCTCTGCCGTCGCCGAAACCGTTGCAGGCAACTACCAGTCCTGTCACGAAAACGCCGAGCAACTGAGGGCGTTGCAGTCCTGGATCGTGAGAATGAACGAGGCGCGCCAATGATCGAAGATAAATCGAGCCGCCGCCGGACGTGCTCTTGTGACACTGACACTACAAGATGCGCCTACTCTGAGCGAATGTCGGAGGATGCAGCCGAGCATGCCGTCAAGAAGG
>DYFW01000321.1 GCA_020725005.1 Thiobacillus denitrificans
GGCGTCGGAGCCGACGTGCGGCTCGGTGAGGCAGAAGCAGCCGAGCAGTTCGCCCGTCGCCGCGCCGCGCAGCCAGCGCATCTTCTGCGCGTCGTTGCCGTACCGGTTGAGGATGCCGCAGACCAGCGAGTTCTGCACCGAGAGGATCGTCGAGGTCGCGCCGTCGCCGGCGGCGATTTCCTCGATGGCGATGGCCAGCGAGACATAGTCGAGCCCGGGGCCGCCCCACTCCTCGGGCACCACCATGCCCCAGGCGCCGAGCGCCGCGAGTTCCTGCAAGGCAGCGGCGGGAAACGTGTGCTCGCGATCCCATTGGGGGGCGTTGGGCGCCAGCCGCTCGCGTGCGTAGGTACGCAGCGTGGCGCGGATCATGTGCTGGTCGTCGTTCAGGATCATGCCGCAATCTCCTTCATTGCCGGCCGCTGGATCAGCAGCACGCCGCCAATCACCAGTGCACCGCCGGCCAGCGCCGACAGGTCGAGCCGCTCGCCGAGCAGCAGCGCGCCCTGCAGCACGGCGGCGACCGGGACGAGGTTGATGAAGATCGAGGCGCGCTGCGCGCCGATCTTCTGCACCGCGGCAGAAAACCAGGTGAATCCCAGCGTGGTGCCGAGCAGGCCGAGGAACAGGATCGCCGCCCAGTCCGACGCAGCATACCGCGGCGCCAATCCCGCCGGGTCGATCAGCAAGGCCGTGACCAGCAGCATGGCGAAACCCGCGCAGCTGGCATAGGCGGTCATCACCAGCGCGCCGAGATTGCGCTGCGCCAGCGACTGGGTGCCGAGCCGGCCGATCAGGGTGTAGATCGACCACATCAGCGCGCAGCCGAGAATCAGCAGCTCGCCCGTGCCGATGCGCCCGACGAAGGGCGCCAGGGGATCCCCCCGGCCGATCACGGTGAGACAGCCGAAGAAGGCGAGCGCGCTGCCGGCCGCCTTCTGCACGTTCATGCCCTCGCGCAGCAACCAGGCCGCAGCGAGCAGCGTGATCACCGGCGTGATCGCCACGACCAGCGCGCCGCGCCCGGCCGCGATGTGCTGCATGCCGTAGAGGAAGAACAGGTTGTAGACGAAGATGCCGCTGGCGCCGAGACCGATCACCAGCAGCAGCTCGCGCCGGTTCACCGCCGGCAGTCGCCCGTAGCGCCAGGCAACGATCAGGAGCAGGCTGGCCGCGGCGAAGAAGAAGCGCCAGACGGCGACGGCGAGCGGCGCGACCTCCTGCACGGCATGGCGCGCGGCGACCCAGGTGCCGCCCCAGATCACCGCCGTGACTACCAGCTTGAGGTAGGTCGAGAACAAACGGCCCTCAGAGCAGCTCGACCGCCATGGCCGTCGCTTCGCCGCCGCCGATGCACAGGCTGGCGACGCCGCGCTGCTTGCCATGCTTGCGCAGCGCGCCGAGCAGCGTG
>DYFW01000322.1 GCA_020725005.1 Thiobacillus denitrificans
GGGCCGGCAGCAGAATCCGGGTGTGCAGGCAGCAAGGGCATCGCGCCCGCCGCGGGCGCACCTGCGGGGTGTGGGCGCCTAGGACGGCGCTGAATAACTTGGCCGGTACTGGGTGTGTCTGACGGCTGTGCGCCTTGTGACGTGTGATGATGTTGTGGTGCAAGGGATTACGTGTTCTGATCGGGAGTTGTTGGACGCGCAGGCGCTGGTCGGGGGGTTGGTGCCGTCTGGGAGTGTGTTTGAGTTTTTGGCTGAGCACCGCCAGGAGTTGTTCCCGGATTCGTTCATCGCGGACTTATTCCCCTCGAAGACGGGGCGCCCGTCGCTGCCGGCGGATCTGATCGGGTCGGTGCTGGTGCTCAAGGAACTTTATGATCTGTCGGACCCGCAGACAGCGGAGGCGTTGCGGTTTGACATCCGCTGGAAGGTGGCGTGCGGGCGGTCGCTGTCGCAGACCTCGTTCGACCCGTCCACGCTGGTGTACTGGCGTAAACGGATCGCCGAATCCGATCGCCCGGATCGGGTGTTCGACGCGGTCGCGGCGGTGATCGCCGATACCGGGGTGCTGCGGGGCCGCCGGAAACGCTGTGTGGATTCGACGGTGTTCGACGACGCGGTGGCTACCCAGGACACGGTGACCCAGCTGGTGGCGGCGATGCGCAAGGTGGCGCGGTTGGTGCCCGGCGCGGCGTCGGTGATCGGGCGGGTCGCCAAGTGCGACTACTCCAAGCCGGGCAAGCCGGGTATCGATTGGGACGACCCGCAGGCCAAACAATCGTTGGTGTCGGATCTGGTCAACGACGCGCTGGCGGTGCTCGCCGAGCTGACCGGGCCGGACGCGCCGGCGCGCGACGACGCCGCTGCGGACGCGCTGGGGTTGTTGGCGCTGGTCGCCGGGCAGGACGTGGAGCCCGCCGAGGGCTCCGATGGCACCGACGGGCGGTGGCGTATCGCACGGAAGGTGGCGCCGGATCGGGTCATCTCCACCGTGGACACCGAGGCCCGGCACACCCGCAAGTCCAAGTCGGCGCGCCGGGACGGGTTCCGCGGGCACCTGGCCGCCGAGCCGGAGACCGGGTTGATCACCGACTGCGAATTGACCAAGGCGGCCGGGGATGACGGCAGCGACGCTGTGGTCGGGGTGAAGTTGATCGCCCGCGACCGCTACCACCTCGCTGGCAAGGACAGCGACGGCGGTGGCGCCAGTGCCGCGGGTGGCACCAAAGAATCCGGTGTTGACACACCCGAGCCTGGTGCGGCCGCAGCCGAACACGTTACGGCCCAACCCGATAGCGCCGCAGCGGTGCACGCCGCCGCCGCTACCAGCACCACCACTGGCATCGCCGCGGCGGTCGACGCGGTTGTCGCTGTCGCCGTCATGGCCACCGCCGTCGCGGCGGTCGCCG
>DYFW01000067.1 GCA_020725005.1 Thiobacillus denitrificans
GAAGGCAGAGCCGTCAGATTTACAGTCTGATCCCTTTGACCGCTCGGGAACCCCACCCAAACGAAGCGCGAGATTATAGTTGGCTTCGAAAGACCCTGTCAAACACCTTCGCGGCAAAAACAACGGGATTTCAGACGTTGAAGAGGAAATTCATCACGTCGCCGTCCTTCACGACGTACTCCTTGCCCTCGGCGCGCATCTTGCCCGCCTCCTTGGCGCCCTGCTCGCCCTTGCAGGCGATGAAATCCTCGAACGCGATCGTCTGCGCGCGGATGAAGCCGCGCTCGAAGTCGGTATGGATGACGCCCGCCGCCTGCGGCGCGGTGTCGCCCTTGTGGATGGTCCAGGCGCGCACCTCTTTCACGCCGGCGGTGAAATAGGTCTGCAGGCCCAGGAGATCGTAGGCGGCGCGGATCAGGCGGTTGAGGCCGGGCTCCTCCCAGCCGAGCTCCTTCAGGTACGCCACGCGGTCTTCCGGCGACAGTTCCTGCAGCTCGGCCTCGAGCGCCGCGCATACCGGGACGACCGGCGCGCCTTCCTGCGCCGCGTAGGCGTTCAGCGCGTCGAGCATGGGGTTGTCGTGGAAGCCGTCCTCGCTGACGTTGGCCACATACAGGGTGGGCTTCACCGTCATCAGGCAGAGCGGCTTGATCGCGGCCATGCCCTCGGCATCGAGCCCGGCGGCGCGCGCGGGCCGCCCCGCATTCAGCGTGGCGATGACCGGCTTCAGGGCGGCGACCATCTTCTGCGCTTCCTTGTCGCCGGCGCGCGCGGGTTTTTCATAGCGCGCCATCGCCTTTTCGGCGCTCGCGAGGTCAGCGAGCGCCAATTCGGTGGCGATGGTATCGACGTCCGAGACTGGGTCGACGCGGCCGGCGACGTGAATCACGTTGTCGTCATGGAAGCAGCGCACCACGTGGCAGATGGCGTCGGTTTCGCGGATGTTGGCGAGGAACTGGTTGCCCAGCCCCTCGCCCCGGGAGGCGCCCGCGACCAGGCCGGCGATGTCGACGAACTCGACGATGGCGGGAACGACCCGTTGCGGCTTCACGATCTCGGCCAGCTGCGCGAGCCGCGGGTCGGGCACCTCGACCACGCCGGTATTCGGCTCGATGGTGCAGAAGGGGTAGTTCTCCGCCGCGATGCCCGCCTGGGTCAGCGCGTTGAACAGGGTGGATTTTCCGACGTTGGGCAGGCCAACGATGCCGCATTTGAGACTCATGATGTGTCCGGTTAGGCGTTAGGGGTGAGGGGTGAGGCGGGTTTGGTGTTGGCGCGCTGGATGGCGGCGTTCCACTCGCCCTTCTCGATCAGGGGCACGAGGTCCAGCGCACGCGTGATGGCGGCGTCGATTTCGGCCTGCTCCTCGCGCCGTGGCGGCTTCAACACGTAGTTGACGACCTCGCCGCGATCGCCGGGGTGGCCGATCCCGATACGCAGGCGCCAGTAATCCTGGGTGCCGAGGTGCGAGGTGATGTCCTTGAGGCCATTGTGCCCGCCCATGCCGCCGCCGAACTTGAGGCGCAGCTGGCCGGGCGGGATGTCGAGCTCGTCATGCACCACCAGGATCTCGGCCGGGTCGATGCGGTGGAAGCGCGCGAGCGCCGCAACCGCTTGGCCGGAGCGGTTCATGAAGGTCTGCGGGAGCAGCATCCAGGTCGCGCCGCGACGCCCGACGATGCCGTGGAAACGCGCCTCGTGCGCGAGCGGGATGCCCCACGCGTGCGCGAGGCGCGCACAAAACCAAAACCCGGCGTTGTGCCGGGTTTCTTCGTAGTCGCGCCCCGGGTTGCCGAGGCCGACGATGAGACGGGGAGGCGAAGCAGACGCGGTCATGTCACACGCGCTGGGTGTCGCGCCAGGGCAGGAACCCCGCCGCGGCACCCAACGGCATTACGCCGCGGGCGCAGCCGGGGCGGTCTCTTCGGCGCCGCCGCCCTTGGGCGCGCTGATCGACGCCACCGCCGGGTTTTCCTGCTTGACGTGGGCGACGAGCTCGACCCCGGCCGGCAGCTTGAGGTCGTTGGCGTGGATCGAGTGGCCCACGTCGAGCGCCCCCATGTCGACTTCGATGAACTCGGGGAGGCTGCCCGGCAGGCACACCACGTCGAGCTCGTTGACGATATGGTGCGGCTTGCCGCCACCGAGCTTGACGCCCGGCGCGTTCTCGGCATTGAGGAAGTGCAGCGGCACCTTGACGTGGATCTTGTGATCCTTGTCGACGCGCTGGAAATCGACGTGCAGCACCTGCTGCTTGTAGGGGTGCCACTGGGTGTCGCGCAGCAATACCGGTTCCGACTTGCCGTCGACGGTCAGCTTGAGCACGGAGGCGTGGAAGGCTTCCTTGCGCAGGGCGTGGTAGAGGGCGTTGTGATCCAGCTCGATCTGCATCGGCGCGGCGGTGCCGCCGTAGACGATGCCCGGGACCTTGCCGGCGCGGCGCAGGCGGCGGCTCGCACTCGACCCTTGCGCATCACGCTTGTATGCAATGACTTCGATTTCCATGAAACTTCTCCTGAGTGAATGACGCGTTGCCGAAACCGGTCAACGCATGGTTAAAGCCCCCGCGACCAGGGGCATTCGATCGGTCCGCTATTCGATGAACAGCGAACTGACGGAATCTTCATTGCTGATGCGGCGGATCGTCTCCGCCAGCAGCTCGGCGACCGACAGCTGCCGGATCTTGGCGCACGCGCGCGCATCGTCGCGCAACGGGATGGTGTCGGTCACCACCAGTTCGTCGAGCGCGGAATTCGCCACGCGCTCGGCGGCGCTGCCCGACAGCACCGGGTGCGTGCAATACGCGAGCACCTTCTTGGCGCCATGCTCCTTCAACGCGTTGGCCGCCTCGCACAGCGTGTTGGCGGTGTCGACCATATCGTCCATGATGATGCAGGTCCGCCCCGCGACGTCGCCGATGATGTGCATCACCTTCGCCACATTCGGTTTCGGCCGGCGCTTGTCGATGATCGCCAGATCGCATTCGAGCCGCTTGGCGATCGCGCGGGCCCGCACCACGCCGCCCACGTCCGGCGACACCACCACCAGGTCGGGATGGTTGCGCTTCCAGATGTCGCCCAGCAGGATGGGGCTGGAGTAGATGTTGTCGACCGGGACGTCGAAAAAGCCCTGGATCTGGTCGGAATGCAGGTCCATCGTCAGCAGGCGGTCGATACCGGCGCCCGCGAGCATGTTGGCCACCACCTTGGCGGTGATCGCGACCCGGGCCGAGCGGGTGCGGCGATCCTGGCGCGCGTAGCCGTAGTAGGGGATGGCGGCGGTGATGCGGCCGGCCGAGGCGCGCTTGAGCGCGTCGACCATGACCATCACCTCCATCAGGTGATCGTTGGTCGGCTGGCAGGTCGACTGCAGCACGAACACGTCCTTGCCGCGCACGTTCTCGAGGATTTCGACCATCACTTCGCCGTCGGAGAAACGCGACACGGTGGCGCGGCCGAGATGAATGTTGAGATGACGCACGACGTCCGCGGCCAGACGCGGGTTGGCATTCCCGGTAAACACCATCAAGTTGTCTATGGACACGCGAGTCTCCGACTGCCTGGCGACGACACTGCAACAAAAACAGCCGCCCCCCGGCGGCTGTTCGCTTATCTGGCTGGGGAGGTAGGGATCGAACCTACGAATGTCGGAATCAAAATCCGATGCCTTACCACTTGGCGACTCCCCAATAATGGGCACTACCCGGCGCAATAGTCGTAAAGCGGATGCCTGTCCAACCCCTGCGCCACAAAACCCTGCATCGCCGGCGGCAACTGACGCAACACCTCATGGGCCGCCGCTTCCGTATCGAACGATGCGAACACGCAGGCGCCCGAGCCGGTCATCCGCGCTTCACCGAACCGCCCCAGCCATTCGAGATGGCGGGCGACTTCCGGATACCGCGCCACGACTACCGGCTGCAAGTCGTTCCGACCCGCGCCTGCGGAAAAGGGCGCTATTTTGAGGGCAGGCGTGTTGCGTGTCAATTCCGGCGCGGCAAAAATCGCCGCGGTCGGCACAGTGACCGGCGGCGTCAGCACGACGTACCACGCGGGCGGCAGCTCGACCGGCCGCAGGATTTCGCCCACCCCCTCGGCGAAGGCCGTGCGGCCGAAGACGAATACCGGCACGTCGGCGCCGAGCCTGAGCGCCAGGCGCTGCAAGGCCTCGCGCGTCAGGTTCGTGCGCCACAGGCGATTGAGCGCGAGCAGCACCGTGGCGGCGTCCGAGCTGCCGCCGCCCAGCCCGCCGCCCATCGGCAATACCTTCTCCAGCCGGATGCCGACGCCGGCGCCGGCCGGGGCGTAAGGCTGCAGCAGGCGCGCGGCACGCACGGTGAGGTCGGCGTCTTCCGGCACGCCCGGCAGATCGCCCTCGCGCACCACCCGGCCGTCGTCGCGCAGGGTGAGATGGACGGCATCGCAGCGGTCGATGAAGCGGAACACGCTCTGCAACAGGTGATAGCCGTCGTCCCGGCGGCCGACGACATGCAGGAACAGGTTGAGCTTGGCGGGGGCGGGGAAACGCTGCGTCATTCGGCTTGCCAGCTGTCGGCCACCAGGCGGATGCGCAGGCCCTCGCGCGCGACCGTCAGCCGCCGCGGGCGCGCGTCCCCGGCGTACTGGAGGTAATCGATCACCCAGCCGCTTTGCCGCAGCTGTACGAGGCGGCCGCTTTCGTCGTGACGCGCCTCGAAGGGGTGCGACGGGTCCGGCAGCGCCTGCACCCACCAGGCGAGTCCCGCCAGCGGCAGCGCGTAGCCGAGCGTTGCGCGGGTCAGCGACTCGACGTCGGCGGCATGGCGCGGCGGCTGGTTCGGCATTTCGAGCCTGACGCCGCCGTCGTCGCGCACGATGCGCGCCACGCCCTGGCCCAGCGGCGAGATCATCAGGAGTTCGTCGCGCTCGGCCCGATGCTGCCAGTGCAGCTGGCCCGACACGCTCTCCTCGCCGTGCTGTACGCCGATGCGCCCCGCCAGCGTCCAGGCCTCGCGCGCCACGGGGGGAGGCACGGGCGCGGCGGGTGGCGGCACCGACGCGCAGCCGGCCAGCGCCAAGAGCGCCACGGCAGCGTATCGCCCGGGCATCAGGGATTGAACCGGTGGATGGTCGCGCGCAGCAGCTCGTTCTGCGGGTGGTCCTTGAGGCTGGTCTGCCACAGCTGGCCGGCGGCGTCGCGCAACCCGCGCACCCACAACACTTCGCCGAGATGGGCGGCGATTTCGGGGTCCGGGCGGGCCTTGTAGGCGCGCTCTAGGAATGCCTGGGCACGCACGAGATCGCCCGCGCGATATTGCGCCCAGCCCACGCTGTCGAGGATGAAGGGGTCGTCCGGCGCGAGCGACAGGGCCTTGTCGAGCAATTCGATCGCCTCGGCCAGGCGGTTGGTGCGGTCGGCCAGGGTGTAGCCGAGCGCGTTGTAGGCCTGGGCATCCTCGGGACGCAGCACGATCACGCGGCGCAGGTCGGCTTCCAGCACGTCGAGGCGGTCGAGCTTCTCCGCCACCATGGCGCGGTCGTACAGCAGGTCGGCCGAGTCGGGGAAGCGCTTGAGACCGGCCGTGAGCACGTCGAACGCCGAGGCATGCGACTTGTCCTCGCGCAGCAACTCCGCCTGCGCCTGGATCAGGCGCACGTTCTGGGCATCGTTCTCGCCCCGCGTGCCCGCGAGCAGCGCCTGCGCCGCCTCGCGCTTGCCGGCCCGCGCCAGCAGCGCGGCCTGGCGTGCCCGCGCCGGCACGAAATGGGGGCCCGTTTCGACCTGGCCGTAATGTGCCAGCGCCGCCTCGTCCGCCTTCATCTGCTCGGCCGCCTGGCCGAGGTAGTAGTGCACGACATCGGCGTCGCGCGGGCCGGCTTGCAGCGACTGGCTGAGGTAATCGCGCGCCAGCGCGTAATCGCCCATCTGCAGCGTCAAGAGGCCGGCCGCCAGGCTGACTTCGGGGTTGCCGGGATAGTCCTTGACGAGCCGGACGAATTCGGCGCGCGCCTCGGTAAACTGGTTGGCGCTCACCAGGCTCCGCGCGTACGCGAGCCGCACTTCGCGCGCGCCGGGATGGCTGGCGAGGAATTCCTGCAGGTAGCGCAGCGCGTCGGCGCGCGAGCGCTTGCCGAGGATCTGCGCGTGCAACAGCGCGGCGGGTTCCCAGCCCGGGCGCAGGCGATCGGCCTGGCGCAGGGCTTCGATCGCGGCGTCGAAGCGGCCCGCAGCCACCGCCGCCTGCGCCACGGCGAAGCGTGCCTCCGGCAGCGCCGGATGGTCGGCGGCAAGCCGCTCGACCAGCGCCAGCGCGGCCTCGGTGTCACGCGGCTTGCCCATCAGCGCCGACAAGTGCAGGAAACCGTTGCCGCTGTCCTGCTGCAGCAGCGTGCGCAGCACCGGCTCTGCTTCGGCCAGGTTGCCCGCGCCCATCAGCAGCGCCGCCAGGGCCTGCTGCGCGCGTGGCGATTCCGGGTCGCTGGCGGCCCAGATACGGGTCGCCTCGAGCGCGCCCGCCTGGTCGCGGGCGTACATCGCCACCTCGGCAGCGCGCCTCGCGATGCGCGGATCCTTCGTCTGCCGCGCGAGATCCAGATAGGTCGACTGCGACAGGCCAAGCGCGCCGCGCTGCCCCGCCACCTCGGCGACCAGGAACTTGAACAGGAGATCCGGCGTGAGCGGCTGCCGGGGCAGCGCCGCCTGCGCGCGCGCATGCGCCTCGGCGACGGGATCGGACGGGTCGGCCGGCGCGGTCTCGGCGAGTTTTCCTGTGGGCGCCGGCTCGGCCGCAGCGGGCGTAGACGCCCGCACGACAGGCAGGCTGCAGCCTGCCGCGAGCGCCAGCGAGGCGCACAGGGGAATGAATTTGAGGTAATAAGCCATGTGTATGCCCTGGAGTGCTTGCCACGATTCTAAGCTTTCGAGGGTGCCCTGCAAGTTAGGTTCATCTCCGGCGCCCGCAATCCTCCAGCCGCGACACGGCCTATGACGCGAGGCCGGGTCGAGTAGAATGCACGGGCCGGCGCGGCATCCGCAGCCTGGCATCACGCGCTTCCCGACCCCTATGCCCGAGCTGCCTGAAGTCGAAACCACCCGTCGCGGCCTGCTGCCGCGCCTCGCCGGACGCCGGCTCGAACGCGTCGTGGTGCGCGATCCCCGCCTGCGCTGGCCGGTACCGCCGGACCTGGGAGACCGGCTCGCCGGCCGTACCCTGGGCGACCTGAGGCGGCGCGGCAAGTACCTGCTGTTCGACTTTGGCGGCGTAACCCAGATCGTGCATCTGGGCATGTCGGGCAGCCTGCGCTTCGCCGGGCCGGACGAACCCGCGGCCCGGCACGACCACGTCGACTGGCGGTTCGACGGCGGCGTGACCCTGCGGCTGCGCGATCCGCGCCGCTTCGGCGCGGTGCTGTGGACCGACGATGCGGCACGGCATCCGCTGCTCGCGCACCTGGGCCCGGAACCACTGACCGACGCCTTCGATGCCGACTACCTGCACGCGCACTGCCGCCGGCGCAGTGCCGCGATCAAGCAGGTGATCATGGATGCCACGGTGGTCGTCGGGGTCGGCAATATCTACGCTTCGGAATCACTGTTCCACGCCGGCATCCGCCCAGGCACGGCCGCGCGCCGCCTCAGCCGGCCCGCCTGCGCGCGCCTGGTCGACGCGATCCGCCGCGTGCTCGGCGCCGCGATCGCGGCGGGCGGCAGCTCGCTGCGCGACTATGTCGCGACCGACGGCGAACTGGGGTATTTCCAGCTGCAGACCCGCGTCTACGACCGCGCCGGCCTGCCGTGCAAGGCGTGTGGCACGCCGGTCCGCCGCGTCGTGCAGGGCCAGCGTGCGAGTTTCTACTGCCCCCGCTGCCAGCGCTGAGCATTTCGGCGCCAGATCGAGTTTGCCGGTAATATGTCGTTATCTGGCAATGCCTTAGCCGTTTGACCGTCGCAATGAGCCCCACCACCCTGGTAGACGAGTTCGAACAGTACAGCGCCTGGCGCGACGGCGTGTTCGTGCGCGTCGAGGTGTTGCGCGACTGGCTCGCCGCGCAGGCGCTGGCCGACGACGAGACCGAATTGCGCCTCAACCAGCTGCTCGAGCGCCTGCAGACGGACACGCTCAACGTGGCCTTCGTCGCCGAGTTCTCGCGTGGCAAGTCCGAGCTCATCAACGCGATCTTCTTCTCCGACTACCGGCAGCGCGTGCTGCCGTCGTCCGCCGGGCGCACCACCATGTGTCCGACCGAGCTCTACTACACGCCGCTGCTGCGCCCCTCGCTGCGCCTGCTGCCGATCGAGAGCAAGGCCCGCGAGGGCAGCATCGCCGATTTCAAGCGCGACGTCGACGCCTGGACCGAGTTCCCGCTCGACCTCGATTCCGCCGAGGCGATGAGCGCGGCGCTGATGCGGCTGGCGGACACCCTCGAGGTCGACGCCGCCACCGCCGAGTCGTATGGCCTCATCAATCCGGACGATCCGGAAACCCGACACGCGCTCGAGCGCGACGGCCATATCGCCATCCCGCGCTGGCGCCACGCGCTGATCAACTTTCCCCACCCGCTCCTGAAGCAGGGCCTGGTGATCCTCGACACGCCGGGACTCAACGCCATCGGCACCGAGCCCGAGCTCACGCTCAGCATGCTGCCGGGCGCGCACGCCGTGCTGTTCCTGCTGTCGGCCGATACCGGCGTCACCCGTTCCGACATCGAGATCTGGCGCCAGCACATCGCGCCGGTGCAAAGCGCGAACCGCGCCCGGCTGGTGGTGCTGAACAAGATCGACAGCCTGTGGGACGAACTCCGCTCGCCCGCCGAGGTCGACGCGGAAATCGCGCGCCAGGCCGCCAGCAGCGCCACGCTGCTCGACCTGCCGCCCGAGCAGGTCTACCCGGTGTCGGCGCAGAAGGCGCTGGTCGCCAAGGTCAGGAACGACGCGGCCCTCTTGGCGAAGAGCCGCCTGCCGCAGCTGGAGGCCGCGCTCAGCCAGGAACTCATTCCCTGCAAGCAGGCGCTGGTGCGCGAATCGGCGCAGGCCGTGGTCGAGAACGTGATGGTCAAGGTCACCGAGTTGCTGGAAACCCGCCTCGCCACGCTGCAGGACCAGATCGACGAGCTGGAGGGGCTGCGCGGCAAGAACCGCGATGTCATCCAGCACATGATGGAACAGGCCAACGCCGACAAGCAGCAGTTCGAGCGCGGGCTGGCCCAGTTCAACGCCTTGAAGAGCGTGTTCGCGACCCAGGTCGAGACGCTGCGCCACCAACTCGGCATGGATGCGCTGCGCCACGAGGTGCGGCAGACGCGCAAGGCGATGGAGGCGAGCCTGTTCAGCGCCGGGCTGGTCGACGCCATGAGCGGATTCTTCAGCCGCGTCGATGCGAACCTCAACGGCGCGGCGCAGACGATCCGCGAGATCCGCGCGATGATGACGGCGATGTACCAGAAATTCAGCGACGAGCACGGGCTCGCCGCGGTCAACCCGCCCGAGCACAGCCTTCGGAAATACCGCAAGGAAATGGCGCGCCTGAAGCGCAATTTCGACGCGCGCTTCAATTCCGTGTTCAGCATCCTCACCATGGCGCAGGGACGCCTGACTTCGCGCTTCTTCGAGACGCTGGCGACCGAAGTGGTGCGGGTGTTCGAGCTCGCCAACAGCGAGACGGAAGCCTGGCTGAAGGCGCTGATCACGCCGATGGAAACCCAGGTGCGCGAGCACAAGACCCAGCTGAAACGCCGCCTGGAAAGCGTGAGCCGCATCCACGCTGCGACCGAGTCGCTCGACGAGCGCATCGCCGAACTGGAAACGGCGATGGGCACAGCAAGCGATCAGCTCGACCACCTGGCGCGCATCAATGCGCGCATCGCCGAGGCGCTCACCAACGAAGCCGTGTCGGCACGCTTGGCGCGCACCGCCTGAGAGAAACGCGCCGGCCTACTTGCCGGCGGTCAGGCGCAGGAACTTGGCCTGCAGTTCCTCTGGCGTTTCCTGGTAATCGGGATTGTGTGGGATACAGTCGACCGGGCACACCTCGACGCACTGCGGCGTATCGAAGTGGCCGACGCATTCGGTGCACTTGTTGGGGTCGATGATGTAGATCTCGTCGCCCTGGGAAATGGCGTCGTTCGGGCATTCGGGCAGGCAGACGTCGCAATTGATGCACTCGTCCGTGATCATCATGGCCATGGCGCTCTCCGGGTTATATCAGCTTTCGCTTATTTTCTCACTTAATCGCCGCGCCACCAACGGGTGTACGAAAGGGCTGACGTCGCCGCCCAGTTGCGCGATCTCGCGGATCATGCTGGCCGAAATGAACATGTACTGGTCAGACGGCGTGAGGAAGATGGTTTCGATGTCGGGCTTGAGGTTGCGGTTCATGCCGGCGAGCTGGAATTCGTACTCGAAATCGGACGCCGCGCGCAGTCCCCGCAGCACCGCGATCCCGCCCTGTTCGGCGACGAAATCGATCAGCAGGCCGGAAAAACCCTCGACGCTGACGTGCGGCACGTCGGCCAGCACCTCGCGCGTCATCGCCACCCGCTCGTCCATGCTGAAGAAGGGCCGCTTGTTGCGCGACTCGGCGACCGCGACGACGACGCGGTCGAACAGCCGGCCGGCCCGCCGAACCAGGTCCTCATGGCCGCGCGTGATGGGATCGAAGGTGCCGGGATAGACCGCAGTGAGCATCGTCATTCCTTGGTGAGCAGGGCGAAATGCGAGCGCCCCGCGCGCCCGCTGCGGTGGATGATAAACCCCGGCGGGGCAATCACCCCGGTTGCCTGCTCGACGTAGACCTGCCCGCCCGGCGCCAGATGCGCGCCGATCGCGTCGAGCGCCGTCCGGGCCAGACCGCTGTCGAAGGGCGGATCGATGAACACCAGATCGAAGCTGTCGTGGTTGTTGCCGAGCCAGGCGAGCGCGTCGGCGTGCAGGATCTCGACCGCGTTCGCGCCCAGCTCGACGCGGTTCTTTTCCAGCGCCGCGAGCGCCGCCCGGTCGCGCTCGATCATCACGACACGGCCGGCGCCACGCGAAGCGGCCTCAAAGCCGAGCGCGCCGCTGCCGGCGAAGAGATCGAGGCAGCGCCAGCCCGGCAGATCCTGCCCCAGCCAGTTGAACAGGGTCTCGCGCACCCGGTCGGGCGTCGGCCGCAGTCCCGCGCCGTCCGGGAAGCCCAGCAGGCGGCGGCGGTATTGCCCGCCGATGATGCGCACGCGATTGGGCGCGCCATGCGCCCGGCGCGGCGCGGCGTGCTTAGCGCGCACCGCCGACCACCACGGTCACCAGCCGGCCCGGGTCGAGGCGGCGGGAAAAGGCGTCCCTGACCGCCGCCACGTCGACGGCGTTGACGCGGTCGATCCAGGTATCGAGATAATCGAGCGGCAGCCGGTAGAAACCGATGACCGAGAGATGGTCGAGAATCTTGCGGTTGCTGTCGATGCGCAGCGGGAAGCCGCCCGCAAGGTTGGCCTTGGCCTGCGCCAGTTCCGCCTCAGACGGCCCCTTGGCGATGAAATCCGCGAGTGTCGTACGGACCACTTCGAGGGCAGCATCGGTTTGTTCGCCCTTGGTCTGCAGGCCGAGCTGGAACGGCCCGGCCACTCCCATCGGGGCGAAATAACTGTAGGCGCTGTAGGCGAGGCCGCGCTTGTCGCGCACCTCCTTCAGCAATTGCGAATCGAAGCCGCCGCCGCCGAGCACGTAGTTGCCGACGAACAGCGGGAAAAAGTCGGGGTCGTTGCGCGCGATGCCGAGCGCGCCGACACGCACGTGGCTCTGCGTCGACGGATGGGGCAGCCGCACCTCGGACGCCGCCGGCGCGACCGGCAGCGGCAGCGGCGGCAACGGCGCGGCGGCGGAGAGCCCCGCGGCGAGCCGCTCGGCGATCGCCTCGGCGTCCGCGCGCGACACATCGCCCATGATCGCGATCACCGCGTTCGGCGCGCTGTAATGGGCGCGATGGAAGCGCACGAGGTCGCGCCGGGTGAGCCGCGCGATCTCGGCCGGCTCGCCGTCGGGATCGCGCGCGTAGGGATGCGCACCGTAGAGCGCGCGGAAGAAGGCCTTGTCGACCACGCTGCCGGGATCGGCCTCGGCTTCGCGGATCGACGCGACCAGGCGCCGCTGCTCGCGCGCGATCACCGCCGGCGGAAAATCCGGGCGCTGCAGCACGCGGGCGAGGATGTCGAGCGCCGTCTCGCGCTCGCGCGCCGACGACAGCGTACGCAGCTTCACCCCGGCGCGGTCACGGTCGAAATTGCCGGAAAGCACGGCGCCGACGTCGGCCAGGCGATGCGCGATGGCGGTATCGGAAAGCCCCCCCGCCCCCTGGTCGAGCAGGCCATGGGTCAGGCGCGCCAGGCCGGACTGGCCGGCCGGGTCGCGCGCGCTGCCGGCGGGAAAATCGACCGCGATGTCGAGCATCGGCAGCTCGCGGCTTTCGACGAAGTAGACGCGCGCGCCCTGCGGCGTCTGCCAGTGCTGGATCGCGAGCGCGGCCTGCGCCGCCAGCGGCAGGGCCAGCATCAGCGTGAGAAGCCCCCTCATGACAGTCTTCTCAGTTGACATGGCGCCCCCCTGTCGTCGCGGCAGCGCGCGGCGTCGCGTCGAGCGGCTGCGGGTCGAGCCAGGCCACGCTCAGGCGCTGGTCCTTTAGCCATGTCTGCGCCGCGGCCTTGACTTCCCCGGCCGTCACCGCGCGCAACTTTTCCACGCGGCGCGCGACCGCCTCCGGCGGCAGGCCGGCGATGACATGCTCGCCGAGCTGCATGGCCTGATAGAACAGCGAGTCGCGCTGGAAGACGTCGGCCGCGATCACCTGCGCCTTCACCCGCGCGAGCTCCGCCTCGCTGATGCCCTCGCGCTGGATGCGCGCGATCTCGGCGCGAATCGCCGCCTCGAGCGCGGCGACCGACTTGCCCGCGGCAGGCGTGGCGTCGATCAGGAACATCGCCGGGCCGCGGCCGACCGGATCGTAGCCGGCGGACGCGTTCACCGCGATCTGCTGCGCCTTCACCAGCGAGGCCTGCAGTCGCGCCGAGTCGTTGCCCGAGAGCACGCCGGCGAGGATCATGAGCGCATAGGGCTCGCGGTCTTTTTCCCAGTCGCGCAGCGCCGGCGCGTGCCAGGCCATCAGCAGGTAGGGCAGCTTGGCCGGCGCCTTCACGACGATGCGTTTCTCGCCCAGCGGCTCCGGTTCGGCCTGCGGCTTGCGCTCGGGCAGCGCGCGCGCCGGCAGCGGGCCGAAGTGCTTACGGGCCAGCGCGACCACCGCGTCGGCATCGACGTCGCCGGCGACGACCAGCGTGGCGTTGTTGGGCGCGTACCAGCGCGCATACCAGTCGCGCGCGTCCTGCGCCGTCATGTGCTCCAGGTCGTTCATCCAGCCGATGATGGGGCGGCGATAGGGATGCGCCTGATAGGCCGTCGCCATCAGGCGCTCGTACACCACCGCCTGCGGCTGGTCGTCGGTGCGCAGCCGCCGCTCCTCCATCACCACCTGGATTTCCTTGGCGAAGAGATCGTCCCGGATGACGAGATTCGCCATGCGGTCGGCCTCGAGCTGCAGCGCCAGTTCGAGGCGATCTTTCTGCATCTGCTGGAAATACGCCGTGTGGTCGCGGCTGGTGAAGGCGTTCTCGCGGCCGCCGGCGGCGGCGATGCGGCGCGAGAACTCGCCCGGCGCGATAGTCTTCGTGCCCTTGAACATCATGTGTTCGAGCACGTGGGCAACACCCGTGGTGCCGTTGTGTTCGTCGATCGAGCCGGCGCGGTACCACACCTGCGACACCATGACCGGCGCGCGCCGGTCCTCCTTCACGATCACCCGCATGCCGTTGTCCAGCGTGACGTCCGTCACCGCCGCCTGCGCGCTGCCGATCAGCAGCGCCATTCCGATAGCCCAGTGGCCGCGCATGTTTTCACCTCGAATGGAACCAGCACGAATGATAAGCCGCAACGCGATGTTAAGATTGCGGCAGTTCGTCAAACCGCAATGCAGACCGGTCGCATCCGTGTTTAGTTTCCTCAAGCCCAAGTCCAAGCCCGACGCCGACGCCCAGCCCGGCGCCGCGGCCGCGTCGCGCCCGGGCTGGGCGCAGCGGCTCAAGGCCGGGCTCGCCAAGACCCGCGACAAACTCGGCGGCCAGCTCACCGCGCTGTTCGGTGTCGGCCGCAAGATCGACGCCGAACTGTACGAGGAACTGGAAACCATCCTGCTCACCGCCGACGTCGGCGTCGACGCGACCCGGCATCTCCTCGACACCCTGCAGAAGCGCGTGCGGCGCGACGCCCTCACCGAGGCCTCGCAGTTGCAGGACACGCTGAAGGACGCGCTGGTCGAGCTGCTCGCGCCGCTGCAGGCGCCGCTCGACGTCACCCGGCACAAGCCCTTCATACTCATGCTCGCCGGCGTCAATGGCGCCGGCAAGACGACCACCATCGGCAAGCTCGCCAAGCTGTACCAGTCGCAGGGGCTGTCGGTGCTGCTGGCGGCGGGCGACACCTTCCGCGCCGCCGCGCGCGAGCAGTTGCAGGTCTGGGGCGAACGCAACAACGTCACCGTCGTCAGCCAGGAAAAGGGCGATTCCGCCGCGGTGATCTTCGACGCCATCCAGGCGGCGCGGGCACGCGGCATCGACGTCGTGCTGGCCGACACGGCCGGGCGCCTGCCGACCCAGCTGCATCTGATGGAAGAAATCCGCAAGGTCAAGCGCGTGATCGAGAAGGCCGTGCCCGGCGCGCCGCACGAGGTGCTCCTGGTGCTTGACGCCAACACCGGGCAGAACGCCGTCGCCCAGGTCAAGGCGTTCGACGACGCCCTCGGCGTGACGGGCCTCGTCCTCACCAAGCTCGACGGCACCGCCAAGGGCGGCGCCATCGCGGCGATCGCGCAGGCCCGCCCCATCCCGGTGCGCTACATCGGCGTCGGCGAGGGGC
>DYFW01000323.1 GCA_020725005.1 Thiobacillus denitrificans
CGATTCGGCCGCCGAGACGAAGCCGACCGGCATCGCCACGACCAGCGCCGGGCGTACACCTTCCTCGCGGATCAGGCGCACCAGTTCGATCAGTGCCGTCGGCGCGTTGCCGATGCCGACGATGGCGCCGTCGAGCGTGCCGAGGTGTTGCGCCTTGCGAATGGCCTGCACCGCACGGGTACTGTTCTCGGCTTGGGCGCTGGCGATCACATCGGGGTCGGAAATATGCTGATGCGTCGTCAACCCGAAGTGCGCGAGGCGCGGCTTGGAAAGACCGACGCAGATCATCTCGACATCGGCGACGATGGCTGTGCCGCCCTTGAGCACGGCCGCCAGACCGGCTTGCATGGCGTCGGGGTGAAAGGCGGTCAGGCCGTTCATTTCGAAATCGGCGCTGGCGTGGATCATGCGGCGCACCAGCGGCCACTGCTCGGCGCTGTAGGCGTGCGGCCCGGCTTCGGCATCGATGATGGCGAAGGAGTCGTGCTCGATGGCGCGGCCGGTGGCGGTGATCTGTTCGGTGATGGTATTGGTCATGGTCGGCTCCAAATTATCCGTGTTTGTGCGAACAGCCATGGTGATCCGCATGGCCGTGCCCGTGTCCATGATTGCGATCATGCCCATGGTGGTCGACCGCCGTGTGGCTGTGATCGTGGAGATGCTCGCCCTCGGCCAGTTCGCGGTATTTGCAGCCGTCGCATTCGAGCAGGCCTGCCGGCGTCGCGGCGGCGGCGACGCGCGCGTCGAGCAGAGCGAACACCGCCGGGTCGAAGCCGAAATGGGGGCTTTGCGCAAAGGCGATCTGTGGGTACTGGGTCTGCAAGCGGGCGATCTGCGCCTGGATGCGTTCCATCAACACGCCGGTGAACAGGTAGACCGGCAGGATGCAGATCTGCGTCATGCCGAGTCGTACCTGACGCTGGACAACGGTTTCCAGGCGTGGCCAGGTGACGCCGGTGAAGGCCAGGTCGACCAGCTCGTGATCGTTCGCCTCGTAAAGCCAGCGCGCCATCTTCGCCAGTTCGCCGTTGGCGCCGGCATCCGAGGAACCGCGCCCGAGCAGCACCACGCCGGTGGTGCGCGGGTCGGGCATGGCGAGTTGCTTCATCAATCCGTCGAGCTGTTTCTGCAACACATTGCGGATTTCCGGCCCCATGCCGAGATGAGGGGCGAGACGGAATTCGACGCCGGGATGGCGCAAGCGCGCCTGCTCAAGCGCGGCGGGCAACTCCATTTTGACGTGGCCGGCGGCATTCAGGATCAGCGGCAGGGCCAGTATTCGCCGCGCGCCCTGGGCGGCGCGATCGAATCCGGCATCGAGCAGAATCTCGGCATGCTCAATGAAGCAGACATCGATGCGCCAGTCGGGGTGCAACTTGCGCCACTGGTCGGCGAAGGCGT
>DYFW01000324.1 GCA_020725005.1 Thiobacillus denitrificans
GACCGCCTGCAGATCGCCATCAACCAGGCGCGGCGTTACCATCGCAACTTCGCGCTGCTGTTCATCGACCTGGACCGCTTCAAGGAAGTGAACGACTCCCTGGGCCACAGCGCCGGCGACCAGCTGCTCGTCGAGGTCGCCCAGCGTTTGGGCAGCTGCGTGCGCGAGACCGATACGGTGGCGCGCCTGGGCGGGGACGAGTTCGCCATCATCCTCTCGGAAATGACGAGCGACGACGAAGCGGAGCAGGTGGCGCGGCGGGCCGTCGACCTGCTCAACGAGCCCTATCACCTCGACGCGGGAACCGCGCGCATCTCGGGCTGCGTCGGCATTGCGCAATACCCCGTCCACGGCAGGGAGGTCGAGCAGCTGCTGCACAACGCCGACAGCGCGCTTTACGCGGCCAAGGAGGGCGGGCGCAACACCTATCGCGTCTATGCCCCGCCCAATCGCAACGGCAAGGCGCAGGTCGATCTGATTTGAACGGGGGAGGGGACGGATCCATGAATGCGGACGTATCGACGCGCGCAGGGAGCAGGTGGCCGCCTGTGCTGGCGCTGGTTCTGGCCATGCTCGCGCTTTCCGCCTGCGCCCCGGCGAGGCATTGGGAGGCCGCCCTGGTTCTCGCCGATGTCGCCGCGGGCGAGGCGCCCTCGCGGTTGAAGGCCGAAACCGAAACGCCCCGGCGCACGCCGGTGCGCTTCGCCGTCGGCGGCCGCGAACATTCCGGCGACCTTTACCTGCCCGGCGGCGCCGCGCCGCTCGCCGGCATCGTCCTGGTGCCGGGGGCGGTGCCGCAGGGCAAGGACGAATCGCGCATCGTGGCTTTCGCCCAGACGCTGGCGCGCGCCCGTTTCGCCGTGCTGGTGCCGGAAATTCCCGGCTTCCGCCAGTTGCGCATCCACCCCGCCGATGCCGACGTGGTGGCCGACGCCTTCGTCTGGCTCGCCGGCCGTCCGGATCTCGCGCCGGCGGGCCGGGCGGGAATGATGGCGTTCAGCTACGGGGTCGGGCCGGCGCTGCTCGCCGCGCTGGAGGAGGGCGTGCGGCCGCGCTTCATTGCCGGCGTGGGCGGCTACTACGATCTCAGGCGGGCGGTGCGTTATTTCGCCACCGGCTATTTCCGCGCCGAGGGCGAATGGCGCCATTTGCGCCCGGACGACTACGGCAAGCTGGTGCTGGCCTCGTCCGCGCTGGCCTACCTCGGCCCAGGCGACGCGGCCTTGCTGAGCGCCATGGCCGAGCGCCGCATCGCGGATCGCGCCGCCGACCTGGCCGACCTGGCCGCGCGGCTCGCTCCGCCCGGGCGGGCGGTCTACGATCTGATCGAACACTCCACCCCGGAAAACTTCGCGCAGCGCTATGCGGCGCTGCCGGCGCCGATGCGCGCGGATCTCGCCG
>DYFW01000325.1 GCA_020725005.1 Thiobacillus denitrificans
TCCTTGCCAGTATCCTGGGCGGCCTTGTAGGCCGCAGCATTGAGGGCGCGGGCAGTGGCGAAGCGGACCTGCTTTTCGATCTGCCCGAGATGGGCCAGCGCGCGCTGGAAATTGCTTGTGACGCTGATCTTCATGTAACCCTCCTACGTGACTACCGACAACCACCTTGACGACCCCGCCGAACCCCAGGCACTACCGCGAAATCGGGGTGCGAATTGCCCGTGACGAGACCGGTGGGGAGGACCCGGCGCCTGATGGCCCCCTCTCCTCTCGGTGACAGTGACAGAAGTGCCAAAAGGTTGATTGGGCTTTTGTCTCTTTTGTCACTGTCACCGAACATGAATGGATATGTTTCTGAAAGAAAAGAAACTCTGTTAATCATGTCTACTGACAAATGGATTTTGGTGACGAAACTCATGCGGCACCTTTTGTCACATGCAGCTTGGGATTGACCAGGTAGTACGCGGACGCCCGCCCGCCGGTCGTGGCCTTCTTCTCCCCGCTGATGACGTACAGGTCGCGCAGATGCGCCAGCGCCCGCTCCAACCTCTCCACCTTGGAGAAACGCCCGTGCATGGCCCGCTGCGCCTCGCGGCGCGTGAAGTCCTGACGATTGCCGGCCTTGATCCAGCGCAGGACGGCGAGCGCGTCGATATCCGTGTCGTCGCTGCCCAGCATGGCGAAAGCCGCCTCGGCATGCGGTACAAGCAGCCGGCACAGGTCCAGAGCTCGGGTCACTGCCTCGATGCCGATCTCATGGGCATCGATGCCCACCTCGGCGATCTGGAACAGGGCGGCGAGGCGCGCCGCATGCCCTGGCAGTTTGCTGGTCCAGTCGGAGATTGCCTCGTATCGCCCCCCCTCGCCCTGGTGACGCTCCACACCCTCGGCAAAGGCCAGCCACGGCTCCAGCGCGGCAGCGGTAAAGATCAGGATGCGCGGCTCGCGCCCGCGTTCCTCATACCCTTCAAGCAGGTGCAGGACGGCATCCATGTAGGCGTCTGCAATCGCGGGCGGAACCGGCCGCCGCTGCCGCACGTCGCGCAGGCCGATATTGGATTTCGGCAGGGCATACAGGTAACGCGCCAGCACGCCCGTCGCGCGCAGCCTGCGGCCTGCGGCAAGCTCCTGAAACGACTCCGGCTGCACGATCAACCCCATGCTCAGGCACGGGCGGTCGAGATGCGCCTCCCTCCCTTGGCGGTCGACGCGGATCGCGCTGCCGGCATGTCCCTTGAGTACTACGTCGAGACTGGCCACGCCGCCGCGCAGACCGCCGCTGAGGTTCAGGAAAGTATCCGACTCGTCGGACAGGATGCCGATCTTTCCGCCCTGTTCTGCCAGTAAGCTCTCGCAGCGCTCGGGGGTCGCATTGGTCGTGAAGATGCGCGGCGGCTTCA
>DYFW01000326.1:0-844 GCA_020725005.1 Thiobacillus denitrificans
GCACGCTGCCGCCGCGCGCCGTGATGATGCCGAGCTGGCTCGCGCTCTTGCCGGCCTCGCCGCCGGCGGCGAGGCCGGCGTTGGCCATTCCGCCCGGCGCCAGCAAATCGATGCCGCCGCCCTGCTCCGTCTTGACCTGGCTGAAAAACATCCTGATGTCGCCGTCGTATGGGCCGTTCTGCTCCGGAAACAGCACGGCGATCGCCGCGTAACCGGCGTCGTACTCCTGGCTGCCGGAAGTCGCCGCGGCGCGGCCCACGCCGCGCAGGATCGCGAAAAACGCATCGCGCAACTTCTGCACGCTGTCCGGCTGCGCGAGGAAAGACTCTCTCGCCGCGTCGCTGCCGAGGATCGCGTGACCGGCCAGCGTCCGCACCTCCGCCTGCGCCGGCTGCTCCAGCCAGGCGAGGAAGCCGGCGTAGTCGGCCTGCGCCGCGCCGGCCTGCACCAGGATGCCGGCGCCGCTATCGGCCAGGAACGGGTTGTTGAAGTTGCCGCGCGTGACGATGCCTTGCGAACTGCCGAGATCGACATCGCCGCCGGCAATCACCTCGAGCCGGCCGGGACCGCCCAACTCAATGCCGAGCGTGTTGGTCGCCAGGCTGCCATCGCCACGCCGGTTCGCGTTGAAGACGATGTCGCCGCCCGCGGCGATGCGCGTGATGTCGTTTTCCGCAAGATGCTGGCCGACGATGCCCAGATCGACGATATCGCCGCCGGCCTGGATCGTCGCACGCTTCGGCAGAACGAGGCTGCTGGCATCCGGGTTGCCCGTGATGTTTCCCCGCAGCGCCACGATACGCACTGGTTCGTCGTCGCCGGCATGCAGCGGCGGATTGCTGTG
>DYFW01000326.1:854-1399 GCA_020725005.1 Thiobacillus denitrificans
CCTGCCGCGGCGCGAGGGGGCCGGCCAGCGCCGCCGCCGGCGCGTCCGACAGCGTCACCGAGCCGTCGATCTCGATCGAGTCCGCCGCGAACAGCCCGAGGTTGCCGGTCGGGGCAGGCGCCAGCGTCATGACGCCGGACAGTCCGAGCGAGCCGCCGAGGGCAGCCAGGCTCAGCGTCGCCGGGGCGAGCGTGCCGGTGCCCAGCGCCACGTTGCCGGACAGGGAGGTCAAGGCGACGCTCGATGCAGGACTGTAGTTCGAAAAATAGGTAATGCGCTTGGTGTTCTGTGCCAGGGCCGGCGACGGCGAAACGTTGCCGGTCGCCTGATCGAGCAGGAAAGGATCGACGATCTGGTCGACCCGAACGCCGCTGCCCGCCTGCACGCGGACGGTGCTGTCGCCGAGCGCGATGACGTTGGCGACCGCGGCGGTGCCGAAAGCATCGCCGGCCACGATGTCCACGGCGCCTGCCGCGGCATAGAACTCGCCGTCGACGATGCTGCCGCCAGCCACGACCTTAATATCGCCGCCACCCTGCGTGACG
>DYFW01000327.1 GCA_020725005.1 Thiobacillus denitrificans
CGACGACGTCATCGGCCACCAGGCGATGGCCGCGGGTGATGAGTTCGAGCGCGAGCTCGCTTTTGCCGACGCCAGCGTCGCCTTTCAGGAGCACGCCAAGCCCCAGCACCTCCAGAAAAACGCCGTGCAGCGACGTGGTCTCGGCGAGACGCTGCGTGAGGTAGTGGCCCAGGAAGGACATCAGGACCGGGCTTGCCAGCGAGGAGGTGAAGAGCGGCGTGCCGGTGCGTTCCGCGTTGTCGAGCAGGATGGCGGGCACCGACTCGCCGTTGGACACGACAATCGCCGCGAGCTCGGTCGAGAACAGATGGGCGATGGCCTCGGCGAGCGCGGGCTCGGACAGTCCGCGCAGATAGTCCATCTCCGCGCAGCCGAGCACCTGAACGCGATTGGGATGGACGAAATTCAAATGCCCGATGAGCGCGAGCGTGGGTTTCTGGATGGTTTCCGACGACAGCACGCGCGTGCCGCCGGCACGCCCGGCGATCCAGTGCAGGTCGAGCCGCTCCGCCATGTCGCGGAACAGGGTATCGACCGAGACGTGAAGCGGGGGGTCGTCCATACGCCGGACAGCGCGACTAGCCGTTCCAGCCGGCGAGCAGCGCGATCAGTTCCTCGGGTGTGGTGGCGGCGAGCAGCCGGGCGCGCATGGCTTCGTCGCCGAACAGTTGCGCCAGTTCGCCCAGGATCTGCAAATGACGCTCATTGGCATCCTTGGGCACCAGCAGGATGAAGCACAATCGCACCGGCTGGTTGTCGGGGGCGTCGAATTCGAGCGGCGTGCTGAGGCGGTAGAAGGCGCCGCTGGCATCAGCCAGGCCCTTGATGCGGCCATGCGGAATGGCGATGCCGTGGCCGAGCGCGGTCGATCCCAGGCGCTCGCGGTCGAACAGGCTGGCAAACACGTCGCTGGCCTTGAGCCCGTGCACGCGCGCGAACACCTCGGCGGCGTGCTCGAACAGTTTCTTCTTGCTGGTGAAACTCTGGTCCAGCAGGACGGCTTCCGGTTTGATCAGGGGGGCAATCAGGTTCATGTCACGCATTCAATCCGGCTTGCGGAGCGGGATTATGCGGGGATTATAGGACCGGCGGCGCGGTAAGCCGCCGGTACAAACGGGTGGTTAGTGGGTTCAGGCTGCGCTGCCGGTCGCCTGCTGCTTGATGCCGTTGCCGTGGTGGGCGTCCGAGATCTTTTCCTTGTATTTGACGATCTGGCGATCGAGCTTGTCGGCCAGCAGGTCGATGGCGGCGTACATGTTGGTGTCCTCGCTGTGCGCGTGGAAGTCGTGCCCCTTCACGTGCAGGTTGGCTTCGACCTTGTGCACCAGCTTGTCGACCTGCAGGATGACGTTGACGTTGATGACATGGTCGAAGTGGCGTTTCACGCGCTCGAGCTTC
>DYFW01000068.1 GCA_020725005.1 Thiobacillus denitrificans
CACCACCAGCGGTAGTGTGCGCTCGGCGCATAATACCTACCGGATCAGCGGACACCGCGGAACGCCGGAAGTTGCGGTCGCTTCGGGATCTGGAACGTCGACCAATCCGCCCAATCTCGTGCCGTCATGGGGAAACGCTGCCAACCTCTGGCTTGCCGTTTCAGCGCGCGAGGACAGTGGCGTCGGTTCGACGCCCGCCAATTATACGAATTCAATAAATTCTGGCTCGATGGGCAGCGTTGGTGCCGGATATGTGATCTGCGGATCGGCCCGGCGCAACCTGAAAGCGGTGAGCGAAGATCCGGGATCGTTCGGCTCCACCGGACACAACACAATATGGATTGGCGCGACCATTGCCATCCAGTCGTCGGCAATTGGCCTCGATTCCGCCTTCGATGGCGAGACCAGCAAGAACGCCGCGAGTTGCATCCGCGCCGTAGCGCAGAGCGCCTATATCGGCCTCGACCTGTCCGCCGACCCGCATCCGGTGCAGCAGATTGCGATCTATGGCTCCAACAACCGCGGCTTCATCGCCAACACCGACGGGACCGATACGAACCCCAGTGTCACGCTCACCGTGCGCGGCAAGAACGGCTCGCTGCCGACTTCGGCCTCGGACGGCGCCAACCTCGGCACGGTCACCTTCACCGACACGGCCAACGAATCCGCCGGGCGGATCATTCTCAGCACCGATACCGTCACCGCCTACGATTACGTGTGGGTGCAGATCGAACATAATGCCGGGGAGGACCTGAACATCTACGTGGCGCAACTGGAGATCACGCTGTCCTCCGGAATAGCGGTGGAGCAATGGTCGTTCCAGACCTTCCAGTTCGACCGCACCGCATCCGGCGCCAAGCGCCAGCCCTATGTGCGCTACGCGCCGCGCGGCATCTCGCTCACGCCCTCGGCGCGCACCGGCGCCATCACCGTCACCTTCAACCAGCCGGTGCTCGACGGATCGCACGAAGGCGTCTCGTTCCGCTATCACGGGCGCGAGCTCATCATCACCGAAGTCACGAACTCGCTCACTGCCTCGGCCAACGTGATCGAGACGCTGCCGCCCACCATGCGGGTGACATGCGCGAACGCGGCCGAGCGCGACAGCTTCCAGATCGGCCAGGTGGTGATCGGGCAGACCACGGGCTCCGAGGGGCTGATCGTCGCCTTCAACTCGACGGCCAACCTCGACGTCATCATGGACAAGGGGGCGAGCTTCGCCGCCTCCGAGCGCATCGTGTCGGAGACCGGCGTGGCGACGGTCAGCGGCACGCCGAGCGCGACCACGACGGCCGGCTCGGTTGTATGGGACGAGGCAGCGATGAGCAATTTCCGCGGCTGGCCGCGGAACGCCGACTACGACCGCTCGCGCCTTGTCTTTTGCGACTTCCCGCAGGCACCGCGGGCGATCGCCTGGTCGGCGGTGGGCGCAATCACCGACTTCAAGGTGGGGGCGGAGGGCGATGACGCCATGCTGGAATTTGCCCCCGGCAATGGCCGCGTGCTGCACGTGCAGGGGGGCGCCGACCAGTTCGTGCTCACCGACCAGGGCGTGCTCTATATCCCGATCTCGGAGGCGAACCCGCTGGCGCCGGGCTCGGTGAGCTTCCGGCCGATCGCGGCGGTGGGCTCGTCAGGCATCAAGCCGGTGTCGATGCACGAGGGGCTCGTCTATGTTGCGGCCAACAACAAGAGCCTGATCGCCATCGTGCCGACCGGGCAAACCGCGCAGCCCTATCGCGTGTCCAACGTCTCCGAGTTCCATTCCGATCTGTTTACCGGCGTGCGCGTGCTCGCCGCCATGACCGGCGGCGGCGACCAGGCCGAGCAATATCTCTGGGTCGGGCAGGACGACGGCACGGCGCTGGTGGGCCGGTTCGATCCGTCGAACGAGTGGGTCGGCTTCGTGCCGGTGACCGGCGACGGCACGATCATGTGGATTTCCTCGCTCGGCGGCACCGTGCATTTCTCCACCCGCTACCAGGCCGACAACACGATCGACTGGGTGCTCGAGCATCTGGACCCGAGCGCCTATCTCGACGGCGCGGTGACGCTCAACAATCCGGGGGCGGCGCTCGCCGGAGAGCCCGGCGAAGGCCCGCTCTGGTTTTACGCCGGCCTCACGGTCGATCTGATGGACGGCGACGAATATCTCGGCGCGCGCGCGGTGGACGAGAACGGCGATCTGGTCGAACTCGCGGGCGACGACTTCTCGGCGGCGACGGTGGTGGCAGGCTTCGCGTTCACAGTGCGTGTGGAACCGTGGCTGCCGGACCTGCCGGAGGAGCAAGACCATGGGCAGCGGGCGCGGCGCCGGCGCGTGGCGCAGGCCGCCGCCGTGGTGCGCGATGCGACGAAATTCACGCTAATGGGGCGGGAATTCGGGGCGCCGGACGCAAAGGCCTCCGGCACCTACCGTGCGCCCGGGCAGATGCGGGCGTTCGATCCGTCAATCGTGCTGACCAAATCCGAGCCGGGGCCGATCACAATCCTGGAATTGAACGGGCGGATTGTGGGATGATTGATCGGTCAATGTGCGCCGCAGCATAAGTGCGCGCGCCGCACAATTCCGTACCCGGAACATTTCACATGAAACGCGGCATGGAGGCCCGGACGCAATTAGAGCGCCGCTGAGCGGTTTTTCCGGCCCGGAGGCATCCATGCCGCGGGGATGCCCGTTCCGCCGCACGGCTGGCGGCGGCTGCGAAGCGGTGCTAGGGTTTGCCGATGCGCGAGATCATCGAACTGATGCAGCGGCCGGTGGCGGGCTCCCCGCTGTGGCTGTGGGTGCTGGCCGGGATCGCGGTGGGAGCGGCGCTCACGGGTTATGCCGGAGGCGGCGACGGCGCCTGCGGGTTTCTGATGGGCGGCATCGCCTGCTAATCGGGTGGATTGATCACATAGCGCAATAGCTGCCGCATGCCGATATAGCTCGAAAACGGCAACAGCCGCTCGGCGGCGCCTTTCTGGCCGCGCGTAATTTCATTGCCCGCCATGACCGTGGCCGGGATCGTGCCGACGCTCTGCAAATCCGACAACAGGCCCGCCGTCGGTCCCAGCGCCGACAGCACGTTGCGGTTCCTGAGCCGCGCCGATTGCGCCTGTTCCTCGTCGAACATCTGCACCGGCGCCTTGACCGGATTGATGCCGGTGAGCAATTCCACGGCATTGGCAAGCTGCATCGGCACCATGGCGAGGCCGGACTGGTCGAATCCGTTGGCGATCCACCAACCCGGATTGTCGGCGAAATCGGGCAATTGATCGACCCGGTTGGCTGAAACGGCGCGCAGGTACGTGACCAGCATGCCGAGCGCGGTCATGCCGATGATGGCGCTGACGGCGCGCGCCGGGCCTTCCTGCAACCCGCGCAGGAGCACGCGCTGGTGCGAGGCGAGATTGAACGAATTGAACTGGAACAGAATCTTGCCGAGCGGCGTGTTGGCGAACAGCGGGATGTCGGCGACCGAGCGGGTGACGACCTGGGTGTCGATGTCCTTGTTGAGCGCGGCGCGGAAAGTGCGGACAAGATAGCGATCGCGTGCTTGTTCCACTTCGGACACGCCTTCACGAACCCACTTTTCCGTGTTGGCGACGCGCACGCCGTCGACCGTCTCGCCGAACTCGTCGAATTTTGCAGCAATGCCCGCTGCATCCGCCTCATTGATCCCGGCCCAGGCGAGATAGCGCCGGTTCGCCTTGGTGGTGCCGGTGAAATTCACCGCCGCATCGAGCAGCCGGTTTTCGGTGGCGACCGCGGCGATCATGCGCATGGAATCGGTCCAGATACGGACGCCGTTCCAGGTCGAGGCAATCTCGGTCAGATTTGCCATGAACTTTTCGACCGGGCCGCGGCTCGTGTAGAAGTCGCCGATCTCGGCGAGCGTGGCCAGCCGGTGCGCGAGCACGCGCTCGGTGATATTGCCGGCGAGCCTCGCCTCCTTCACTGCGAGCTTGAAGCCCTTCGCCTGCCGCAGCGCCAGCATCGAGGCCTGCATGAATGGACGCAGGCCGTGTGTCATGGCGGTGTGATAAGCCTCGGGGATCGAGGCCACCGTCACCATGCCCATCTGCCGTACATAATTGAACATGTTGGCGACGCGGGCGATACGGCCGAAATTGCGCTCCCAGTCGTTGATGCGATAGGTGCCGCGCAGCAGATCGCGGATGCCTTCGAGATCGCGGATGTCGGCGCGCTCGCGGGCGGCGAGGCGGAGCAGTTCCTTCTCGTCGGTGACGCCGCGCCGCAGCCGCTCGTAGTCGGCGCGCACCGCGGCGATCTGCTCGCGCATGTCCACGGAGCCGAACTTGCGGGCGATCTCGACGTCGGCCGACATGATGCGGTGGTAGCGGCGCGCGATCATCTGCGCCGAGCTTTCCAGCCACGGCTCCAGCAGCTCGTCCGGCATGTTGAAGGTGCGCGCGCGCAACGGCCCGCGCGCTTCGATGGTGAAGCGGCCCGGTGTCCCGCCGGCATCGCCCCAGCGGCCAGTGATCTTGTTGAACACCTCGTTCGCCACCTCGTCGGCGCGCGCGCGCAACGCCTCCTCGGAGCCGAAGCGGGCATCGCGCTCGATGCGTAGCTCGGTCTCGAGGTCGCGCAGCGCCCGCTCGGCGGTCTCACGTGCCGCGTCGCCGCCGGCGTTTGCCACCTTGTCCTGCGCCGCGGCGAGCTTGTTCGCGGCCGCCGTGTCGAAATCCTGCATCCAGCGCGGCGCCGACTGAATCACCCAATCGGACACCGCGCGCTTGAAATTCACCTCGTCGGCCTCGACCAGCTTGCGCTTGTAGACACGGCTAAAATAGGAGGTTGCCGTGTCCACCGTCACGTCCTCGGGCAACAACCTTGCCTCGATCGCCGCGTCTTTCAGCGGGTCGAAGATGTTCTTGCGATAGGAGCGGGCGGCCTCGGCCACCTCTGGAATTTCGTGCTCGTCGCCGCGGCGCAGCGCCTTGCCGATTTCCTCGTCGAACTGGTCGCGCGTCATGCGCGAGCGGCCGGCGCGCTGCTTGTAGCGCTTCCACGCGGAGCGCTCGTCGGACACGGCCTGCGCCAGCCCCGCGTTCCACTGCTTGCGCAGCGTCTCGACCGCTTGCGGCGTGGCGCCGCCGCGCTCGTTGGCGCGGATGTATTGCGTCATCTCGCTGAGGTTGAGGTACACCTCACGCGCCGTGGCCGATGGCGATTGCATGAGCCGCTGGCCGGGATTGAGGAAGGCGGTCGCCTTGGCGGTGGCGCCGGCCGCGCGCCCGGCGATCGTGAGTGCATCGAGCGAGCCGCGCTCCACCGCCGCCGCGCCGATCGAGGCCGCGATCGGGCCGGGGGCTCTTGTTGGCACCACATCGGCGGCTTGGCGTTGAGTTGTCGGTGCCGCGCCTACGCCGTCACCGGGGGGAGGCCGAAGTGGAGCCTCACCACGCAATTCCCGTTCCAGCCCGCGCGTGAGGCCGTTCCACTCCGCGCGCGACAGGAGCGCCGAGCCGCCGGCGCCGAGCAAGCCGCCGAGCAGCGCCGAGGCCGAGACGTTGATGGCGGATTCGGCGAGCGTGCGGGTCTGCTGCGTCGCCTGGAGTCCCACCTCCTGCAAGGCCACCGCGCCGGCGGCGGCGGTGCCGACGTTGAGCGCCGAGCGCAGCACGGAGAGCCCGCCCCTGGCGCCGCGCACGAACGCGCCGCCGGGCAAGAGGATGGTCGGGTCGAGCACCGCGGCGCCGAGAATGAGCGGCATCGACTGCCACAGCGGCGCCGCCTCGATGATCGCGCGGTTCTCCTCCTCGCGGTCAATCTGGCGCTTGATGGCGTCGGCGTGCGGGCGGTTCTGCGCATCGCTGAAACGGTCGAAATAGGGTTCGTAGCGCGTGCCCTTGATCGATTCCCAGGCATCGAAATTCGGATCGGGCGTGCGGTCGATGCCGTAGGTCTCCGCCGCCATGGCACTGACGAGCAAGTTCTCCTGTTCGAAGGCGGCCTCGGCCAGCGATTTCGCGGCGCGCTGCTCCTCCGGCGCGGCCATGAAGTTTTCTGCCAGATCGCGCGGCTCCGGCAGCGGCAGGGCACCGGGTGTGACGGCGAAGCGCGGCACGTCCACGGGCGCCGAGGGCGCGAGCGAGGGGAGGTCGACGATGGGCATGGCTCACTCGCCGAAGATGCGCGGGATGCCGAGGCGGGCGCCGATGCGGCCGGCCGGGTCGAGGCGTGAGATTTCCTGCTCGCGCCGGAACGCCGCCTCGCGCCGCTCGCTCTGTGCCTGCCGGGCGGCGTCGGCGTCGACGACGAACGCGCGCCCCGGCGGCAGCCAGTGCGGGATGCCCTGTGCGTCGACCCAGCCGAGCATATAGGGCACCGCCTTGCCGTTGCGGAACGCGGCCGCAGTATGGCCGGGAATGACGGTGAGCCGCAGGTTGCCGCGCTCCACCGTTTCGCCGGTCTCGGCCCGAATGGCCTCGATCGCCTGCGTGGCGACCACTTCGGCGGCGTTTTCGATGCCTTGCAAGGCGGGGATCTTCTCCGGCGGATAGCGCATCACGATGTCGGTTCCCGACACGCCGGTCACGCCCCATACGCGCTTGAGCTGGTCCTGGGCGAGTTTCTTCGCCGTCTCGGCGTCGCCGGTCTCGGCGTAGCGCTCGCGGAACAATTCGACGTAATCGCCGTACATGCCTATCCGCTGCTCGGGGGTGAAGCCGACGGCGGGCCGGCCGGGCCACCAGGAGGCATCGAACGCCTTCTCCAGATCGGACAGCGCGACCTTATCCTTGACGATCTTGTCGATGTCCTCGCCCTTTACCTGGGCGGCGACCCTGGCCTTGTGCTCGGGCGTGCGCTCGAGGAGAAGGCGCGCGGCCGCCTGCCCGGCGGGCATCGCGAGATCGTCGACATAGTGGCGGAACTTGAGCGCTTCCTTCACCACTTCGTTTTCGCCGGCGAGGCCGGCGAAGGCGTTCGGGTTGCTGGCGAGGAGATTGGAGGCGATCGCGGCGGCGGCGGCAATGCGGGCAGGCTCGCTGCCGAGCAGCGCGCCCTTCAGCGCCTGCGCCTCGCGCGGACGCAAGAGCGTGCCGGGATCGATCCCCTCGCGCTCGCGGATGAAGATGCGCTCCGCCTCGCGCGCCTGGATCGCGGCGTCGAGCGCGGCCGGGTCGCCGGCGAAATCCACCGGCGGCGTGGCCGGACGGCCGCCATAGCGGACGGCGGCATCATAGGGATCGTTCTTGTAGGCGTCGGCGATCTTCTTCGAGTAGGTGCCGACATAGGAGCCGATCTCGCTTTCCAGTTGCGTCGAGCCCTGGGCAAAGCGGCGCGCGAATTCGATGCCGGCGGCCTCGCGCTCCTGTGCGCTCATGCCGGCGAGCTGCTCGCCCACCGAGGCGAGCACCGCCATCTGCACCACGCGGCGGCGCTCGTCCTCGCCGCCGACCGCGTAAACGAGGGCGCCGAGGTCGTCGAGCTCCTGCGCGTCGACCGTCTCACCCGCCTTCACCCGCGCCTCGATCTGCGGCAGCACGCGGTTGAGATCGGAGGCGGCGTGCTTGCGCACCGCGTTAAGAAAGGCGGGATCGCCGCGGGCACCGGCGGGGACCACATCCCCGACCTTGCGCCGGGCGAAGGCGATGATGTCCTTCGCCGTCGGATTGCGGGCGAAGATCGTCCGGTTGGCATCGATCGAGCGCTGCTGCACGAGGCCGACGAGCGGCGTGTCGGGCGAGGCTTGCAGTACCTTGATCGCATCGCCGGCGCCGAGGAAGTGGGCGAGATAGACGGCGCCGGAATCGCTGGCAACGCCCGCTTGCTGCAATGCGGCGCGGTTCTCGTCGCGATAGACGCCAACCATGCGGCGGTTGAGATCGGCGAAGTTCGGATCGGTGCGCAGCGCGAGGATTTCCTGCGCGCTGCGGCCGGCCGCCACTTCGGGCGCATGGCGGCGGATGAGGTCGAGCCAGGTGCCGGCGACGAACTGGCCGAGGCCGGCGGCGGACGAGGTGGCGGCGCGCGCCGTGGGATCGCCGCCGGATTCCGCGCCGATGATCGCGGCCACCTCGCGGTCGCCGCCGCCGCGGCCCTGCAACTCGATCACCGCCCGCGCCCGCTCCCCGAGCGACAGCCGCTCGAAGGAGCCGCGCAGATACGATTGCACGGCGGCCGCCTTGGTGACGCGCTCGACCGCGCGCACCGCGCCCGCCTCGGCCGCACGATCGAGGAAATCGTCGATGTCGGCCGGATTGACTTCTCCGGATTCGACCGCGCGCACCCATTCGCGGCTTTCCACATTGAGCTGCGACACCAGCGCCCGGTTCTCGGCGGAGAGCGCGCGGATTTCGGCGATGGCCTGGCGGTGATAGCCGCGCCGCTCCTCCTCGGTAAGGTCGAGCTCGGGATCGGTGAGAATGTTGTCGGCAAGTGCCTTGGCGCGCCGCGGACCGCCCAGCGGATTGCCCTCGTCGTCGACGCTCTTGTCGGCGGCGACGCGCGCGACCATGCCGACAGTGGCGAGCGCATTGTGGCGGGCGAGCATGCGCTCGCGCTTGCGGACGATCTCGGCGCGGCTTTCGCCGAACAGCGGATTGGCAACATATTCCTCGCCGATCGCGTCGTAGTCGCTCACTGCCTCACGGTATTCCGGCGAGCCGGTGCCGCCGTCGCGGGCGAGCGCGGCGAGCTTGTTTTCGATCTGCGCGCGGCGGGCATCGAGCGCGGTCTTGGCGCCGGTCACCTGCTGCCTGAAATGCTCCGTGCTGACCGCGCGGAATGCCTGCCCGCCCTCGGTGTCGATCATCTTCTCCACGGCGGCGCGAAGCTGCGGGTCGCGTTCGCGACGGGAAAGCTCGTTCCGGTATCCCTTGATCCACTGCTCGAAGTCCGCCGGATTATTGGCGAAATCAAGCCGCGCCTTGTGGATGGCGTTCTCGACGGCCGGGGCCAGTTCGGCGAGATACTTCCAGCGCGCCGCGCGGTTATAGCCGGCGCCATAGTCGCCCGAGAGCACGGGCATGGTCTCGACGCGGGGAAGCCCGTCCTCGCCGGTGGTGACGGCCTGCAAACCGGCGTTCTTGCCCGCCTCCTGCTCGAGCGCGCGCACGCCCGGCGCAAAGCTGCCGAGCGCATCGGCCAGCATGCGGAAGGGGCCGGCGGCGTCCGCGGCGGTGACGCGGTTGCGCGGCGTCTCGGTGGTGACGAGACGGCGCGGAACAGCCGGTAGCTGAGCAGCCATCAGCCCCCCGTTCCGGCGCGAGCCATGGAACTGAATCCGCGGCCGAAGGCGCCGATTGTCCCGTACAGGAAGGCATCGCGGCTCTGCCGGCGCAGGAAGCTCGCCGCCCGCGTGTCGCTCTCCACCTGGCGGTTGATATTGCCGACGCGGATGCGGCGCTGGCGCTCGGAGACGCGGCTTTCCTCATCGAGAATGGCTGCGGTGGTCGGGCTTTCCGGCGAGATGCCGGACGAGGCGCGCACGGCGCGGATGTTGCCGAGCACCGAGCGCAGTTCCTCGCGCAGGTGCGCATCGGTTTCGGCGGCGGCGATCTTGCCTTGACGCGCGGCGACTGCGGCCTCGGCCGAGCGCTGGCCGAGCGCTTCCGCTTCGCCGCGGGCCTTCATGATGCCGGAGGCGACTTCGAGGCCGATGCCGATGCCGGGAACGATCATATTGCCCATGCGGCGACGGTGCGTTGAACCTGGCAACGGGGCAACGCACCATAGGGCATGTCTCGATTCACCGGCCCGCTCACGCTCACCCATCTTGATGTCGACTGGCGCCGCTGGCGCCTCGAAACGCCGCTCACCTATGCGGTCGGTTCCAAGAACTCCTTCAGCACGATCATCGTTCCTGCGGGTTTTGTCACCGATGGAGCCAGCGTGCCACAGCCGTTATGGGCGATCCTGCCGGCCTGGGGCCGTTATTCGCGTGCCGCCGTGCTGCATGATTTCCTCGTTGCAGCGCTGCGCAGCGGCGCGCCGCATCCGCATGCTCCGAAACGGCGCATCGCCGACCGTATTTTTCTTGAGGCAATGAAAGTCTGCGGCGTGCACTGGTATGTGCGCTGGCCGATGTATGCCGCCGTGCGCCTCGCCGGCATGGTGAAGCCATGACCTTCGATCCGCAGTCCGTGGTCCGCATCGTACACATGGCCCGCGCCGACATGGACGCGGAGACATTTCGCACTGTTCTACGCGACTTCTGCAAGTCTGCTTTGGAAATCGCAGATGGCCTCCGCTAATTTTGATCTCGCCCTATTGCACGTCTTAAAGCATGAGGGCGGCTTTTCCAATCATCCCGCCGATCCAGGCGGGGCGACCATGCGCGGAGTAATCCAGCGCGTTTATGATGCCTATCGGGATCGAAAAGGGCTTGGGCGGCGTTCTGTTCGGCTCATTGAAAATGACGAACTGAAGGAAATCTATCGCCGTCAATATTGGGATGTGATCCGAGGCGACGAACTTCCTTCCGGCGTCGATTATTGCGTGTTTGATGGCGCGGTCAATTCCGGTCCTGTGCAATCTGCAAAATGGCTACAGCGAGCGCTCCGCATCACGGCTGACGGACATATCGGGGAGGAAACGGTTGATGCTGCCAGCATGTACGGAGATTTCGAGGGATTGATAGACGCCATTTGCGACCAGCGCATGGCGTTTCTGAAAAGCCTTCGGCATTGGGGAACATTCGGGACCGGCTGGACCCGCCGCGTGATGGGCGTTCGCACAGAAGCAAAATCGATGGTGATGGCCGCGCCGGCACTTATGCCAGAGCCGATTCCTCCATTGCCTGTCCCAAGAACAGAAGAAGTAGAGTCTCCGATTGCTAAGGCCCCACCTTCCGAAAAAAGCATGACGAAAAGCACGACGCTGTGGTCGGTGCTCGGGCAAATTCTTTCGGCGATAGGCATTTCTATCGGGCAGGCGCTTTCCGACTGGCGCGTGGTCCTGATCTTCGCGCTGCTGATCGTGCTGTTTGCGCTGTGGATCGGCCGCGAGCGGTTGCGCCGGATCATCGATGAGGCGATCTGATGCCCAGTGCCTATGCCATCCTCGCCGCGATCGGCATCCTGTTCGGCGCGACCGGCTATGCCTACTGGTCCGGCTATTCCAATGCTTCGGACAAATGCGGCGCCGCTGCACTGCGCTCGCAGATTGCACAACTCAACACCCAGCTAGCCTCGATAAAAGCCGCAGCAGAAGCGGACCGAAAAGCTCTCGAAGATGCGCGTGCCGAAACCGAGCGATTGGAGAAGGCATCCCATGATCTGCAAGCCAATATTTCGGAAGGCGTATGCTTTCCTGATGGTCCCGATGCTGACCGCGTGCGCCGGCTCTGGGGCACTGTCACCGTCCGTCCGGCTGGCAGAGATTCCCGCTGATCTGCGGTCATGCTTCCGCAAGACCGTGGCGCCGCCGCCTGCGACAGGCGATCTCACGCGCGCGCAGGTTGCCGGTCTTCTCGCGGAATTGAAGCGCAGCGAACGCGCCATGAGCGTGTGCGGGCAACGCATCATCGCCTGGTTTGACGCGCAGGCGGAAACCCTGGCCGGACACTAAAATGCAACATGAAATCGATGTATTGCCGAAAGGCCCGCTGAGCGAGGAAGAGACGCAGGCTCTCCGGGCCATCCTGCGCGACTACCGCAATATCCGCTGGTTGCGGCGACTGACCTTCAAAATTCTGCTGGCCATTGGCGCAACCGGAACGGCCATCGCAGCCTTGAAGGACCACATCGTCCAGCTTTTCAGGTGATCGCTATGCGGTTCAGCATATCCGATCCTGCCGTACGCCGTTTCGCGATCGAGCATTCAATTCCGTATCTGCTCGCGCCATTGATTACCGTCGTCATCGGCGCGGCCATCTTGCACGATCGCCGGCCGGTGATCGATGCCGATACCTTGCAGGGCCGCGCCATCCCGCAGCTTGTCGCCGAGGCGGGGGAATTGACCATCGAATGGACAGCACGTCGTTACCGCGCTTGCGCGACCACGATTGCACGCGAGATTGTGGACAGCGCCAATGTTGTGTATCGGCTCGATCAATCGATCGGTCCCTACAGCACGACGACGAATGGCGATACTTGGCGCATGAGCATCACGATCCCGCCTGGCGCGGCATGGGGCCGCGCGCGCTACCGATCGACGATTTCCTATCATTGCGGCTGGACGCATTCCTGGTGGCCGCTGACGGTCAAAAGCCCGGAAGTGCCCTTCGAGATCGTTCCGCTTCTGCAGAAGCGGATAGAGGAACTGAGGGGATAGGGTGCGTGATCCTCTAGACTGCTTCTGTGTACTCGATTGCGTCTATCGACCCGACATAGATCGTTCGCGTGTTCATGTCATACTCGACTGGCATCGGATCAGTCGATAGATGTGTTGCGATTGCCGCGCGCAGTTTCTTCGGTTCGATGCCCAGATATGTAAGGTCATCGCGGGAGACCGGCATGCGGACCAAACGTATCGGTCCTGTTCGGGCTTAGCTGTTCATCCTTGTCGCCAATGCATCTTGCTGATCGAAGTCGGGCCATTCATCAATCCCACGAATGCTAACGATTTCAAGGTACTCGTCACAGACTACGAATCTGGGGGTCAGAGGTTCGAATCCTTTCGGGCGCGCCAGCACTTAGCTCCTCCTGTGCGGATGCTGTGCGGAATGGCTGTGCGGAATCCATGTTCACTGACTGTTCACCGAGTGCCCGCTTCACCGCCTTAGCGACGGCGCGGCCGAGGTGTAGCGCGCAATTTCAAATGTCACGCCCGCGCAACTTCAAACGTCACCACCATTGAAGCGCTCGGTCAGGCACCGCTCTGGTGGAGCTCGCCGGTAGCGACGCCCGTCTACGAGCGGCGCCCCGGGCGCCACGGCGAGCGCTGACGGCTAGCCACGGCACGGTCGACCGTGCTTGGTGCAATGCACCACGAGCGGCCTATACACTTGGCATGAGGCGGGCCTTCTTGGATGATTGTTCAATTGCACGTAACCAAGTCATTCGGGGGCGCCGATGCCGATACCGGGACTGTCATTGGTCGGGTTCATGGACCAAGCTTCCGCCATCAATTACTTGCGCGGGGCATGTATCTGTAACGACAATTCGGATTCTGCCCTCACTGCGGAATGGCAGATTGCGAAGAACCGGCTCGGCGCTCCTCTTGCCCGTGCCGGCACACCCGACATCCAACCGATTCCGCCGTCGCATCAGCCGTATATTCAGCAGATCACCACTCAACAGTGGTGTGCGGACCTCTTTGCAGGCCCGTGGCAGAATTGCGAGTTCAAGCTGATCGAAATCGATCCGCTGCTAGCATACCAATTCAATGTAATGACCGGTCGCTCGAACGACCATTGCAACGGCTTGTCATCACCGCCGACGTTGGATGAGCTGATGGCGCTGTGCCTACCGCACGCTCCGCAGAGTGAGAACTTCCAGACGTTCACAAGTCCGAATTCGATGATATTGAAAGCCCCACTCAATTTGCGTAGCTTCGGCGGCGGCGTCTTCAACGCTGCGTTTATGGGTCTACAATTCGGCGTCGCGCTGCCGTTTGCGCACGTCGTCAGATACAACGGGCGCTGCTACCTTCACAACGGATTCCACCGTGCGGTTGGCCTTCGCTCAACGGGCGCGACTCATATTCCCTGCGTGTTGAGAGACGTGAACAACCATCAAGAGGTCGGCATTCTGCCGAATGGCGCCACTTTTTCCGCGGCTCTCCTCGAATCCGCGAACCCTCCGACGGTCGGTCACTTCACGCAGGGGCGCGCGTACGACGTCGTATTGCGACGGGTCGCGCGGTTCTTACACGTCAGCTGGGCAGAATACGTCCTGCCCGAAGAATAAGTTCCCCGACTAGCTGCTGACCGTAAAGGTGCGAGAATTCGTCGGCGTCGCAGGCGGAGACGCGTCGGGCGCTGGGTTGCGCACAACGCTCGACTGCTCGTCGTGAACATCCAAGCGCCGCGGTACGGAGTTGTTCGACGAGCCCCGCGTCTCGACGGCGCGACGGGACTGATCATTGCGATCGTAAGGCATGATACCTCCTGTCGAACGTCCCAGATTCTCACAGCAGCAGTTAAGTTCGCTCTGCTGCCGTAAAAATATGGTTAACCGTTCCTTTCCTCCCTGCGCAGTCGGCTTTGCCGATCCGGGACCGCTGGAGACGCGCGGCCCTTTATTCAACGTGCATGCTAGCATTCAGTTCAGCGTCGGCAAGCATTTGCGCAGGAGATGGTATCTATCTATCTAGTGCACTGCACAAAATAGGCAAGCAGTACTTGCCCGCTGCCCGAACAGCCGGGAACCTTCTTCGCGGCAATGTCGGCGTTGCGGCCACACGCCGCAGCGGCTTGGTCGGCGCGGATCGATGCCTTCGCCTTGAAGGGCGCCTCATAGTCCCTCGCAGTACCGGAATCCCTGCACTGCCCGGAAGTGCCCGCCGAAGCCTTGGCCGGTGTTCTGGCCGCTCCGGCGCAGGGTCTCGATCGAGCGCCCCTTGTGCTCCCCGTGAAGCCGTGCGGAGACCTGCACCCAATTCGGATCGCGCCGGAGCGCCGCGGCGAGGCCGGGATGCGACGTGTGGAATAGCGTCGGCATCGGCCGGCCGTACCGGTTGCGGCCGCGCCGCCACGCCGCGCACACGGCATTGAGGAACCGCATGCCGACGCCCGCACCCTGCCATTCCGGCATGACCACGAGCCGGCAGGCGCGCGCTTCACGCAGCCCGGGCCGCGTGCTGACCGCGACGTGCGCCACCGGCTCTTTGCCGACGAAGCCGACGTAGCAGCTCGCCGCGATCATGCGCGGAAGCTTCAGATAATG
>DYFW01000328.1 GCA_020725005.1 Thiobacillus denitrificans
GCAGCTGCGCCTTCGCCTTGTTGAGCGTTTCCTGCCATTCGCTGTCGGGATCGGAGTCGGCGACGATGCCGGCGCCGGCCTGCACGTAGATGCGCTGGTCCTTGACCACCGCGGTGCGGATCGCGATGCAGAGGTCCATGTCGCCGTTGAAGCCGAGGTAACCGACGGCGCCGGCGTAGATGCCGCGCTTGGTCGGTTCCAGTTCGTCGATGATCTCCATCGCCCGCACCTTGGGGGCGCCGGACACCGTGCCGGCGGGGAAGGTGGCCTTCAGCACGGAGACCGGGCCTTCGTCGTCCTTCAGTTCCGCTTCGACGTTGGAGACGATGTGCATCACGTGCGAGTAGCGCTCGACGGTGTATTGGTCGGTGACCTTGACCGTGCCGGTCTTGGCGATGCGGCCGATGTCGTTGCGGCCGAGGTCGAGCAGCTGCAGGTGCTCGGCGCGTTCCTTCTGGTCGGCCAGCAGGTCGGCGGCGAGCGCGGCGTCCTCCGCCGCGGTAGCGCCGCGCTTGCGCGTGCCGGCGATCGGCCGCACGGTGACCTTGCGCTTCATTTGCTCATGGGGACCTTCCGCTTCGAGGCGCACGAGGATCTCGGGCGAGGCGCCGACGACGTGGAAATCGCCGAAGTCGAAGTAGAACATGTAGGGCGAGGGGTTGAGTGTCCGCAGGGCTCTGTAGAGCGCCAGCGGGCTCGCCGCGTAGGGCTTGCTCATGCGCTGCGACAGCACCACCTGCATGATGTCGCCATCGACGATGTACTGCTTGGCCTTGCGGACGGCGGCCTTGAAGTCGTCTGCGGCGAACTCGAAAGTCGGCGCCGACGGGACGGCAGCCTGGTCTGCGGGAATCGACACCGGGGCGCGCAGCTTGGCGAGCAGTACCTTGAGGCGCGCCTGCGCGTGCCGCCAGGCCCCGGGAAAGCCGGGCTCGGCGAATACCACGAGGGTGAGCTTGCCCGAAAGATTGTCGACGATGGCGATCTCTTCCGAAAGCAGCAACAGGATGTCGGGCACGCCGAGCGGGTCCGATTTCTGCGCATCGGCGAGTTTTGGCTCGATGCAGCGCACCGTGTCGTAGCCGAAGTAGCCGACCAGGCCGCCGCAGAAGCGCGGCAGGCCGGGCAGGTCGGGCACCTTGAAGCGCGCCATGAACTCCGAGACGAAGGACATCGGGTTGGTGTGCTCGCGGCGCTCGGCGACGCGATTGCCCGAGAGCAGCAGGATCGTCGAGCCGGTGACGGCGATGCGCGTCGGCGTGGTCAGGCCGATGAAGGAATAGCGGCCGAAGCGCTCGCCGCCCTGCACCGATTCGAGCAGGTAGGAATGTGCGCCTTCGGCGAGCTTCAGGTAGATCGAGAGCGGCGTGTCGAGATCGGCGAAGG
>DYFW01000329.1 GCA_020725005.1 Thiobacillus denitrificans
TGTGGATCGGCTACCTGCAATGGCACTTCCGCACGCAGGGCAGCGGCCTGCCGCCGAGTCCGATCCTCAAGGACTTCCGCAACATCGAATGCCGCGACGCGGTGCTGGAAGATGGCAAGTCGGCAAGTTGGCCAGAAGCGGACGTCGTAGTCGGCAACCCGCCCTTCATCGGCGCGGCCAACATGCGCGCCGCGCTCGGCGACGCGTATGTGGAAGCATTGCGCGCGGCATGGCAGGACGTGCCCGACTCGGCCGACTTCGTCATGTTCTGGTGGCACCACGCGGCGCAACTCGTCGCGCAGGGCAAGCTCTCGCGCTTCGGCTTCATCACCACCAACAGCCTGCGCCAGACCTTCAACCGCCGCGTCGTGCAGAACGCGCTGGACAGCGGCATCCATCTCGCCTTCGCCATCCCCGACCACCCGTGGGTCGACAGCGCCGACGGAGCGGCGGTGCGCATCGCCATGACTGTAGGCGCACCCGGCCAAGGCGAAGGACGGCGCTTGGATGTGACCGCCGAAAAAGAAGGCAAGAGCGAAGGGCTAGACGTGGAACTCGCCGAGCGCAACGGCAGCATCCATGCCGACCTGACCATCGGCGCCAACGTCGCGGCTGTACAAACCTTGCGCGCAAACGAAAACCTGAGCAATCGCGGCTTACAGCTTTTTGGTGCGGGCTTCATTGTCACGCCGGCGGAACGCGCCACCCTCGAAGCCGACGCGCCAATCAAGGACTACCGCAACGGCCGTGACCTCACCGACCGGCCGCGCGGCGTCAGTGTCATCGATCTCTTCGGCTTCGAGGCCGACGAGGTGCGCCGCCGCTGGCCGGCCACCTACCAGCGCGTGCTGGACACCGTGAAACCGGAGCGCGACAGGAACAACCGCGCCAGCTACCGCGACAACTGGTGGCTGTTCGGCGAACCGCGCAAAGTCTTGCGGCAACAACTCGCCGGCCTGCCGCGCTTCATCGTCACGGTGGAAACGGCCAAGCACCGCATCTTCCAGTTTCTCGACGCCAGCATCGCGCCGGACAACAAACTGATCTGCATCGCGCTCGACGACGGCCATGCGCTCGGCGTGCTGTCCAGTCGCGTGCATGTCGTCTGGGCGCTGGCATCTGGCACACTGCTCGAAGATCGGCCGGTTTACAACAAAGGCTTCTGCTTCGAAACCTTCCCCTTCCCCGCCGCCACACCGGAGCAACAAGCCCGCATCGCCGACCTCGCCGAACAACTCGACGCGCACCGCAAACGCGTGCTGGCGCAACATGCCGAACTCACGCTGACCGGCCTCTACAACGTGCTGGCGAAAGTCGGCGCTGGCAGGACGGCAAAGGAACAGGCGATTTACGACAAGGGGCTGGTGGCGGTGCTGAAATCG
>DYFW01000069.1 GCA_020725005.1 Thiobacillus denitrificans
CGCGCGTCGGGCGCGTTGCCGTAGGCTTCGTGCACCAGGCTCAAGCCCCCTTCCAACGAGATTTTGAGGTCGTCACGCTCGACGAACTGATGGCCGCCACCGGCGCCGATCGTGCTGCGCAGGTCGAGATCGGCCCGGCCGTCGTGGTCGAAATTGGTATGCGCATAGACATAGGTCCGCTCGGCAAGGAAGTGGTCGACCTTCAGCCCCAGCCGCCAGTTCGAGACGGTATTGACGCCGTTTTGCGATGCCTCGTTGATTTCGCCGCCGAGCGTCACCCGCTGCGCCGGATGGCGCGCCACCAGTTCGCCGTCCAGATGCAGCATCTCGCCATCGGTATTGCCGCGCGTCAGGCTGCCGCCGAGCGCGGCGCGTCCGCGCAGCGCCATGCGCCCGGGATCGCGCGGCGGGTTGATCGCGGCGATGCGGTCGAGCGGCAGCGGTGCCGGTTCACCGACGCCGCCCGGCTGCACCCGCACCTGGCGCGCCGCGCCCGGCTGCAACCGGGCGTCGAATTCGGCGCGGTCGTCCAGCTTCAGGCGCACCGGCCCATCGGTTTCCAGCCGGTCCACCTGCGGCCAGGGCAGTTTCAGCGTGCCCGCGTAGGCGGTCTCCAGCCACAGCGTGCCGGCTTCCATCTTCACCACCGTGCCGCTCAGGCGGTCACCGTTACCGAGGGTAACGGTATCGGCCCAGACGGGGGCCGCCGCGAAGGCGGCGAGCACGGGCAATGTGATGTCGAGCCTCAGCGTCAAGGCGTTTCCTTTCCCGGCATCAGCCGATCAGGACAGGCGACCCGCCGACCGGCCGGGGCACGGCGCGGGGAAAGGGACCATGACGGCGGCACGCCGGGCACGGGGTGCGCGGGTCACCTGACAGCTCCGCCGCAGCGGAGCAGGGAACTGGAATTGCGAAGGGTTTTTTATATTTGCACAAAACTAATATCCGGCGCAAGTCCGGTCCGCCGTGCCCCGCCTTGACCCTATACCCTCCTGCGCGGTAACGTCGGGCCAACTCAATGAACGGCCTTTGCATGGACCTCCCAGGTTCGCTTCCCAATCGCCGGAACGCGACAGCACCCGCCACGCCCTGCCCGCTACCCTCCCGCAACATGCAGGATTCCGCGCCATGAGCACCTGGGCCGTCGACCATCTCGGATTGATCTACCAGATTTCCGGTCTCGCCTTCTTCACGCTCGGCGTGGTGGCCGGGCTGTTGCCGCGTCAGGACACGCACCTGCGTTTCGCCCCCGACCTCTGGCTGCTGGCGCTGTTCGGCGTGCTGCATGGCTTGTACAAATTCGTCGAATGGGAGCGCCTGGTCCAGCCGGACTCGGCGTTTGTCCTTGCCAGCGCGGTGCTGCTCACGGCGTCCTGTGCGCCGCTGCTGGAGTTCGGGCGCCGCGTGCTGGCGCGTAGCGGCACTAGGCTGCCTGCCGCGGGCGTGCACGGGGCCGCGGCCCTCGGCATTGCCGCCCTGGTCCTGCTCGCGCCATCTCCGCTCGGTGGACTGGCGCTGGGGGCTCGTCTCTTTCTGGGCGTGCCGGGCGCGCTGATGGCAGGCTGGGGACTCGTCGCGCTGTGCCGCCCGCTGACGGCAGGCCAGCCAGGCGTCCGCGGCAGTCCGGCACGCTGGACCGGCGTGCTCGCCGTCGCCTTGACCGGCTATGGCCTGCTGACGGTTTTCATGTCGCCGGCTCCGGGACCTTCCTTCGCCTGGCTGCCGACCGCTTCCGATTTTCTCGCTGTCACCGGGCTTCCCGTCCAGTTGCTGCGCGCGTCCTGCGCCCTGGCGGCAGCCGTCGCGCTGACCGCGCTGGTACGCGATGCGGGCAGCGGGCGCAGCGAGGATCTGCTGCGGGTGCTCGACACCGTCAGCGGCATCGTCTACCGCTGCGACAACACGCCGGACTGGCCGATCCGCTACCTCGACGGCAACGTCGAGGAACTCAGCGGCTACACGGCCGCCGATTTCCTCGAAACCCGCAGCGTCAGCCTCGCCAGCTGGATTCATCCCGACGACGCGGCGCGCGTGTGGCAGGACGTGCAGACGGCGCTGGCGGCGCGACGCCCTTTTGAGCTGTCCTACCGCATCCGCACCCGTGATGGCCGCATCCGCTGGGTGCACGAGCGCGGCCAGGGGGTGTTCGGCCCGGACGGGGCGCTGCGATACCTGCAAGGCCACATTTTCGACGCCACCGCGCTGGTCGAGGCCGACGAGGCGCTGCGCGTCAAGGACGCGGCCATCGCCTCGTCGATCACGCCGATCGCCATCGCCGACCTGGATGGCCGGCTCACCTACGTCAACCCCGCTTTCGTCAAGCTGTGGCGGCTCGACTCGGCCGAGGCGGCGCTGGGCCGCCACCCCCAGCGCTTCATGGACGACCCGAAGGCGATCAAGGACGCCATCGAGGCGCTGAACCGGGAGGGCCAATGGCAGGGCACGATGCGCGCGCGCCGCCGCGACGGCAGCGTTTTCGACGTGCGCTTCTCGGCCAACCGGGTCCACGATCACGCAGGCCGCCCCCTGTGCCTGATGGCCTCGATCGTCGACATCACCGAGCAGGTCCAGGCCAACCGCGAGCTGCAGCAGACCGCCGAGCGGCTGGGCCAGAGCCAGGCGATGGCGCATCTCGGCAGCTGGGAATGGGACATCGACAGCGGCCGCCTGACCTGGTCGGACGAGCTCTTCCGCATCTATGGCTATGCGCCGGGCGAAGTCGATGCCACCTTCGACCTCTTCGTCAACGCCCTGCACCCCGATGACCGCGAACGAGTCCTGGCCGAGGTGAATCATGCCGTCCGCGAGCGGCAGCCCTACGCGACCGAATTCCGCATCCGCCGGCCGAACGGCGAGATCCGCATCACCACCGCGCGCGGCGAGGTCCGCCGCGACGCGCGGGGCAAGCCGCTGCAGATGTACGGCATGAGTCAGGACGTGACGGCACGGCGCATGGCTGAGGAAGCCACGCGCACGACGCGCCGCCAGCTGCAGGCGGTGATCGACGGCGCCACCCAGGTCGCCATCGTCGCCACCGACGCCGGAGGCACGATCACGCTTTTCAACCGCGGCGCCGAGCGCATGCTGGGTTACCGCGCCGAGGACCTGGTCGGCAAGCAGACCCCCCTCCTATGGCACGACACCGGCGAAATGGCGCTGCGGGCCGAGCCGCTCGGCCGGCAATGCGGCCGCCCGCTCGCGGGCATGGAGGTGTTCCTGCAACCGACCCGTCTGGGCGTCGCCTTGCCGCAGGAGTGGACGTATATCCGTCAGGACGGCACCCGCCTCACGGTCAATCTCGGCATCACGGCCGTGCGCGACGACACCGGCCACGTCACCGGCTTCGTCGGCGTCGCCACCGACATCACCGCGCGCGCCGAGCTGCTGGCACGGCTCGACAAGATCGGGCGCAACGCGCCCGGCATGATTTTCCAGTTCCTGATGCGGCCCGACGGCCACTTCAGCTTCCCCTATGCCAGCGAAGGCATCCGCCGCATCTATGGCGTGGCGCCGGACGAGGTGGTCCACGACGCCGCCGTCACCTTCGAAAGAAAACACGCGGACGACCTGCCCGGCCTGCTCGACAGCATCCAGCGCTCGGCACGCGACCTGACCGAATGGCATTACACCTATCGCGTTCACCACCCGAGCAAGGGAGAGATCTGGGTCGAAGGCCGCGGCACGCCCGAACGCCGGCCCGACGGCTCGACGCTGTGGCACGGCGCGATCTTCGACGTCAGCGAACTCAAGCGTGCCGAGATCGCGCTGGCACGAAGCCTCGACGAGCTTCGCGCCTCCGAACAGAAACAGCGCGAACCCACCCTGCTCGCCCGGCACGAGCAGGGCCGCATGACCGCGCTCTTGTCGGGCATGAGCATCGGCATCCTGTTCGAGGACCGCGCCGGCCGCGTCGAGTACGTCAACCCGGCGTTCCGCCACATGTGGGCGATCGCCGAGGACGTCGAGCTCGTCGGCCGCCCTACCCAGGATGTGCTGACCCACTCGACCCACCGTCTTGCGCGTCCCGACCATGCCTCGAGGCACATCCTGCACGTGCTCGACACCCACGAGATCAGCGAACGCTTCGAGGTCGACCTGTACGACGGCCGCATCCTCACCCAGCTCTCGTATCCGGTGTCCGACCCCGACGGCCGCGCCATCGGCCGGCTGTGGATCTACGAGGACATCACCCACGAGCGTCAGACCGCGCAGCAGCTCATCTACCTCGCCGAGCACGACGCGCTCACCGGCCTCTACAACCGCCACCGCTTCCAGGACCATCTCGAGCGCACCCTCAGCGCGTCGCAACGCAGCGGCGGCCGCTTCGCGCTCTTGTATTTCGACCTCGACGAATTCAAGAGCATCAACGACAGCTTCGGCCACCGCGCCGGCGACACCGTGCTGGTGCGCGCCGCCGGCGAAATCGCCAGCCTGGTGCGCGGCGGCGAGATGTTCGCGCGCCTGGGCGGCGACGAGTTCGCCATCCTGGTCGGCGTGCGCACGGGAGACGAGCCGGTGCAACTCGCCGAACGCGTGGTGCACGCGATCTCTGCCATTCCGTTCCGCTTTCGCGGCAGCAACATTCGTCTCACCACCAGCGTCGGCATCGCGTACTTTCCCGAGCACGGCGACAACGCCGAGGACCTGGTGGCCCACGCCGACGCTGCGATGTACCAGGCCAAGGGAAGCGGCAAGAACACCTGGTCGGTCTACGACCCCAGCCGCAACCTCGCCGAGGCCATGCTCGAGCGCATGACGTGGAGCAGCCGTATTGCGCAGGCGCTCGAACTCGACGGGCTGGAGCTGCACTTCCAGGGCATCTACCACACCCGCGACGGCAGCCTCTCGCACCTCGAGGCGCTGGTGCGCATGCGCGACCCGCACGCCCCCGACCGCCTCATCATGCCCGGCCAGTTCATCCCGGTCGCCGAAAAGAACGGCCAGATCCTCGAGATCGACCGCTGGGTGATCCGCGAAAGCATCGCGACGCTGGCGCGCCACCCTGGGCTTGCCGCGCTCGCCGTCAACGTCTCCGGCCGCAGCTTCGACGAGCCGACGCTGCCGCACTATATCCAGGCACAGCTGCAAGAACACGATGTCGACCCCCGGCGCCTCATCATCGAGCTGACCGAGACCGCCGCGGTGTCCGAAATGCAAGACGCGCAGCGCTTCATCGAGGCGCTGCAGCAGGCCGGCTGCCTGATCTGCCTCGATGATTTCGGTTCCGGCTTCTCCACCTTCGCCTACCTCAAGTACCTTGGCGTGCAGATCCTCAAGATCGACGGCATGTTCATCCGCGACCTGCCGAACAATCGCGACAACCAGGCCTTCGTCAAGGCGATGATCGACGTCGCGCGCGGGCTCGGCAAGGTCACCGTCGCCGAATTCGTCGAGGACGCGGCGACGCTGGACATGCTCGCCCGCTTCGGTGTCGACATGGCGCAGGGATACCATCTCGACCGGCCTGCTGCCGCGCATCCCAGCCTCGGCTGACGCTCCCGGACGAATCCGCGCGGGTTCAGGGACCCGCCGAGTCAGGTTAGAATCGATGCGCCTGCCGGCCATGTGCCGGCCGCCCCTTCCCTGACCGAACACATGACGCTGCTCCTTGCCGTCCTGATTCCCTTCGCGGGCGCCGCGCTGGTCGCGCTCGCCTCGCGCCGCGGCCGCTCGCTGTCGGCGTGGACGGCGGCGGGCGTGACGCTCGCCGCGCTGGCGTCCCTGGCGCCGCTCGCCGCGCTGCCTTTCGCCGGGGAGACGCTGATCCAGCAGATGGACTGGATGCCCGCGCTCGGGCTCAACCTCGCCTTCCGCCTCGACGGCCTCGCGCTCCTGTTCGCCGGCCTCATCCTCGGCATCGGCCTGTTGATCGTGCTGTACGCGCGCTACTACCTGTCGGCGCACGACAGCATGGGGCGCTTCTACGCCTGCCTGATGCTGTTCATGGGCTCGATGCTCGGCATCGTGCTGTCGGAAAACCTGATCCAGCTGCTGATCTTCTGGGAGCTCACCAGCCTGTCGTCCTTCCTCTTGATCAGCTACTGGCAGCACCGCGCGGAGGCGCGCCGCGGCGCGCGCATGGCGCTCGCCGTCACCGGCCTGGGCGGCTTCGCCATGCTCGGCGGTTTCCTGCTCCTGGGCCACATCGTCGGCAGCTACGAGCTCTCGGACGTGTTCGCCTCGGCCGGTCACATCCGCGCGCACCCCCTCTACGTGCCGACGCTGCTGCTGATCCTGGCGGGCGTGTTCACCAAGTCGGCGCAGTTCCCCTTCCACTTCTGGCTGCCGCACGCGATGGCCGCGCCCACGCCGGTGTCGGCCTACCTGCATTCGGCGACCATGGTGAAGGCCGGCGTGTTCCTGCTGGCGCGCCTGTGGCCCGCGCTGTCGGGCACGCCGGCGTGGTTCTGGCTGGTCTCGGGCGCAGGGCTCGCCACACTCTTGCTCGGCGCCTACGTCGCGCTGTTCAAGCATGACTTGAAGGGGCTGCTCGCCTACTCGACCATCAGCCACCTCGGCCTCATCACGCTGCTGTTCGGGCTGTCGACGCCGCTGGCCGCGGTCGCCGGCGTGTTCCACATCATCAACCACGCCACCTTCAAGGCGTCGCTGTTCATGGCCGCCGGCATCATCGACCACGAGGCGGGGACGCGCGATATGCGACGGCTCAATGGTTTGTGGCAATACATGCCCCATACCGCGACGCTGGCGATGGTCGCCGCCGCGGCGATGGCGGGCGTGCCGCTCCTCAACGGCTTTTTGTCCAAGGAAATGTTCTTCGCCGAGGCGGTGCACATCGCCGAGGGCCACGGCAGCTGGCTGCTGCCGGTGCTGGTGACGGCAGCCGGCGCCTTCGCCGTCGCCTACTCGATCCGCTTCATCCACGACGTCTTCTTCAACGGCGCGCCGGTCGACCTGCCGAAGACGCCGCACGAGCCGCCGCGCTGGATGAAGCTGCCGGTCGAGATCCTGGTCGTGCTGTGCCTCGTCGTCGGCATCGCGCCCGCGCTCACCGTCGCGCCGCTGCTCGCGGTCGCCGCCGAAGCCACGCTGCAGGCGCCGCTGCCCGACTACCACCTCGCGCCGTGGCATGGCTTCAATGCCGCGTTCGTGATGAGCCTCGTCGCGCTCGCGCTCGGCGCGGCGATCTACGTCCTGCGCCGGCCGCTCGTCGCCTGGCACGAAGCCGGCGTCGGCCGGCTCGACGCGCGCGTACCCTACGACGCGCTGGTGAACGGCCTCGTCGCCACGGCGCAGCGCGTCATCCGCGGCTTCGATACCGGCTCGCTGCAGCGCCAGGTCTTCCTGTCCGTCCTCGCAGCGCTGGCGCTCGGCGTCGCGCCGTGGTTCGCCGGCGAGTCGCCGCTCAGCGGCGGCCGCGCCGGCCTGCCGCTCGACGCGGTGAGCCTCAGCGCCGCCGCCGCGCTCATCGCCGCCACCGGCGCCACCGTGTGGTGGCACCGCCAGCGCTTCACCGCGCTCGTCACCCTCGGCGTCGTCGGCCTGGTCGTTTCGCTCGCCTTCGTCAAATTCTCCGCTCCCGATCTCGCGCTCACCCAGCTCTCGGTCGAGATCGTCACCATCGTCCTGCTGCTGCTCGCGCTCTACTTCCTGCCGCAGCACGGTGCGGCGGAAACGAGCCGCGCGCGCGCGGGGCGCGACGCCGTGATCGCGCTCGTCGCCGGCGCCGGCACCGCAGCGCTGGCGTGGGCCGTGCTCAGCCGCCCCTACGACACCATCGCCGGCTATTACCTCGACAACAGCAAGCCGGGCGGCGGCGGCACCAACGTCGTCAACGTCATCCTGGTCGACTTCCGCGGCTACGACACGCTGGGCGAGATCACCGTGCTCGCGCTCGCCGGGCTCGGTATCGTCGCGCTGCTGCAGAACCTCAGCCTCGCCGCGCCGCGGGGCGATGCCGCGGGCCGCCCGTGGGACGCCGACGCGCATCCGGTCATCATGGCAACGCTCACCCGCCTCCTGCTGCCGCTGGCGCTCATGGTCGCGGTCTTCATCCTGCTGCGCGGCCACAACCAGCCGGGCGGCGGCTTCATCGCCGGCCTCATCACGGCGGTCGCGCTGATCGTGCAGTACCTCGCCAACGGCGCCGCGTGGACCCACCAGCGCATGGCCTCCGACAGCCAGCCGCTCATCGCCTGGGGGCTGGGCATCGCCACCTTCACGGGGCTGGCCAGCTGGGCCTTCGACCACCCCTTCCTCACCTCGACCTTCGGCTACGTGACCTGGCCGGTGGTCGGCAAATTCGAGCTCGCCTCGGCGATGGCCTTCGACCTCGGCGTCTTCCTCGTCGTCGTCGGCGCCACGCTGATGATCCTCACCCGGCTCGGCAGCCTGCACCATGCCGGGCCCGCGCGAAAGGCGGCACGCTGATGGAAGCGCTCATCGCCCTCGTCATCGGCGTGCTCACCGCGGGCGGCGTTTTCCTCGCGCTGCGCGGGCAGACCTTCCCGGTGGTGCTCGGCCTCACCCTGATGTCCTACGCCGTCAACCTGTTCCTGTTCGTCATGGGCCGACTCGCCATCGGCGTGCCGCCCATCATCAGCGACGCCGCCGCCGGCTACACCGATCCCTTGCCGCAGGCGCTGGTGCTCACCGCCATCGTCATCAGCTTCGGCATGACCGCCTTCGTCATCGTGCTCGCGCTCAAGGCGCGCGCCGAATTCGGCAACGACCACGTCGACGGTCTCGAGCGCGAGGCGGATCGCCGGTGAACGTCCCCGATCACCTGCCCATCCTGCCGGTGGTGCTGCCGCTTCTCGCCGGCATCGCGCTGCTCGCGTTGCGCCGCGCCCCGCTGGCAATGCAGCGCGGCGCCGCCGTCGCCGCGACGCTGGCGCTGCTGCCGCTCGCGCTGGCGCTCGTCCAGGCGACCGCCGACGGGGCCCACCTGGTATACAAGCTCGGCAACTGGGATGCGCCCTACGGCATCGTGCTGGTCGCCGACCGCCTCGCCGCGTGGATGCTGCTCACCACCGCGCTGCTCGCGCTGTTCGCGCTGCTGTACGCGCTCACCGGCATCGACCGTGAAGGCCGCCACTTCCACATACTGTTCCAGCTCCAGCTCTTCGGCCTGAACGGCGCCTTTCTCACCGGCGACCTGTTCAACCTCTTCGTCTTCTTCGAAATTCTGCTGCTCGCCTCCTACGGCCTGCTGCTGCACGGCGGCGGCCGCCAGCGCGTGAAGGCGGGCCTGCACTACGTCGTCATCAACCTGGTCGGCTCGACGCTGTTCCTGTTCGCCGTCGGCACGCTCTACGGCGTCACCGGCACGCTCAACATGGCCGACCTCGCGGTGAAACTCGCCGCCACGCCGCCGGAAAACGCGGCGCTGGTGCAGTCGGCGGCGCTGCTGCTGTTCGGCGTGTTCGCGCTGAAGGCCGCGCTGGTGCCGCTCACCCTGTGGCTGCCCGCCGCTTACAGCCACACCAGCGCCCCGGTGGCGGCGCTGTTCGCGATCATGACCAAGGTCGGCGCCTACAGCATCCTGCGCGTGTACAGCCTCGTCGCCGGCGAGGCCGCCGGCCCGCTCGCCCATCTCCTCGACGCCTGGCTCGTGCCGGCGGCACTCGCCACGCTCGCCCTCGGCATGCTCGGCGTCGTGGCCAGCGGTTCGCTGCGGCAGCAGGCGGCCTGGCTCGTCGTCGCCTCGGCCGGCACGCTGCTCATCGCCTTCGGCCTCGGCAGCCCGGCCGCGCTCGCCGCCGGCCTCTACTACCTGCCGCACTCGACCTTCGCCGCCGCCGCGCTCTTCCTGCTTGCCGACAACATCGCGCGCGCGCGCGGCGAGCTTGCCGACCGCCTCGAATCCGGCCCGGCGCTGCCGCGCGCGCGCCTCGTCGGCGGCCTGTTCTTCGTCGTGGCGATCGCGCTGGCCGGCCTGCCGCCGCTGTCGGGCTTCCTCGGCAAATTCATGCTGCTGCAGGCAGCGCTCGATTCCACGCGCATGCCCTGGGTATGGTCCGTCGTGCTCGTCACGGGGCTCGTTGGCGTGATCGCGCTGGCGAGAAGCGGCAGCCTGCTGTTCTACCGCACCCACACGCCGCATGGCGAACCGGCCGCGCCGACCAACGCCGCGCTCGCGCCGGTCGTCGGCCTGCTGGCGCTCGTCGCGGGACTCACGGTCGCCGCCGGCCCGCTGTCCGAATTCACCGCCGCCACCGCGGCGCAGCTGACGGCGCCGCAGCACTACCTCGACGCGGTGCTGGGAGGAGCGCGATGAGACGCTGGCTGCCGCACCCCCTGCTCACGGCCGCGCTCACCCTGCTGTGGCTGCTGCTCGTCAACGCGCTCTCCGCCGGCGCGCTCGTGCTCGGCGCCCTGCTCGGCTGGCTCATCCCCTTCGCCACGTCGCGCTTCTGGCCGGAACGGATCCGCATCCGCCACCCCGGCGTGCTCGCGCGCTTCCTCGGCGTGTTCGCCGTCGATATCGTGCGCGGCAGCTTCCACGTCGCCTGGCTGATCCTGAAAGGGCCCGCGCGCCTGCGCCCGACCTTCGTCGAGGTGCCGCTCGCGCTCACCACCGATCTGGCGATCAGCCTGCTCGCCAACACGATTTCGCTCACGCCCGGCACGGTGTCGGCGCGGCTGAGCGCGGACAAGCGCACACTCGTCGTGCACACGCTCGACACCAGCGACGCGGCGGCGCTGGTCGCCGAGATCAAGCAGCGCTACGAGGCGCCGCTCAAACAGATATTCGAAGAAGGGGACGCCTGATGCTCGACACCGTCATTCCCATCGCCTACACGCTGGTCGCGCTCGCCTTCCTGATGAGCTTCTGGCGCCTGATCGCGGGCCCCGACGCGCCCGACCGCATCCTCGCGCTCGACACCCTGTACGTGAACACCATCGCCTTCCTGGTGCTGCTCGGCATCCATCTCGGCAGCGCGATCTACTTCGAGGCGGCACTCCTGATCGCGATGATGGGCTTCGTCGGCACCGTCGCGCTCGCCAAGTACCTGCTGCGCGGCGACATCATCGAATGAGGGCCGCGCGATGACCGAGATCCTGCTCTCCCTGTTCATCCTCAGCGGCGCGATCTTCACCTTCGTCGGCTCGCTGGGACTCGCCCGCCTGCGCGACTTCTACACCCGGCTGCACGGCCCGACCAAGGCGACCACGCTCGGCGTCGGCAGCCTCCTGATCGCCTCGGCGGTGCATTTCAGTTTGCGCGACGAGGGCGTCAGCCTGCACGAGGTGCTGGTCACGCTGTTCCTCTTCATGACCGCGCCGGTCTCCGCCCACCTGCTCGCCAAGGCCGCGCTGCACCTGAAAGTGAAATCGCTCGCGCCGACGCCGGCGGACGACCGCAGCACGCCCCCGGGCGCCGCCTGAAGCCTGCGCGGGGCGGGAACCGATGGCGGCGCGCGCCACACCGGGAAACCACGCGCCCAATTTGAGTCTAGAGTGAATCCATGCCCCGCGCCCTTCGCTTTTTCTCATGCCTTGCCCTGCTCGCCGGCCTCGTGCTGACGCACGCATCCGCCAGCGCATCCGTCGTGCGCGTGCTCACCGTGCAGGGCGCGATCAGCCCGGCGAGCGCCGACTATCTGCTGCGCGGCATCGCCAAGGCGAACGCGGACCGCGTGCATCTGCTGGTGCTCGAGATGGACACCCCCGGCGGGCTCGACACCGCGATGCGCGACATCATCAAGGCCATCCTCGCCTCGCAGGTGCCCATCGCCACCTACGTCTCGCCGCAGGGCGCGCGCGCGGCGAGCGCGGGCACCTATATCCTCTACGCCAGTCACATCGCGGCGATGGCGCCGGCGACCAACCTCGGCGCGGCAACACCGGTCGAACTCGCGCCCGCCGGCGGCCAGCCCGACAAGCCGGTGCCGCCGGCCAAGCCCGGCGGCCCGGCCGACGCGCAGAAACCCGCCGCGCCGCCGGCGGGCGACGCCAAGACGCGCAAGGTCGTGCACGACGCCGCGGCCTACATCCGCGGGCTGGCCGAGCTGCGCGGCCGCAACGCCGAATGGGCCGAGCGCGCGGTGCGCGAGGCGGTGAGCCTGCCCGCGTCCGAGGCGCTGAAGCTGAACGTGATCGACCTGGTGGCAACCGACCTCGGCGACCTGCTGAAGCAGCTCCACGGGCGCATCGTCCGACTCGACGGCGCCACGGTCACGCTCGACACCGCGCAGGCCGAGATCGAGCGCACCGCCCCCGACTGGCGCAGCCGCCTGCTCGCCGTGATCGGCGACCCCAGCATCGCCTACATCCTCATGCTGCTCGGGATCTACGGCCTGATCTACGAGTTTTCCAACCCCGGCATGCTGTTCCCCGGCGTGGTCGGCGGCATCTGTCTCCTGCTCGCGCTGTTCGCGCTGCAGGTGATGCCGATCAGCTACGCCGGGCTCGCGCTGATGATCCTCGGCATCGCGCTCATGATCTCGGAGGCCTTCATTCCCAGCTTCGGCGCGCTGGGCCTGGGCGGCATCGTCGCCTTCGTCATCGGCTCGGTGATGCTGATCGACACCGACGTGCCGGGCTACGGCATCCCGTGGATGCTCATCGTGCCGGTGGCGCTGGCCAGCGCGCTGTTCAGTTTCTTCGTCGCCGGCATGGCGATCAAGGCGCGCGCGCGGCCGGTGATGACCGGCGCCGAGGAAATGATCGGCGCCGAAGGAGTGGTGCTCGAAGACGTGGCGCATGAAGGCTGGGCACGTCTCCACGGCGAACTGTGGCGGGTGCGCAGCGCCGTGCCATTGAAGCGCGGCAGCCGGGTGCGGGTGCGCGCGCGGCACGATCTCATTCTCGACGTCGAACCGGCGCGGGATGATTCAATCAAGGAGGACTGACATGTTCGAATTCAGCGGCCTGACTCTCGTGTTGCTCATCGTCGCGCTGCTCGCGGCGAGCCTGCGCATCCTGCGCGAATACGAACGCGGCGTGATATTCATGCTCGGCCGCTTTTGGAAAGTGAAGGGGCCGGGCCTGATCATCGTGCTTCCCGGCATCCAGCAGATGGTGCGGGTCGACCTGCGCACCATGGTGTTCGACGTGCCGAGCCAGGATGTGATCTCGCGCGACAACGTCTCGGTCAAGGTCAACGCGGTGGTGTACTTCCGCGTCCTCGACCCGGCCAAGGCCATCCTGCAGGTCGAGGACTACATGAACGCCACCAGCCAGCTGGCGCAGACCACGCTGCGCGCGATCCTCGGCAAGCACGAGCTCGACGAGATGCTGGCCGAGCGCGAAACGCTCAACACCGACATCCAGCTTGCGCTCGACGCGCAGACCGACGCCTGGGGCATCAAGGTGTCCAACGTCGAGATCAAGCATGTCGACATCGACGAATCGATGGTGCGCGCGATCGCCAAGCAGGCCGAGGCCGAGCGCGAGCGGCGCGCCAAGATCATCCATGCCGAAGGCGAGCTGCAGGCGTCGGAAAAGCTGCTCGCCGCCGCCGAGATTCTCGCCGCCAAGCCGCAGGCGATGCAGCTGCGCTATCTGCAGACGCTGTCCAACATCGCCGGCGACCGTACCAACACCATCGTTTTCCCCATGCCGGGCGAACTGCTGAACCTGCTGATGCGGCACGACAAGCCTGGCGAATAGCGCCGCGCTTCGCACTTCCCCCCGCGCCAGGGGAAAGCCGGGCGGTCTACGGCTTGATCGCGCGCGCCTTCACCAGCGCGTAGATCGCCGGGATCACCGCCAGGGTCAGAACCGTGGACGAGATCATGCCGCCCACCATGGGCGCGGCGATGCGGCGCATCACTTCCGAGCCGGCGCCGGTGCTCCACATGATGGGCAGAAGCCCCGCCATGATCGCCACCACCGTCATCATCTTCGGCCGCACCCGCTCCACCGCGCCTTCCATCACCGCCGCGTAGAGGTCGGCGGCGCCGGGCCGGCTGCCCTCCGCCGCGCGCTCGGCGCGGATGCGCGCCCAGGCGTGGTCGAGGTAGATCAGCATCACCCCCCCGGTTTCCGCCGCCACGCCCGCGAGCGCGATGAAGCCCACCGCCACCGCCACCGACAGGTTGTAGCCCAGCGCCCACATCAGCCACACGCCGCCCACCAGGGCGAAGGGCACCGACAGCATCACGATCAGGGTCTCGGTCAGGCGCTTGAAGTTGAGATACAGCAGCACGAAGATCACGAACAGGGTCAGCGGCACCACGAGCTTGAGCCGCTCGATGGCGCGCTGCATATACTCGAACTGGCCGCTCCAGGTGACGTAGTAGCCGGGCGGAAACTTCACCTGCTCGCGCACCGCGCGCTGGGCGTCCCGCACGTAGGAGCCGATGTCGCGGCCGCGGATGTCCACATAAATGTAGGCCGACAGCAGCGCGTTCTCGGTGCGGATGGCAGGCGCGCCCTTGCGGATATGGATGCGCGCCAGCTGCCCGAGCGGCAGCATGCCGCCGTCCATGACCGGCACCAGCACGTTGCGCGCGATGGATTCCGGGTCGCCGCGCAGCTCGCGGGGATAGCGCACCGTGACGCCGAAGCGCTCGCGGCCCTCGACCGTGGTGGTGACC
>DYFW01000070.1 GCA_020725005.1 Thiobacillus denitrificans
GGTCGCCGCCTTGCAGCGTGTGCAGGCCGAGGCCGGCGCCGTCGTCGGCGCGGCGGAACCACTGCGCGACGCCGCTGGCGAGGCTGTTGACGTAGCGCGTGAGGTAGACGCCCGCCGGCTCGGCGAGGCCGGCGATGGCCGTGCTCTGGAAGCGTTCCTGGGCAGCAAGGCCGGCGCGCCAGTCGAGCGGCGGGCGGGTGTCGGTCTCGCTGTCGCTGCGCACGCTGTGCAGCAGCGCGAGCGGCCGGTCGTCGCGGTCGAGCAGCCACAGCTCGAACGGGTCGAGGAAGGGAAAAGGCACCTCGCGGTGCACCTTCAACAGGTGTTCGTAGACGACCGCGCCCATGTGCTCGAGACGCCGGAAATCCTCGGAAGGATAGAGCGGGCCGCGCTTGAGGCCTTTCTCCGCCGACCAGTGGCCGTAGCGGATGTCGGAAATCTGCGCGCGGCGGCCGGCGCGGCCGAGGCTGTCGAGCAATGCGTCGTTGGCGACGTAGATATCCCACTCGATACCGTCGGTCGTCACCGCTTCGGCCGAGGCGTAGCGGATCACGTGCACCACCCCGCGGAAGGGATTCAGCAGACGCTGCGCGTAGCACTCGATCTGCATGGCGTCAGGGGCGCGGCGCGCCGTCGTCGGCGGGCGGCGCGCTCATCCAGGCGAACAGCGAGGCGCGCATCGCCTCCTCCACCGGCATCGCGATGGGGTGCACCCACGCGCGCGGCACGAACACCGTGTAGCCGCCGATCATGTAACCCATCGGCAGGTAGACGGCTACCCGGTCGCCGGGCAGGAAGCCTTCGGGCAGGCCCGCGAGGCTCGACCGCGTAACCAGCCCCACCAGTTCCAGCGGCTGGTCCGGCAGGCGCAGGATCACCACGGTCTGAGTGGTGGTTGCCGACTGCTGCGGCGAAAAGTAGTCGGCGAAGCTTTTCAGCGAGGAATAGATGCTTTTCACCACCGGCAGGTTGGTGAACGGCAGTTCGACCAGGCCGACGAGCCGCCCCACCCAGCGTTGCGACATCAGCACGCCGAGCAGGAAGATGCCGCTGATGCCGAGCGCGAGGCCGAGGCCGGGGAAATAATAGTCGCCGATGAACGGGCGGATGAGATGGATCGCCACCGACTCGCTCCAGCGCAGGAAGACATAGAGAAAGTAGACCGTGAGACCCAGCGGCAGCGCCGTGAGCAGCCCGCGAATGAAATAACGATAAAGCAGCTTGGCCAAAATGGATGCCCCAGCCACGGCAGGGGAAAGACGCATCTGCGCTCAGCATAGCAGCCGGTCGCCGCGATGCGTAGCCTGGCGCGGACGTGCGGGGAGGAAAGGCGGGTCGAAAAAGCGTGTGGCGGTCTTCAGTCCGGCCGGGTTTTGCCGTTGGTAAGCACTGGGATTGTCGGGTTTTCGCAAGGAGCGGCGTGTGCTGAAGAGTCTGGTGGGGATGCTGTCAGGAAGCAAGGCGGACGCGAAGGCGGACGCGAAGCCGGCGCCCCGGCGCGACCCCCCACCCCAACCGGCCCCGGAGGCGCCGCCTGCGGCCAAAGCCGCATCGGTGATGCGGCGCGAGGCGATGATCGGTCGCGACCAGCGGGTGGCCGGTTATACCTTCATGCTGCGCCGGGCGCTCGAGGCGCCGCGCGATACGGCCCTGCCGGCCATGCGCCAGCTTTACGACGAGACCCTGCTCGACAATCTGCAGCACATGGATATTTCTCGCCTGCTGGGCCAGCGCACGGCCTTCGTGCCGCTGGCGCCGGCGAGCCTCGCCCTGCCGCGCCTCGACGGCTGGCCGGCTGCTGGCACCGTGTGGCAGATCGATCTCGACGCCGGCGCGGCCGACGCGGCGGTGCTCGCGCGCGCGAGCGAACTCAAGGGGCGCGGATTCGCGTTCGCCGTCGAAGCGGGCGCGGCGCTGCGCCCGCAGAATCAGGCCCTGCTTGCGCTCGCCGATTACGTGCTGATCGACGTCAGCAACGAGGACATGGCTGCCATCACGGCGGAAATCGCCGCCCTTGCCAGGGTTGCGCCGAAGCGGCGTCTGATCGCCGTGGGCGTGCAGACGCTGGAAGCCTTCCACATGTGCCACAAGCTGCAGTTCGCGCTGTTCATGGGGCCCTTCATCACCCGCCGCGAACATCTCGGCAACCCGGTGGTGGGCCCGTCGCGCGCCAAGGTGCTCGAGCTCATGAATCGCGTGCGCACCGGCGCCGAGCGCCCCGAACTGGCGGCACAGTTCCGGCACGACCCCGCGTTGTCGGTGCGCCTCCTGCGCTATGTCAACTCCCCCGGCATGGGGCTGGTCAACAAGGTCGGCGGCATCGAGCAGGCGCTGATGGTGCTGGGCCAGGACAAACTCTACCGCTGGCTGACGATGATCCTTTTCACCGGCGGCGAGGCGCAGGCGCTCGATCATGCCGTGCTGGAAAACGCGCTGGTGCGGGGCCGCGTCGCCGAGCAGCTGGCCGCTCGCGCCCTCTTCGCCAAGGCGCGCGACGAGATCTTCGTCGCTGGCCTGTTCTCCCTCGTCGATCTCGTCATGCACATGCCGATGGAGCGGGTGCTCAAGGAAATCAGCCTCCCCGCCGAAATCACCGAGGCCATCCTCCACGGCAAGGGACCGTACGCCCCCTACCTGGCGCTGGCGATCGCCTGCGAAGCGGATGACCAGGGCAGCATCGAGGCGCTGGCCAAACAGATCGGCCGCGAAGTCGCCGACATCAATGGCATACACATGGATGCGCTGTTGTGGGCGCAATCGGTGTCAACAGGCGTGTAGGCGGCGCAATCAGCCGCCTGACCCGGCAGGCAAGGCAAGCGTGTCGATTGCGAGTTGTCTTCGACATCCGCATAATGGTATTTAGTTACCATTCGTGAGGAGTACGATTCATGCGCAAAACCCCCTGGATTGCCCTGGGACTGCCGGTCCTGCTCGCAGGCTGCGCGTCCGTGCCGACGGCAGAAGAACAGGCTGCCATGGCCGCCGACGCACGCAAGGCCAGCGGTGCGCTGGTCCAACAGCTGGGCGGCGAACTGCGGGCGGCGATCGGAGAAAAGGGCGCGGACGGCGCGATTGGCGTGTGCAAAGAGCGTGCGCCGAGGATCGCCGCCGACCTGTCGAAATCTTCCGGTTTCAAAATCACGCGTGTCAGCCCGAAGAACCGCAATCCTGCCGGCGTGCCCGACGCCTGGGAAGCGCAGGCGCAGGCCGCACTGGAGAAGCGCCTCGCCGCCGGCGAAAAGCCGGATACCCTCGAAACGTGGGAGGTGGTCAAGACCACGCAGGGCAAGGTTTTCCGCTACGCCAAGGCGCTGCCGGTGCAGCCCTTGTGCCTGACCTGCCACGGCGACCCGGCGACGATCGCCGACGGCGTGAAGGCGCGCCTCGCCGCCGAATATCCGTTCGACAAGGCGACCGGCTACGCGCCCGGGATGATCCGCGGCATCGTCTCGATCCAGCGTCCGCTCTAGGCAACCCCCCGGCCGCCGCCTGACGCGCATGGCCTGGTGGGTCTATCTCGTCCGCTGCGCCGACGGCACGCTCTACACCGGCATTACCACCGACGTCGAACGCCGTCTCGCCGAGCATAACGGCGCGGCTGGCGGGGGTGCGCGCTACACGCGCAGCCGCCGTCCGGTCGCGCTGATTCACGTGGAGCGTGCCGCGAATCGCGCCGAAGCGGCGCGGCGCGAGGCCGCGATCCGGCGGCTGGGCCGCGCTGGCAAGCTTGCGCTGTGCGCCGCGGCGAACTGAACCGCGCGTTCAGTAGCCGTTTTCTCCGCTTACACGGGCCAGCAGCTGAGGCAATTGTTCCTCGGCCGCACGGCGGCCAGTCTCGATGGCAACGGCGGCGCGATGGAAGTCCATCAGTTCGAGGTCTGCCAGCCTGGGCGTTACCAGCACGTCGGCGGGCTCGCCGGCCAGCCGGCTGCGCGTGATCTGCACCTGCATGATATTGATGCTCGACGCCAGGACGTCGAGCACTGCGGGAGGGGCGGGCGTGCCGTTGTGATTGAGGCCGAGCTGCGTCATGCCGGCCTCGAGGCGCGCCTTGACGATGCTGGCGAGCGAGCCGCGGCTGCCCTTGCCCGGCTTGCGTGCCGCCCGGCGCCGGAGGTGGCGCCCCAGCAGGTCGGCGTTGAGGTCGACCGCGATGACGATGTCCGCGCCCATTGCGCGCGCGAGGGAGACGGGCACGGGGTTGACCAGCCCGCCGTCGACCAGCCAGGCGCCGTCGCGCCGCACCGGGGTGAACAGGCCAGGCAGGGCGATCGAGGCGCGCACCGCGTCCGACACCCCGCCTTCGCGCAGCCACACCTCGCGGCCGCGCGCCAGATCGGTCGCCACAGCGCCGAATGGACAATCGAGTTCGCCGATGTCGCGATCGACGAAATGCGCGCGGAAGAAATCGATCAGCTTCTCGCCCTTGATGAGGCCGCCGCCGAGCGAGAAATCGAGGAAGCTCACGACGGTCTGCAGCTTCAGGCTTCTGACCCAGGCTTCCAGGCGGTCGAGTTCGCCCGCCACGTAGGCGGCGCCGACCAGCGCGCCGATCGAGGTGCCGCAGACGATGTCGGGGGTGACGCCGGCCTCGGCCAGGGTCCGGATCACGCCGATGTGCGCCCAGCCGCGCGCCGAGCCGCCGCCCAGCGCGAGGCCGATGCGGGGGCGGGACGGGGCAGGCGGAGAGGCTTTCATCGGGGCGCGCGCAGGGACCGTGTCCATTGTGGACCGCCGCCGCCGGAAGTGCAAAGCCACGGCGGCCTCTCCTGGGCCGCCGTGGATGCGCCGGCGCTCAACGTTCGGGAATTTGCGCGTTGTACAGGCGCTTGTTTTCCTGCATCAGCAGGTTCGCGGTGAAATACTCCTTCGCGTCGGTCGGCAGCGTGTCGGCGGCGCCGGCGGCGCTGCCGGAAATCGCGGCGAGCGCGCGCTTGCCCTCGGGGTTCCTGCCTATGCCCACGAGGGCGGCGACCAGCTTGCGCTTCTCGCTCGCGGGCAAATCTTTGTCGATGCTGAGGGCGAAACCCGGCACCCGTGCCGACTCGGCCAGGACGCGGAACTTGCCGGGGGATTCCTCGTTCATGATGCGCAGCGCGCCGGGACCGGTGCAGATGGCGTCGAGGCTGTTCACGCGCAGCTGCTGGATCATCACATCCTGGAACTTGCCTTCGTAGACCGCCGCGAGATCCTTGTCCGGTCGCACGCCGGCCCGGTTGAGGATATTGATGCACAGCGGGCCGGCCGCCGTATCGCGGGCCGCGATACCCATGCGCGTGCCCTTCAGGTCGGACACAGCCTTGTAGGGACTGTCGGCAGGCACGACGACGACGCCGTAGAGCGGCTTGTCCCATTTCGCGACCGGCTCGAAGCCGCCCTCGATCGCCTCGGCCGTCACCTGCGGCGGCCCCAGGAAAACCGCGTAACGCCCGTCCTCGAGGCGACGCTCCATGTTCTTGAAGCTCTGGCTGATCTCGAGCTTGAAATTGTTGCCGGTCGCCTTGCCGAGGTAGTCGCTCAGGGGCTTGAACATGGCCTTGAGCTCGGCCTGGTTGTCCTTGCCGGCACTGCCGGCAAAGACGCCCATCCAGTAGTCGGCGGCGTGCGACAGGCCGGGCAGGCCGAGAATCGCGGCGAGCGCCACGGCGCGGGCCAGGGGGCGGGTACGAGGCGTCATGCAGGGTGTCCTTGTTGGGGGAAAGGGGGGCTCGGCCACCGCGGAGGCGGCAAAGTCATGACAACTTTTCGGCTGGCCGCAGGCGAACTTTAGGCCGGGCCTAATCGGCCTCGCGTTCGATGCCGCAGCATTGCACGCGGTCGGCGGCGGCCGGCTCGCTGAGGATGGCGCCGGTGACGGGGTTGGGGCGAAACACCGTGCAGCCCTTGAGGCCGAGCGCGTGGGCGCGGCGGTAGAGATCCTCGAAACGCGCGAACGGGATGTCGGCGGCGACGTTGATGGTCTTGGAAATGGCGTTGTCGACGAAGGGCTGCAGCGCGGCCTGCATCGCGAGGTGAGCCCCGGGGTCGAGCGCGCGCGCTTCGACGAAGGCGGGCGGCACGCCCGCGTGCCCGCGCTGTCGCCAGGCGTGCAGCGCGGCGTCGAGCACGCGATGGCAGGCGTAGTGCCCGTCGGCCTGCAGCACGCGGCGTTCGGCCTCGCCGGCGAATATCGGCTCGATGCCGCTCGAGCAGTTGTTCGCCAAGAGGCTGATGGTGCCGGCCGGCGCGATCGCCAAAAGGTGGCTGTTGCGCAGGCCGTGGGCCGCGATGGCGTCGCGGATGTCGGTGGGCAGGCGCGAGGCGAAGCCGCTGGCAAGATAGGGCTCGGCGTCGAACGCGGGAAAAGCGCCCTTCTCGCGCGCCAGGTCGACCGATGCGCGGTAGGCGGCGTCGCGCACGGTCTGCATGGCCTGCGCGGCCAGCGCGCGCGCGGCCTCGCTGTCGTAGGCGAGGCCGAGAAAGACCAGCGCGTCGGCAAGTCCCGTGATGCCGAGCCCCACGCGCCGCTTGCGCCGCGCTTCCTCGGCCTGGGCCGGGAGCGGATAGCGCGACACGTCGATGACGTCGTCGAGGAAACGCACGGCGACGCGCGCGGCGTCGGCCAGCGCGGCGAGGTCGAGGCGTGCCGCGGCGGAAAACGGCGCCTCGACGAAGCTGGTGAGGTTGAGCGAGCCGAGGTCGCAGGCGCCATAGGGTGGCAGCGGGATCTCGCCGCAGGGATTGGTCGCGCTGAGCGTTTCGAGGTAGGCCAGCGTGTTGTCGCGGTTGATGGTGTCGACGAACAGCACGCCGGGCTCGGCGGTGTCGTAGGCGGCGCGCATGATGCGCTGCCACAGCGCGCGCGCCTTGACCGTGCGCACCACGCCGAGGCCGGGAAAGCGCAAGGGCCAGTCGGCGTCGTCCGCCACGGCCTGCATCAGCGCGTCGCTCACCAGCACCGACAGGTTGAAGTGGCGCAGCTCGGCCGGATCGCGCTTGGCGTCGACGAAGGTCTCGATGTCGGGATGGTCGCAGGCGAGCGTCGCCATCATCGCGCCGCGCCGCGCGCCGGTCGACAGCAGGGTCGCGCACATCGCGTCCCAGATGCGCATGAAGGACACCGGCCCGGACGCGATGGTGTGCGTCGTCGACGCGGGCGTGCCGGCCGGCCGCAAGGTCGAGAAATCGTAGCCGACGCCGCCGCCCTGCTGCATGGTGAGCGCGCCTTCCTTGAGCGCCTCGAAAATCTGCTCCAGGTCGTCGGCGATGGTGCCCATCACGAAGCAGTTGAACAGCGTGACGCGGTGCCCGGTGCCGGCGCCGGCGAGGATGCGCCCGCCCGGGAGGAAGCGGAAGCCGTCGAGCAAGGCGTGGAAACGTTCGGCCCAGGCGTCGGCGTCGTCGCCTTCGGCCTGGGCGATGGCGCGCGCGACGCGCCGCCAGCTGGCGCGGACATCGGCCTCGCCGTCGGCGCGGTAGCGCGTCTCCCAGACGTGGCGGGAAATGTCCATGCAAAACGGGTCGTTCGTCGTCATGCGGGTGCGATCGGTCATGGTGTTTGAGGCATTATCTATCCCCCGGGAATTTTGAGCGCGGATTTCCTGTATAGCCGCTTCGCACTGCAAATGATGGATACGTTGCACCCTTATGCCGCCCTGACCCCCGATGTCGCGCTCGATGCGCTCGACAGCACGGGCTTGCGCGCCGACGGCCGCCTGCTTGCGCTCAACAGCTTTGAAAACCGCGTCTACCAGATGGGCGTCGAGGACGCGCCGCCGGTCGTGGTCAAGTTCTACCGTCCCGGCCGCTGGAGCGACGCGGCGATCCTGGAAGAACACGCCTTTACCGCCGCGCTCGCCGAACGCGAGATCCCGGTGGTCGCCCCGTGCGTGCTCAAGGGGGAAACCCTGCACGCGCACGCCGGTTTCCGCTTCGCGGTGTACCCGAAGCAGGGCGGCCGCCCGCCCGAATTCGACCGCCCGGACACCCTGCGCTGGATGGGGCGTTTCCTCGGACGCATCCACGCCGTGGGCGCGACGGCGCGCTTCGTCCATCGCCCGCTGCTCGACGTGGAGACGTTCGGCGCCGCCTCGCGCGATTTCCTGCGCAGCGGCGACTGGCTGCCGCGCGATCTCGTCGCGGCGTGGGACAGCGTCGTCGAGCATGCGCTTGCCAGCGTCGCGCACTGCTACGCGCGCGCCGGCGCCGTCACGCCGATCCGCCTGCACGGCGACTGCCACGCCGGCAACGTGCTGTGGACCGAGGCCGGGCCGCACTTCGTCGATTTCGACGACGCCCGCATGGGCCCGGCGGTGCAGGACCTGTGGATGCTGCTGTCGGGCGAGCGCGAGGCACAGCAGGCGCAGTTGAACGAGATCCTCGCCGGCTACGAGGACTTCATGGACTTCGATCCGCGTGAACTCCATCTCGTCGAGGCGCTCAGAACCTTGAGATTGATCCACCATGCGGCGTGGCTGGCGCGACGCTGGAACGACCCGGCGTTTCCCGCCGCGTTTCCGTGGTTCAATACCCAGCAGTACTGGCAGGCGCGCATTCTCGAATTGCGCGAGCAGATCGCGCTGATGGACGAGCCGCCGCTGGTGGCGTAACAGGACTTGAACCATGTGTGGTATCGCAGGGGAATTTCGTTTCGACTACCAGGCGCCCGCGCCTGAGGCCATGGCGCGCATGCTGGCGAAGCTCGCGCGGCGCGGGCCCGACGCCGAGGGCCAGCACGCCGACGGCGCGGTGCGCCTTGGCCATCGGCGGCTCGCGATCATCGACCTCTCCGAGAAATCCGCGCAGCCGATGGTCGATGCCGCCACCGGCACCGCGCTCGTGTTCAACGGCACGATCTACAACTACCCCGAGCTGCGCGCCGAGCTGATCGGCCGCGGCCACGTCTTCCACTCCGACGGCGACACCGAAGTCATCCTGCGCGCGTATCTCGAATGGGGCGAGGCCTGCGTCGAGCGTCTCGCCGGCATGTTCGCCTTCGCCATCTGGAACCGCGACACGCTCTTCCTCGCGCGCGACCGCCTCGGCATCAAGCCGCTGTATTACAGCGAGTCGCTGGGCGCCTTCCGCTTCGCGTCGACGCCGCAGGCCCTGCTCGCCGCCGGCGGCGTCGACACCAGCATCGATCCGGTCGCGCTGCATCATCTGTTCACCCTGCACGCGGTGGTGCCGGCGCCCCGCACGCTCTTCAACGGCGTGCGCAAGCTCGCGCCGGGCACCACGCTCACGGTCAACGCGCGCGGCGAACTGCGGCACCGCCGCTACTGGACGCTGTGCGCGCAGCGGCCGGCAACGCCGAAAACCGAAGCCGAATGGACCGAGGCGATCCACGAGAGCCTGCGGCAGGCCGTCAGGAAGCGCATCGAGATCGCCGACGTCAAGGTCGGCGTGCTGCTCTCCGGCGGGCTCGATTCCAGCCTGCTGGTGGCCTTGCTCGCCGAGCAGGGCGTGGCGGACCTGCTGACCTTCTCGATCGGCTTCGAGGACCAGCCGGAAGAGCGCGGCAGCGAGTTCGAATATTCCGACCCGGTGGCGGCGAGGTACGGCACCCGCCACCACAAGATCCTCATTCCCAACGCCGAGGTGCTGCGGCGCCTGCCCGAAGCGGTCGGGCACATGAGCGAGCCGATGTTCGCGCAGGACGCCGTCGCCTTCTACCTGCTCGCCGAGCAGGTGAGCAGGACGGTGAAGGTGGTACAGAGCGGACAGGGCGCGGACGAGGTCTTCGGCGGCTATTTCTGGTATCCGCGCATGGCGGCGGAAACCCAGGGCACGCCGCTGGAACGCTTCCGCAAGCACTACTTCGACCGCGATCACGACGAATACCTCGAGATGGTGCAGCCCGCCTACCACGGCCCCGACTACACGGGGGAACTGATCGCCGCGCACCTGGCGGAACCTTGCGCCGACGAATTCATCGACCAGGTATTGCGCATGGACGTGACGATGCTCATCACCGACGACCCGGTGAAGCGCGTCGACAACATGACCATGGCCTGGGGGCTGGAAGCGCGCGTGCCCTTCCTCGATCATCACCTGGTCGAGCTTGCCGCGGGCATGCCGCCCGAACTGAAACTCGCCTCCGGGGGCAAGCATGTGCTGAAAAAGATCGCGCGCGGACGCATCCCCGACGCGGTGATCGACCGCAAGAAAGGCTATTTCCCGATGCCGGCGCTGAAGTACGTGCGCGGCGACTTCCTCGACTTCATGCGCGATATCCTCGACTCGCAGGCCTGCCGCGGGCGTGGCCTGTATAACCGTGCCTACGTCGACCGCCTGCTCGCCGCGCCGGAGCAGCACCACACCCGCATCCAGGGCAGCAAGCTGTGGCACCTGGCGCTCACCGAATTCTGGTTGCAGAAAAATGCGTAGGGCCTGGGTGTTGCTGGCCGCGCTCGCGGCCTTCCCCGTCCACGCCCAGGTCGGCTTCGACGACTGGCTCGCCGCCTTCCGCCAGGACGCCGCCCGGCAGGGCATCTCCGCGGCCACGCTCGATGCCGCGCTCGCCAACCTCGCCCCGGTCGAGCGCGTGATCGAGCTCGACCGCCGCCAACCCGAATTCCTGCAGACCTTTTCCGACTACCTGGCGCGGCGCGTCACGCCGCAGCGGCTCAAGCGCGGCCAGGCGCTGCTCGTCGAGCACGCCGCGCTGTTCGACGCGCTCGAGCTGCAGTACGGCGTGCCGAAGACGGTGCTGGTCGCGTTCTGGGGGCTGGAAACCAACTACGGCGCGACGCTCGGCAGCCTCAACATTCCGGCGAGCCTCGCCACGCTCGCCTACGACGGCCGCCGCAGCAGCTTCTTCCGCGGCCAGCTGCTCGACGCCCTGCGCATCATCGACGCCGGCCACGTCGCCGCCGTCGACATGACGGGCTCTTGGGCAGGGGCGATGGGCCAGCTGCAGTTCATGCCGTCGACCTTCCGCGCCTACGCGCTCGACGCCGACGGCGACGGCCGCATCGATCCCTGGCGCTCGCTGCCCGACGCCATGCACTCGGCGGCGAACTACCTGAAACGCGCCGGCTGGCGCGCCGGCGAGCCGGTCGCATGCGAGGTCGTGCTGCCGCCGGGCTTCGACGTCAAGCGGGCGCGTATCGCGCATCGCCTGCCCGTGCGCGACTGGGCCACAGCGGGGGTGACCGCGGCTGACGGCGGCGCCCTGCCCGAGGTCGCGGGCGACGCGGCGGTGATCCTGCCGCAGGGCTGGCAGGGCCCGGCCTTCATGGTGTTCGACAATTTCGACGTGGTGATGCGCTGGAACCGTTCGGTCAATTACGCGCTGTCGGTCGCCCAGCTCGCGCACCAGCTCGGCGGCGGCGGCCCGCTCGTCGCGCAGGGCGGCGAGGCGGGCGCGCTCAGCACGGCGCAGCTGAAAACGCTGCAGGCCGCGCTCAACGAACTCGGCTTTCCCGCCGGTGAACCCGACGGCCTGCCCGGCCCGCGCACGCAGACGGCGCTGCGCCAGTACCAGATCGCGCACCGGCTGCCGGCCGACGGCTATCCGGGCCCGAGCCTGTATGCGCACGTCGAGGCGGCGCGCATGGCGGCGATCGCCGCCGGCCGCCTGCCCGCCATTCCCGCGTTCGATGCGCCGACCGACGCACCTTGAGCGGGGCGCCCATGGTATTTTTCACCGGTAAATGCAGGGAGGGGGCGAAGTGAGCGATGCGCGCAACGTGCTGGGCGGGCTGCTGCAGGTATGCAGCATGTCGCCGCGCACCGGCTTCGCGCGCGACGGCGTCTGCCACACCGGTCCGCAGGATACCGGCAGCCACACCGTGTGCGCGCAGATGACCCAGGCCTTCCTCGATTTTTCGCGACAGCGCGGCAACGATCTCGTCACCCCGGTTTCCGAATACGGCTTCCCCGGTCTCAAACCCGGCGACCGCTGGTGCGTGTGCGCCACGCGCTGGCTGGAGGCGGCCGAGGCCGGCGTCGCGCCGCCGGTGGTGCTCGACGCCACCCACGAGCGCGCGCTTCGCAGCGTCGCGCTGGCCGATCTTGAGTACCACGCGCTGCGCTACCCGGATTATCCGGGTCACGATCCTCTGCGCGGGGACCCGGCATGAGCCTGGTGTGCTGGAAGTGCGGCGCGAGCCTCGCCGGCTTGCCGCTGCCGCTGGGACGGCGCGATGCCTGCCCGAGCTGCCGCACCGATCTGCATGTCTGCAAGCAGTGCCGCCACCATGACGCGCACCGCGCCGGCGAGTGCCGCGAACTCGCGGCCGAGCGCGTCGCCGACAAGATTCGCGCCAACGACTGCGGCTGGTTCGTGCCGCGGCCCGAGGCCTACACGGGCGGCGGCGCGGCCGTCGCGCAGGCGAGCCGCAGCGCGCTCGATGCACTGTTCGGCGGGACGCCGGCCCGAACCGACGCGCCGGCTTCGGCAGACGACCTGTTCAGGAAATAGCCGCGGCCGGCGTCAGGGCGCCAGGGTCGACAGATAGGCGGCGAGGTTCCGGATATCGCTGTCCTTCAGGTTGCGCGTGTATGAGGCCATCATCGGGTCGATGCGCTCGCCTTTCCCGGCACGATAGCGCTTGAGCGAGTCTTCCAGATAGCCCGGTTGCTGTCCCGCAAGCCGGGGGATCTTCTCTGTCCCGAGGGCGGCGGGGCCGTGGCAGCTGACACACAGCTTGCCGTACAACGCCTTGCCGGAGACGGCGTGGGCGCTGGTGTCCGCGGCTTTCACCGCAACCGGCTGGCGCGCCAGGAACAGCGCGATGTCGATGCGCTCCTGCGGCGACAGCGCCTGGATCAGCCCGGTCATGAAATCGGATGACCTGCGCGTGCCGTGCACGAACTTGTTCATCTGTTCCAGGAGGTAGGCCGCGTTCTGGCCTGCGAGGTTGGGGACTTCGGGGCGCACGCTGTTGCCGCTGGCGCCGTGACAGTGGCGGCAGACCCCGGCACTCCGTTCGCCGCGCCGGATCGCCTCGTCGAGGCTTGCCGGATTCTGGCTGGTCAGGGCGAGTCGTGCGTGCAGCTCGGCGGGTGGCGGCTCGGGCGGCCTGTCCTTCGCGGCAACCGGAACAGCCATGAGAAAGAAACCGAAGACGGATAGAAACAGCCGGGCGCGCACGGAACCCCTCCAAAAAAAGATAACAAGATCGGTAACGTTGCATTATATCGGCAACGGCTCGTGCGGCTTGAGGGCAGCGGGCATTCGCGCGTGGAACGGATCAGGGCGCGGGCAGCGGCCGGCGCAATTGCCTGAGCGCCTGCCATTCGTACAGCACCAGGCCCGCGCCGATCAGCGCGATGCCGGCCCAGCCGCGCACCGGGATGAATTCGGCGTTGAGCGTCTGCCCCAGCAGCAGCGCCGCCACCGGCGTGACCAGCGTGACCAGCGCCACGCGGCCGGCGTCGAGGTGCTTGATCACGTAGTAGTAGAGCGTGAAGCCGACCACCGAGCCGAGCACGCCGAGGTAGACGATGGCGGCGCCCGCGCGCGGCGCCAGGCTGGCCGGCCACTGCGCCGCCTCGGCGATCCCCCAGGCGAGCGCGAAGCCCGGCAGCGCCACGCCGAGCGAGCCGCTGGTGATGGCGAGCGAGGCAATCCGCACGTCGAGCCGCTTGATCCACACCAGGCCCAGCGCCTGCACCACCATGCCGCCGACCACCGCGGCGGTGCCGAGCGTCGCCCGGGCACCGCCCGGCCACGGCTGGCCGAAGATCAGCCACAGGCCCGCGAGCGCCAGTGCCAGGCCGGCCAGTCGCCGCGGCGTGAGCGTGCGCTCGCTCAGCCAGAAGGCGGCGAACACGCCGGTGGCCAGCGGCATGAGTCCGAAGATCACCGAGATCAGGCCCGACGGCACGTAGAGCGCGCCCCAGTAGGTGAGCAGCATCGAGACGCACAGCGACACGCCGCTGATCGCGTACAGCCGCCGCGCCGCCGCGTGCCAGGGCAAGGCCGTGCGGGTGGCGACCAGGAGCGCGACCGCCACCGCGAAGCCGATCGCCATGCGCGCGAACACCGCGAAACTGAAGCCGGCGCCCTGCGCGCTCCACTGGATCGCGAGCGGCGTCGTCGACCAGATCAGGATGACGCCGGCATAGGCGGCGGGGACGGACACGAATCAGCCGCCGAGCGCCTGCAGGCTCTCGGCGGCGATTTCGCGCACGTCGGCGTCGGCGTCATCGAGCCGCGCTTCCAGCCAGGGCCGCGCGGCCGCATCGCCGGTGAGGCCGAGGTAATGGCAGGCGTCGGCCCGCACCCGCGCGTCGGGGTGCTGCGTCAGCGCGCCCAGGCGCGGCAAGAGCGCGCGCAGGGCGTCGCTGCCGGCGAAGTTTTCCAGCAGCACGCCGGCGCCCAGCCGCACGTTGAGGCTGGCGTCGACATTGCCGACGATCGGCAGTACCGCGGCAAGCAGGCCGGGGTCGGCCGCGATCGCCGCCTGCGCGCGGTCGAGCTGGCCTTCTTTCAAAAGCTTGTGGAACCAGTCGGCGATGCCTGCCTCGCTGTCGGCCTTGGCGG
>DYFW01000071.1 GCA_020725005.1 Thiobacillus denitrificans
CGCTCATGATGTCGGTGACGCGCTTGACCGAGGTGACGATCTCTTCCATGGTGTGTCCCGCTTCATCGACCAGGTGACCACCCGCGTCGACCTTGGCAACGGAGTCCTCGATGAGCGCCTTGATCTCCTTGGCCGCCCCCGCGCTCCTTTGCGCAAGATTCCTCACTTCGGCGGCAACCACCGCAAAGCCGCGTCCCTGTTCGCCCGCCCGCGCCGCCTCGACCGCAGCGTTCAACGCCAGGATGTTGGTCTGGAAGGCAATGCCATCAATGACGCCAATGATGTCGGCAATCTTCCGGGAGCTGTCCTTGATCGAGGCCATGGTCGTCACGACCTGGCCAACGACGTCGCCGCCCTTGACCGCAACGTCGGCCGTGGCATTGACCAGCTGGTTGGCCTGGCGCGCGTTCTCGGCGTTCTGCTTGACGGTGCTGGTCAGCTCTTCCATCGAGCTCGCGGTTTCTTCCAGGCTCGAGGCCTGCTCCTCGGTGCGCGAGGACAAGTCCAGGTTGCCGCTGGCGATCTGGCTGGAGGCGGTCGCCACGGTGTCCACACCCGCGCGCACCTGCCCAACCACGCGCACCAGCGCCTCGTTCATCTCCTTCAACGATTGCAACAGCTGGCCAATCTCGTCCTTCGACCCGACTTCGATGCGCTGGGTGAGGTCGCCGTGCGCAATGCCGTAGGCAAACCGGACCGCGGCGTCGAGCGGGCGGGTGATCGCGCGGATCAGCGCGAAACCGAGCCACGCCGACAGCACGAGGCCGATGACGATGGCGGCGATGGCGAGGTTGCGGCTGTTCTCGACCCGCGTGTGCGCTAGATCGTATTCCTGCCTGGCGACATCGAGCTGCAGCTTGATGAGCGCGGCGATACCTTCGCTCACCGGCTGGTAAAGCGGCCGGATTTTTCCTTCGATGATCTGTCTGGCCGCGTCGACATCGTTCGCGCGCAGGGCGGTGACCGCAGGCTGCAGGCCTTCGCTGACGAAAGCCCTGCGGTCCACGGCGAATTTCTCCGCCAGGGTTTTTTCTTCCGGCGTGAGATAGGTCGCCATATAGGCCGCCCATGTCCGCGTGATTTCCGCGATGTTGCTCTCCACCAGGCGGGTCTGCTCGGCAATGAACTCGGGGCGCGGGTCGGCCACGGCTGCGGTGATGGCGATGCGGTTCTGGAGTAGCATGGACTGGATGCCGGCCAGCTGTCCCAGGGGTACCGTGCGATCCTCGTAGACGGTCTTGAGCCCGGCTGCGGTCTTGTTCATGCCGACGATGCCGATCGCGCCGACCCCCGCCAGCAGGGCCGTGAGGATTACGAGAAGGGCGGCCAGCCTCGCCTTGATGCTCAGATGCTTCAACATGTTCATTCCTCGGTTGTCATTCAAAACAGTTCGATGTCGCCGCTGTCCATGCGGCGCTGGGCCACGGTGCTGCGGGCGACGCCCTCGAGTTCGGCGAAACGCGCCATGACGCTGTCGCTGATGTCGTTGACGACGGCGAGCGCCGCCTCGCTGCCGCCGTCGGCGCCGTCGATCGGGCATACCTCGAGCGCGCCGAATACGGCGCGCAGGCCTTCGAGATGCCGGGTCATGCGGCCGACGAGCTGGCTGGTCATGTCCTGGAACTGCAGGCCGGTAACGGCGGCGCCGATGTGACTGGCGATTTCCGCACGCAGGGCGTCGAGCCGGGCGGCATCCCCGCGATCCGGACGCTCGCCGGCGAGGCGATCGAAGACGGCCTGCTGGCGCTCGACGGCCTGGTTCAGCGCCATGAAACTGGCGACGAGCTTCTGGATGGCTTCGTCGAGCAGGGCATTCATCTGGACGAGGTCCTGCTCGAGTTCGACCAGGTGGCGGTCACCGTGCCCGGACACGCCGGACAGCAGGCGCATGACCTTCACGTCCAGCCGTTCACCCGGCGGAAAATTGTCCGGCGGCATGGTCAAATGAACTTGAAGAGCGACAGGCCGGAGACGTTCACGAAGGATTTCTGTGCCGCCTCGAGCGTGGCCTGTTGCTGGGAGAGCTGGACGAGCGCCTTGGCGTAGTCGAGATCCTCGATCTCGGAAACGATCGCCGTGTATTGCAGGTTGCGCGAGGCGCCCGCGTCGTCGAGCGCGTCCAGCTCCTGCAGGCGCGTGCCGAGCGAGGCCCTGACCGTCAGCACGTTGTCGAGCGCGCGGTCGATATCGGCGCCTGCGGTGGCGAGCCCCGCGGAAAGCGCCGCGGCGTCGCCCGGCGTCACCACCGGCGTCTGCAGCAAGGCGACCAGGTTCTTCAGCGCCTGGAACACGTCCTGCCCGCCGCCCTGGAAAACCGTCTGGCCGGGGCTGTTCATCGCCATTTTCCTGTTGGCGTCGACCTGCACGAGCTGCTGGCCGGTGTCGCCCTGGTAGGCGGCGCCGCCCGCCGTCTCGACGAAGGCCGGCGCGTCGGTGCGGAAGCCCGAGAACAGGTAATTGCCCTGCGCATCGCGCGAATTCGCCAGGCCGAGGAGTGCGTCGAACCGCCCCTTGAGCTCGGCGGCGATGAAACCGCGCTCGCTGTCGCCGATCTGCGGGTTGCCGGCGCTGACGATGGCCGTCTTCACCTCGACCAGCAGTTCGGTCACGCTGCCGAGCGTCCCCTCGACGATGCCGAGCGTGTTCTTGGCATGCACGCGGTTGGCCGCGTACTGGCTGTTGAGCGCTTGCGACTGCCTGACCTCGAGCGCGCGCGCGGCAGCGACCGGGTCGTCCGACGGCGCGAGCATGCGCCGCCCCGTCGAGACCTGCTGCTGCGTCTTGTACAGTGCGGTCTGGGCCTCGTTGATCCGGCCGGCGCCGCCATCGTAGAGTTGCTGGGTGCTGATGCGCATGGGTGCGTTCCTGTCTAGCCGAGCGATGCCAGCAGATCGAACATTTCCTTGGCGATCTGCATCATCTTGGCGGCCGCCTGGTAGGCCTGCTGATAGCGCAGCAGGTTCGTCGCTTCTTCGTCGAGATTGACGCCCGACTCGGTCTGGTGGGCGGTCGTTGCCTGTTGCAGCAGGTTGCCGGCCGCCTTGCTGGTGACCTCGAGCTCGCGCGTCTTGTTGCCCACCGCGCTGACCAGCTGGCCATAGGCGCCCTGGAACGTGGTGGTGCCGTTTGCCAGCGTGTTGGCGGTCTGCAGGGCCGCCAGCGCGAGTGCGTTCGCGTTGTTGCCGACGCCGCCGGGCGCGTCGGCCGCGGCGATGCCGGCGGGGTCGGAAAGGATGACGGCGAAACCGCTCGCCCCCATCGCGGTCGGGCGGATCAGGAAGGTGTCGCCCGCCGCCACAGCGCCCCCCGTCAGGCTGATTGCGATGCCGTCGACGGTCTGCGGCAAACTGGCGAACGTCGTCGAACTGTTGTCGGCAAGACGCGTGAGCGTGTAGTTGGTGCCGTCGTACTGCAGGTTGTAGTTGCTGGTCGTCAGGGCGCCGGCGTTAACGACCGTCGCCGCAAGCGTGGCCGTTCCCGTGTTCGCGATGTTCGGTCCCACCACCGGCACGCCTGCCGAGAAAAAGGCGCCGCCTGCCGCGCCGTTCAGATCGAAGCCGGCCTGGTGCTGGGCGTTGAAGCTATCCGCCAGGCCGATGGCGATGCGGCCGAGGGCGTTCTGCGCCGTGACGAGCGACTCGCTGCGAAACTTGAGCGCGCCGCCGAGCACGCCGCCGACGAAGCTCTTGTCGCCGACATAGACGGTATCGCCATTGCTGGCCTTGTAGGCCACGTCGATTTTCTGCGGGTCGGTGGGCGAGATCGTCGCGAACAGGCGCGAAGTCCTGGTCCCGACCACCAGCGGCTGGCCATTGCCGATGAAAACGTTGTAGTCGCCGTCGCCCTGCTTGACGACCGTGGTTTTGATTTCCTTGTTGAGCTCGAGAACGAGCTGGTCGCGCTGGTCGAGCAGATCGTTGGGAGGCTGGCCGGTGGCGCGCGTGGCCTTGCCGATTGCGTCGTTCAGCTGCGCGATCTGTTCGGCGTAGGTGTTGATGGCTTCGACGCTGCCGGTAACCTGGCTGTTGATGCCGCGGTCGATTTCGGTCAGGCGCGACGCCATGCCCTGGATGCGCGCGGCCAGCGCCTGCGCATTCGACAATACCGTCTGCCGCGCGGGGATCGAGGCGGCATCGGTCGTCAGCGTCTGGACGCTGCCGAAAAATGCCTGCAACGCGGGAGACAGGCCCGCCTCCGGATCGGCAAGCATGTTGTCCACCTGCTTGATCTGGGCGTAGTAGCTGTCGAGCGCGCTCTTCGAGGTCTGCGCGCCCTGTACCTGGTTCGCGAGAAAATCGTTGTAGACGCGCTTGACCGTGGAGATGACCGTGCCCTGGCCCAGGAAGCCGAAGCCGAAGTTCTGCGCAATCGCCGCGCCCTGCACCACGACCTGGCGGCTGTACCCCGGCGTCGAGGCATTGGCGATATTGTGGCCGGTCGTGGCGGCGCCGACCTGGGCGGCGGTCAGCGCGCTTTGTCCGATGCTCAGGATGCTGGATGCCATTTTCGTCTATGCGCAGGCGGGTTGAAGGAGGAATCCGGTTCGTCTGTAGGTTGAATCGGCGCGGGCTCCGGATTCTTGAGTGCCCGGTCAGGCACGGTCGAACTGACCGATCACCTTGAGCAGTTTCTGCGCGTAGTTGGGGTCGGTGGCGTAACCCGCCCGCTGCAGGCCGTGGGCGAAGCCGGCGGCATCCCGGCCCTCGGCGATGACGTTCTGGTAGCGCGCGTTGCCGCGCAGCAGGTTGGCGTAATCGCGGAAGGACTCGGCGTAGCTGTCATAGGCGCGGAAGCGCTCGACCTGCTTCTGCGCCTTGCCGTCGACGTATTCGGTCGTCACCACGTCGACAGTACGGCCTTTCCAGCCCGGCCCGGCCTTGATGCCGAAGAGGTTGTGGCTGTTGCTGCCGTCGGCGCCGCGCATTTCCTGCCGCCCCCAGCCGGTTTCGAGCGCCGCCTGCCCCAGCATGAAGCGCGCCGGGATGCCGGTGGCGTCACTCGCCTGCTGCGCATGCGGCAGCAGGCGAGTGACGAAGGCCTCGACGTGAGCCGGCACGCCGGCGCGCGGCGCGGGGGGTGCCGCATCGACCGGCAGCCCCTCACGCCCGATCGGCATCGCCGGCGCCTCGCGCCCGATCGGCATCGGCTGCGCCGTCCCCTCGTCCGGCAGGGCAGGCGGGCGCATCGCAAGGGAAAGCTGGCGCACCATCGCATCGGCGAGGCCGATGCCACGGGTCGCCAGCTTCTGCGTCAGCTGCTGGTCGAGCATCGAGGTATACATGCGCGTCTGTTCGCTGTCGAACGGTCCGTCCTGCGGGGTGGCCTCGCGCATGCTCTTCATCAGCATGTTGAGGAATACCGCCTCGAACTGCTGCGCCGTGGCACGCAGCGCCTCCGGCGTGGCCTGCCGCGCCTCCAGCTTCAGCGAATTGACGCCCTGGACATCGAGCGCAAACTTCGAGGCGAGATCGGCGCCGGGCAGCATCAGATCACCTCGAGCTCGGCGCGCAGCGCGCCGGACGCCTTGAGCGCCTGCAGGATGGCGAGCAGATCCAGCGGCGTGGCGCCGATGGAATTGAGCGCCTTGACCACGTCGGCGAGCGAGGCGCCGCCGTTGAGCAGCATGACCTCGCCCGGCTGCTGGCGGATCTCGATCTGCGACTGTTGGGTGACGACGGTCTCGCCGCGCGAGAGCGGCGCCGGCTGGCTGATGACCGGCTGCGAGGTGATGGTGACCGAAAGGTTGCCGTGCGACACCGCGCTGGCGTCGAGCATGACGGTGCGGTTCATGACGACGGAGCCGGTACGGGCGTTGATGATAACCTTGGCCATGGCAGGCGCCGGGCTGACATCGAGGCTCTCGATGGCGCCGAGGAAAGCCACGCGCTCGCTTTCACCGACCGGGGTCTTCACCTGGATGACGCGGCCATTCAACGCGCGCGCGGTGCCGGCGCCGAATTTTGCATTCACCGCGTCGACCACGCGGCTGGCGGTGGTGAAATCGCTTTGCCGCAATTCGAGGTTGATGGCGCCGGATTCGCCGAGCGCCGTGGCGACGCTGCGCTCGACCGTGGCACCGGCGGGAATGCGGCCGGCGGACAGGTGATTGATCTGCGTCTGGTTGCCGTTGGCGGCCGCGCCCGCCCCGCTCACCACGAGATTGCCCTGCGCCATTGCGTAGACCTGGCCATCGGCGCCTTTCAAGGGGGTCAGGATCAGGGTGCCCCCGCGCAGGCTCTTGGCATTGCCCAGCGACGACACGGTGACGTCGATCGTCTGCCCCGGCTGCGAGAACGGCGGCAGGTCGGCGGTGACCATCACCGCGGCGACGTTCTTCAGCTGCATGTTGACGCCGGGCGGCAGCGTCACGCCCATCTGCGTCAGCATGTTGACGATGCTCTGGGTGGTGAACGGCGTCTGGGTGGTCTGGTCGCCGGTGCCGTCGAGGCCGACCACGACGCCGTAGCCGATCAGCTGGTTGGCGCGCACCCCCTGGATGGCGGCGATGTCCTTGATGCGCTCGGCAGCGTGCGCCGCGCCGACGCAGGCCAGGAGGCCCAGCAGGAGAAGAGGCGGCAGCTTCATGGGATCCCCCTACAGCGGAATGAAACTCAGGAAAAAGCGCGCCAGCCAGCTCATCATCTCGGCCGTGTCGAGCTTGGCGCTGGTGCGGTATTCGATGCGCGCGTCGGCGACCTGCGACGAGGGCACGACGTTGCCGGGCCGGATCGTCTCGGGCTGCACGATGCCGGACAGGCGGATGTATTCGGTCCCCTTGTCCAGCCCGATCTGTTTCTCGCCGGCGACCCGCAGGTTGCCGTTGGGCAGCACCTCGATCACGGTGGCGGTGACGCTGCCGCTGAAGATGTTGCTGGAATTGAGCGCGGACTTGTCGTCGTAGGCGACCGAGCCCTCGGCGTTGACGCCCACGCCCTGGAACATCTTCAGCGGCACGCCGGCAACGGCGCTGATCGACGAATCGACCGTGCTTTCCTTGGAGGCGTTCGACGACGCCTGCTTGCCGGCCTGGGTGCGTTCGCTGATCTGGATCGTCAGGATGTCGCCGACGCGGCGTGCGCGACGATCCTCGAACAAGGGGCGATAGGCCGACGCCTGGTAGATGGCGCCGTTGCCGGGAGCGGGTGCCGGCTGCGCCTCGGGGCGCGCCGTGGTGGGATGTTCGATGATGGACGATGGCGTGGTGCCGCACGCGCCGAGCACGGCCGTCAGGGCAAGTCCGCCGATCAGACGCAAGGCATTCATGGCCGGCCTCACAGTTGCGTCAGGCGCTGCAACATCTGGTCGGATGTGGAAATCGCCTTGCTGTTGATTTCGTAGGCGCGCTGGGTCTGGATCATGTTGACCAGCTCCTCGACGACATTGACGTTCGAGGTTTCGACGTAGGCCTGATTCAAAAGCCCCGCCCCGTTGCTGCCCGGCGCGGTCGTGGTCGGCGTGCCCGACGCGGTCGTTTCGCCATAGAGGTTCTCGCCCAGGCTCTGCAGGCCGGCGGGGTTGACGAACATCGCCAGTTGCAGCGTGCCCACGGTCGTCACCGCCGCGGAGCCCGCCTGCTGCACCGACACCGTGCCATCGCGCGCGATGGTCAGCGTGACCGTGTCGGGCGGAATGGTGATCGCCGGCTGGACCGGATAGCCGCTGGCGGTGACCAGCTGGCCATTGGCGTCGGTCTGGAAACTGCCGTCGCGCGTGTAAGTGGTGGTGCCGTCCGGCATCAGCACCTGGAAGAAGCCGTTGCCCTGGATCGCCACATCCTTGGCGTTGCCGGTCTGCTGCAGGTTGCCCTGGGTAAAGATGCGCTCGGTGGCGACCGGCTTCACGCCGGTGCCGATCTGCAGGCCGGACGGCAGCGTGGTCTGTTCGGACGACTGCGCGCCGGGCTGGCGGAGGGTCTGGTAGAGCAAATCCTCGAACACCGCCCGCGCGCGCTTGAATCCCGTGGTGCTGACGTTGGCGAGGTTGTTGGAAATCACGTCCATCTGCGTCTGCTGCGCTTCCAGGCCGGTCTTGGCAATCCATAGCGAGCGAATCATGTTTGCTCCTTCAAAAAATCATTTCGTCCGCGAAGCGGACGGAAAATCAGCTCAGCCCCAGCAGCTGGGCTGCCTTGGCATCGTTGGATTCCGCGCTCTGGATAAGCTTCATCTGCATCTCGAACTGACGCGCGAGCGAAATCATGTTGACCATCTCGTCGACGACGTTGACGTTGGACGATTCCAGCGCGCCGCTGACGAGGCTGACGTTGGGATCGGCCGGCGCCGGCGTGCCGCGCTTCATGCGGAACAGGCCATCGTCGCCGCGCACCAGATCGGTCTCGCGCGGGTTGACCAGCTTGATCCGGGCGACGGTGGTCAGGCCCGTGGCGGCGGAACCGTCGGGCACCAGCGAGATCGTGCCGTCGCGCGCCACCGCCACATTGCGTCCCGGCGGGATCGCAATGGGCCCGCCGTCGCCCTGCACGGCAAGGCCGTCGCGCGTCTGCAGCACGCCGTTCTCGTCGACCTTGAGGCTGCCGTTGCGGGTGTAGGCCTCGCTGCCGTCGGCCGCGCGCACGGCGATCCAGCCGGCCCCCTGCACCGCCACGTCGAGATCCCGTCCGGTATGCTGGATCGCGCCTGCGCGGAAATCGCTGCCGGTGGTGGCATCGACGACGAAGGCGCGCGTGGGCAGCGGCGCGCCCTGCACCGGCACCGCGCGAAACTGGTCGACCTGGGCGCGGAATCCCGTGGTGGTGGCGTTGGCCAGGTTGTGCGAAGTCGTCGCCTGCCGTGCCAGGATATGCTTCGCGCCGGTCATGGCGGTGTAGATGAGCCGATCCATGCTTGTCCCCTCGCCTCAGTGCATCAGCGCAGGTTCACCAGCGTTTGCAGTACCGCATCCTGGGCCTTGATCGTCTGGGCGTTGGCCTGGTAGACGCGCTGCGCGGTGATCAGGTTTACCAGTTCGGCGGTCAGGTCGACGTTGGAATCCTCGACCGCCGACGACTGCAGCACGCCCAGGCTGCCCGAATCCGGCACGCCGACCAGCGGCGCGCCCGAGGTCGATGTCTCGGCCCACTGGTTGTCGCCGATCGGCTGCAGGCCGTTCGGATTGGAGAAGCTGGCGAGCACGACCTGGCCCAGCACGGCCGACTGGCCGTTGGTGTAGCGGCCGAGGATGATGCCGTCGGCCCCGATGTTGTAGCCCGCCAGGCGGCCCGAGGAATAGCCATCCTGGTTCAGGGTGTTGACGCTGAACGCGGCGCCGAACTGGGTGGTGCCCGTGTAGTCGATATCGACGCTGAACGGGCTCGCTGCGCCCGTCGTCACCGCCACCGAGGTCGTGAGCGGCATGGGAGTCGTGAGCAGGCCATCGCTGCCGAAGTTGAGCGTGCCGACAAGGCTGGTGGGGCCGCCGTCGGTGGACGCGTAGACATTCCACTGCCCTGCCGCCGTCTTCACGTAATAGGTTTGCAGCGTGTGCTGGTTGCCCAGGCTGTCGTAGATCGACACCGACGTCGAATTGTGGAAGGTCGTCGGGTCGTTCATGTTGAAGCCGGCGGCGGGCAGCACGCCGACACTCGAATCGAGGTTGAGCACGGCGTTGACCTCGCCCGTGACGTTCGGCACGATATCTGCGGTATTGATCGAAATCGGCGCCGGTGCCCCCGTCGACAGCACGCCGGCGGCATTGGCCGTATAACCCGTGAGCTTGGCGCCGCTGGCGCTCACGATGAAGCCGAGGCGGTCGAGCTGGAACTGGCCGTTGCGCTGGTAGGTGATCTCGCCGTTGGTGTCCATGCGGAAGAACCCGCCACCGTTGATGGCGATGTCGAGCGGGTTGTTGGTCGCCGTGATGTTGCCCTGGGTGAACTGCTGGGCGACGGTCGCCAGCTTGGTGCCGATGCCGATGCTGGAGCCGCCGGCGCCGGTGAGCGAACTGGCGTAGACGTCGGCGAACTGCGCCTGCGACTGCTTGAAGCCGACCGTGCCCGAGTTGGCGACGTTGTTGCCGATCACGTCGAGACTCTTTGCCGCGGCATTGAGGCCGCTCAAGCCTTGCTGGAAACCCATGTTCTGCTCCTTGTGTTGATTGCGACCATTCGCCTTACCGGATCACGCTGCCCGGCTCAGAAAATCTGCCGGACGTCGGCATAGCTCGCCTGGCCGTTGCCGGCCAGGTTGAGCTGCACCCCCCGGCTGCCCTGCGACACGCTGTTGACCAGCCCCAGATGCAGCGCCGTGGCCGGCACGCCCTGCCCGCCCTGCGCCGCGTTGACGCGGAAGCGGTACTCGCCGTCCGGCAGGGCGTTGCCCCCCGCGTCAAGGCCGTCCCACGCCATGACATGGACGCCGGCGTCGCGCGGCCCGAAATCGAGCGTGCGCACCAGCGCGCCCGACGCATTGAAGATGTCGACCTTCACGCCGTCGGCCGGACGCGACAGGTCGAAGCCGATGACGTCCTGCAGCTCGGCCGGCCGGAGGCTGTCGCCCGGCACCAATACGCCGCGGCCGATCAGGCCGGCGGCCTGCACCATCTGGTTGGTCCCCAGGCTGGCGGCCAGCGCCTGCAGGGACTGGTTCATGTTCTCGATGCCCTGCACGGTCGACAGCTGCGCCATCTGGCTGGTGACCTGGGCGTTGTCGAGCGGGTTGAGCGGATCCTGGTTCTTCATCTGCGCCACGAGCAGGGCAAGGAAGCGGTCGCCGGTTTCCCCGGCGGCGCTCTTGCCGGGCCGGGCCGCGCCGCTGCCGAACACGCTGGCGGCATTGCTGGTGTCTTGCACGGTGCTCATGGAAGCGTCTCCTGTCGGTTCGCGCCGCTCACTGGCCCAGGGTCAGGGTCTTGAGCAGCAGGGTCTTGGTGGTGTTCATCATTTCGACGTTCGATTGGTACGAGCGCGACGCGGAAATCATGTTGACCATTTCCTCGACGACGTTGACGTTGGGCATGCTCACGTAGCCCTTGGCGTCGGCGAGCGGATTTTTCGGGTCGTACACCAGTTTCATCGGCGACGGGTCCTCGATGACCGCGGCGACGTTGACGCCGGTGGCGCCGTTGCCGCCGACCGGGACGGCCGAGAACACGACCTGCTTGGCCTTGTAGGGCGTGCCGTTGGCGCTGGTCGCGCTGTCGGCGTTGGCGAGGTTGCTGGCGACGGTGTTCAGGCGCTGCGACTGCGCGTGCATGGCCGAACCGGCGACGTCGAAGATATTGAATAGCGACATGTCAGCTCCTTACCCCTGGATGGCGGCGAGAATGCCCTTGATCTGCGCACTCAGCCGGTTGAGGTTGAATTCGTAGTGCACGGTGTTGTCGGCGAACGCCGCGCGCTCGGCGTCGATGTCGACCGTGTTGCCGTCGACATTGCCCTGTGCCGGCGTGCGGTAGAGCAGCCCCGCTTCGGCATCCGCCCCCGATTTGCCGGCAAGATGGCCGGGCGCCGTGGCGGCGAGCCGGACGCCGCCGGCGGCCGGCGTTCCCTGCAGCGCGCTCGCGAGCGAGGCGCGGAAATCCAGGTCGCGTGCCTTGTAGTTGGGCGTGTCGGCGTTCGCGATGTTGGACGCCAGCACCTGCTGGCGCTGGTCGCGCAAGCGCAGCGCCTGCGCGTGGAAATTCAGCGTCTGGTCGAGCCGGTTCAGCATGCGGTCACCTCTCTCGGGGCCCCGGGGCCTTTTACGATGACTGCATCCTAGACACGCGCCTGTTCATCCAATCGCCCGATTAAGGGCAAAAACCCGGCGCATTTCGGTGTTTCGCCTCCGGCCCACCTTCCTACAATGGCGCAATATGAGGAACCCCCGGGCAAGCGACACGGCAGCACACTTCCGGACGGGCGCGCAGCGATGGGCGGCCGCCTGCCTGCTGCTGCCCCTCCTTGCCCACGGCGCCGGCCTGCAGGACCCTGCGGCCGTGCAAGTGCAGGCCGCGCGTTTCCTCGCGTCCCAGACTGCCGGCCTGCCCGGCAAGGTCGCGGTGCAGGTGACGGCGCCGCGCGCGGCGCTACCGGCGTGCGCCGCGCTCGACGCCTTCCAGACGCCGGGCGCGCGCGGCATCGGCAAGACCACGGTGGGTGTGCGCTGCCTCGCGCCGCAGCGCTGGACGGTCTACCTGGCCGCCCAGGTCAGCGTGACCGGGCAGTACGTCGTCACCCGCGCGCCGCTGCGCGCGCAGCAGGTCATCGGCGCCGACGACCTGGCGATGCGCGAGGGCGATCTCGGCAGCCTGCCGGCCGACGTGGCGACCGATGCCAACGCCCTGATCGGCTTTCGCGCCATTTCCGGCATCGCCGCCGGCGCGCCGCTGCGCGCCGGCCTGCTGCGGCCGCCCCTGGTGGTGCAGCAGGGCCAGCCGACCCGCCTGGTGATGACGGGACCGGGTTTCACCGTGCAAAGCGAGGGCCAGGCGATGGCGAACGCCAGCCGCGGCGAACGCGTGCGGGTGAAGACCCGCTCCGGCCAGATCGTCAGCGGCATCGCCCACGACGGGCAGCAGGTGATGATCGCGTTCTGACCAGACTTCAGGAATTGCCTACACTGCCGATAGATAAGTCAATGACCGTCGCCGGCCGCACGGTCTGCCCGCCCAACCAGGAAGCCGCCATGAAAATCGACCCCACCGGCATCAAGCCCGTCGCCCTGCCCGCCACCGCCGACAACCGGCCCGCCCAGGCGAAGGCGAATGTCCGAGCCGACGCCGGCCAGATCGACGTCAACCTGAGCGCGCGCGCGGAACAGCTGAAACAGCTCGAAACCCAGCTCGCGGCGCTGCCGGTCGTCGACCACGCCAAGGTCGAGCGCATCAAGGCGGCGATCATCAGCGGCGAATACGTCATCCGGCCCGAGAACATCGCCGCCGGCCTGCTCGACTCGGTGCGGGAGATGCTCAATGCAGGCCGCTGAGATGCTCGCCCGCCTGAACGCGGAAATCGCCGCTTGGCAAAGCCTGCACGACATCCTCGCCGAGGAGGAGCAGGCGCTGGTGGATGGCGACGCCGATCGCCTGGCGCCGCTACATGCCGCCAAGCTGCAGCAACTGCAGGCGGTGAGCGACCACGCGCGCAACCGCGTCTCGGACCTGCGGCTCGCCGGCCACAGTCCCGACCGCGCCGGCATGGCCGCCTGGCTCGCGAAGTTCGGCGAGCCCGAGCTCAAGGCACGCTGGCAGCGGCTGGGCGAGCTGGAGCAGCAGACGCAGGCGGTCAACCAGCGCGTCGGTGTGCTCGTCGACATGCGGCTCGGCGCCACCCGGCAGGCGCTCAACGTCCTGATGCACGCCGCGGCGGGTGCCGCTGGCGGCCTCTACGACCCCGACGGCCTCGCCGTCGGCGCGCCGACCGGCAAGCCGCTCACTGCGGCCTGAGCCTTCGGCGTCCCCGGATCAAGCGAAGCGCTGCGGCGCGATCGCCCGCAGCAGCGCCCTTTCCAGCGGCAGCGGCTGGCCGGTCATGCGGTCGGCCAACGCCTCGCCCAGCAACCCCGCCCACACCAGGCCCCGCGACGCGTAGCCCGCGGCGACGGCCACCCCCGCCAGCCCGTCGATCTCGCCCATGAGGGGCAGGCGGTCCGGCAGGGTCGCGCGCAATGCCGCGCGGCCCTGCACCCCCCCGCCACCGATGCGCGCCGACGCCCCCGGCAGGATGGCGTCCAGCCGCGCCAGGTTGGCGACGTCGCTCGCCGCGCGCGGCGCGGTATCGAGATCGTCGTGCTCGTAGGTCGCGCCGACCACGGGCCGCGTGCCCGGCGCGACATACCCCTCACGCGCGATGACCCGCGTCAGTTCCGGCAGGCAGCCCGCCGGCAGTCGCGTGACCTGGCCGCGCACGGCGTGCAGCGGCCAGGACTGGGATGGCAGCAACGTGCGTATGTCGAAGGCATTCGCCAGCACCACCGCGTCGGCCTCGGCCAGCACGCGGCCGGCGGCGTCGACGAGCCGCCAGCCGTGCGCGGCCGCGTGCAGCGCAGCCACGTCGCAGCGGGTCGCGAGCGAGATCGCGGGATGCGCGAGCCAGGCGCGCACCAGGCTGGCCGGCTCGACCCAGCCCGCGTGCGGATAGAACACGCCGGGCGCCTCGACCGGCCAGTGGGCCAGCTGCCGTGCCTCGTCGCGCTCGACCCAGCGCGCGAACGCCGGTGGCGGCAGGGTAGCGCCCAGCGCACGCTGCAGCTTCGCCGCGCTGTCCGCGTCCTTCGCCAGGTGCAGCACGCCGCAGCGCGACCACGCCACGCCGTCGAGCGCGGCCCAGGCGCGCAGGTTGTGCAGGAAAGCCGCGCGCGTCAGGCGGCTGGCGCGATTGTCGTCGCGCGACAGCAGCGGCCGGAACACGCCGAGCGGATTGCCCGACGCCGCCAGCGCCGGCGCGTCCGCACGCTCGAGCACGCTGACCGCGACGCCGCGCTGCGCCAGCGCGTGCGCGACCGC
>DYFW01000330.1 GCA_020725005.1 Thiobacillus denitrificans
GGTGATGCTTGATGTACTCGCCGGAGCTTGCGTATTCCGAAGCCATAGTGATCAATTTCTAATAAGTGGGTTTTGAATGGACGCGCCGCGCGCCCCCATTCAAAACCTACCTCTCGCAGGCACACGACCTGCGGTCTGCCTAGCTTGTTGACTGCCCCGACACGGCGGCCAGCCAGCCCAGCTGCGCAAACATCAAACCCAGCAGCATGGGCAGGGGCGAAAGTTTCAGCGCGCCGAGACCCACGACCAGCAGCACGAGCAGCACGACGAGTCGCTCGATGCCGGTGCGGATGAAGAGCTTCATCAAGCGATGTGCGTCCCATTCCGGATGCCGCACCGCCTGACGTTCACGCCCCAGCAGCACGGCGCTCACGGCCAGCGCGACCAGTGCGCCGTACAACGCGGCGACCCCGGCTTGAAGCCCGGCCATCGTTGCCCAGCCTAGCGCGATGACCGGCGCAAGTCCTGCCTGCGCCAGCGCAACCCGTCGAATCCGTGAAACCCCGATACGGGGGGCGCCGGTAAACATTAGCCCGCGATGATACTTGAATTAGCGGTGTCTATGCAAACATCAAGACGCTTGATAGCGAATATCAGAACATAGTGAAATAGTACCGGCCGCGCCCTTCACAGCCGGATACCGAGGCGCGCGAGCAGGCCGTCGAGTTCGTCGGCGCTGCCGAACGACAGGGTCAGCTTGCCGCTGCCCTTTTTCGTCGTCTGCACGTGCGCGGTCATGCCGAGCGCGTCCGACAACGCCTCCTCCAGGCGCAGCAGGTCGCGCGACGGCGACGCGGCCGGTTTCGCCGCCGGCGGCGCCTTCAGGCGCGCGACGCGGCGTTCGACCTCGCGCACCGACAGGCCGCGGGTTTCGATCTCGTGCGCGAGCTCGCGCTGCTGAGCGGCGGAAAGCGGCAACAGCGCGCGCGCGTGGCCCATCTCGATGAGGCCGGCGACGAGCATGTCCTGCACCGGGCGCGACAGGTTGAGCAAGCGCAAGAGGTTGGACACCGCCGTGCGCGACATGCCGACCGCCGCAGCGACTGCGTCGTGGGTCATGCCGAATTCCTGGATCAGGCGCTGCAGGCCGTGCGCCTCGTCGATGGCGTTGAGATCCTCGCGCTGGATGTTCTCGATCAGCGCCATCGCCGCGACCGCGTCGTCGGCGACGTCGCGCACCAGCACCGGCACTTCGGCCAGCCCCGCGAGCTGGGCGGCGCGCCAGCGGCGTTCGCCGGCGATGATCTCGTAGCCGCCGGCGACTTCGCGCGCGAGGATGGGCTGCATCAGTCCCTGCGCACGGATCGAGTCGGCGAGCTCCTGCAGCGATTCGCTGTCCATCTGGGTGCGCGGCT
>DYFW01000331.1 GCA_020725005.1 Thiobacillus denitrificans
GCCTGGTCATCCGCGTCGCGCAGGAGTTCAACGACGTCCGCGCGAAGGCCGGGAATCTCGCCCACCTCACCACCACCGACAAGTCGAGCCTGGTGGCGGCCATCAACGAGCTGAAGGCCGCGGTGGTGGCCTCGGGAGCGATCGACGACGCCCAGGTCGCCACGAGCAGCACCTACTCCTCGCACAAGATCGTCACGCTGCTCGACACGCTCAAGGCCGAGATCCTGGGCGGGGCCGATGCCGCCTACGACACGCTGCTGGAGATCCAGCAGCTGCTGCAGGACGGCACCAGCGGCCTGGACGCCTTGCTCACTGCGGTGAACCACCGCGTGCGCTTCGACGCCGCGCAGACCCTGACGGCTACCGAGCAGGCCCAGGCGCGCAGCAACATCGGTGCCGTGGCCGCGGCCGAGGTGGGCGACACCGACACCGACTTCGTCGCGATCTTCGAAGGGGCGCTGCTCTGATGAGTCTGGCTGCGCGCATCGCCGCCTTGGCCAGCCGCATCGGTCTGGAGGTCAAGACCAAGATCGATGCCGGCCACCCCGGGCTGGCGCGGGCCTGGGTGTGTTTCGGCTATGTCGGCAACCAGATCGTCGTGCGCGCTGCGCACAACGTCGCCTCGGTCACGCGGCTGGCCGCAGGGCGCTACCGCGTGCACTTCGCCAGCCCGCTGCCGGACGCGAACTATGCCTGGGTGGGCGTGGCCCGCAGCAACACCAACACGGGCACGCAGCGGCTGCTGATCGTGCGCGCGACCGCCGACGAGAAGACGCCGACGCACGTCGATGTGGGCTGCGCGACCACCGCCGCGTCCTTCGCCGACTCCCCCGAGATCGACCTCGTGGTCTACCGCTGATGGCCTACACCGAAGCCGACCTCGAGGCCCTGCAAGCCGCACTCGCCAAGGGCGAGAAGCGCGTCAGCTTCGGCGACAAGACGGTCGAGTACCGCAGCGTGGAGGAACTGCAAGCTGCTATTCGCCAGGTGAAACGCGACCTCTTCGAGCAGGCCGTGGCCACGGGGCTGTGGCCCGGCGCACCCCGGCAAATCCGCCTTCACACGACCAAGGGGACGTGATGGGCTGGCTGCACACCCTCAAGCGCCGGCTGCTCGGCACGAGCCCCACCTACGACGGCGTGGGCGGCGGCCGTAGGGCTGTCGCCTGGCAGGTCGGCAATCCCGGGGCGGTCGCGGCGCTGGCTTTCACGCAGAACGAACTGCGCGCCAAGAGCCGCGATCTCGCCCGGCGCAACGCCTGGGCGGCCGCGGGCATCGAAGCCTTCGTGGCCAATGCCATCGGCACCGGCATCAAGCCGCAGAGCATGGTGCAGGACCCGGCCGTGCGCGAG
>DYFW01000332.1 GCA_020725005.1 Thiobacillus denitrificans
TGGCCGAGGCGGTGAGCGTGTTCCGGCTGGAGGCGGGCGTCATCCAGGCGCCGGCCGTGCCGGCGGCGACGCCGAAGGCGGTGGGCGCGTCGCGGGCAGCGCCGGCAAAGGCGCTAGGCGCCGGCCGCGGGATCGCCACGCCGAGAAAACTCGCGGCGGCCAGTGGCGGCAACGACGAGTGGGAAGAATTCTGAAGCAGCAGGCCACGGCTGCCGCGCGGCGGCCGATCGATGAATCTACAGGGACGTTCAAGCCATGCGTACCAATATGCCAGTCACCCAGGTCGAGTACATTCTGAAGGAAGGCGAGGCGCCGACCTCGAAGACCGACATCCAGGGCAACATCATTTTCGTCAACCAGGACTTCGTCAATGTCAGCGGTTTTTCCGAGGAAGAGCTGATCGGGCAGCCGCAGAACATCGTGCGCCATCCCGACATGCCGACCGAGGCCTTCGCCGACCTCTGGCGCACGATCAGGGCCGGCAAGGCCTGGACAGGCCTGGTGAAGAACCGCCGCAAGAACGGCGACCATTACTGGGTGGTGGCGAACGTGGCGCCGACCATCGAAAACGGCGAGATCACCGGCTACACCTCGGTGCGCGTCAAGCCGACGCGCGAGCAGGTGCAGGCCGCCGAGGCCGCCTACCGCGCGATCAAGGCGGGCGATACGTCGATCGAGATACGCGAAGGCAAGGCCGTGCGCCGTTCCCGGCTGTCATGGCTGGCCGACCGGATCACGCTGAAATTGCTGTTGACTGTGGCAGCGGTATCGATGGCCGTCCTCTTCGCCGTCGTCGCGGCGCTGGGGTCGAACTCGCCCGCAGGCGGCTGGCTGATGGCGATCGGCGTATTCGGTGTCGTCATGGCCATGGTTTTCGGCGTCGCCGTCCATCGCCTGGTGATGCTGCCGCTGGCGCGCACCCAGGCGCATATCGCGCGCGTGGCGGGCGGAGACCTGACCGCCCGGATCGAGACCCATGGCCTGCGCGAAGTCGTCGGTCCGCTGGAATCGCTGCGCGTGCTGCAGGTCAACCTCACGTGGCTGCTCGGCCAGATCCGCGAGGTTTCAGACAGCGTGACGGTGGGCGTCGGCGAGATCGCCGCAGGCAATCTCGACCTGTCGGGGCGCACCGAATCGCAGGCGTCCAGCCTGGAAGAGACCGCGAGCGCGATGGAAGAGCTCACCAGCAACGTCAAGCAGAATGCCGAAGGCGCGGAGCAGGCCAGCAAGCTGGTGGTGAATTCCGGCGAAATTGCAGAGCAGGGCGGCAAGGTGGTCAACCAGGTCGTCAAGACCATGGCCTCGATCAAGGACAGCTCCAGGAAGATCGCCGACATCATCGGCGTC
>DYFW01000333.1 GCA_020725005.1 Thiobacillus denitrificans
CGGCTTCGCCCCCGGCATGAAGCAGAAGGAGACGCTGGCGCCGATCGAGAACGAGGCCGCCAACGGCCTGAAGAACGACCGCGGCACCATCGCCATGGCGCGCACCTCCGATCCACACTCCGCCACCGCCCAGTTCTTCATCAACGTCGCCGACAACGACTTCCTCAACCACAAGGCCCCGTCCGGCCAAGGCTGGGGCTACTGCGTGTTCGGCCGCGTCGTCGACGGCATGGACGTGGTGGACAAGATCAAGAACGTCAAGACCGGCAACAAGGGCTTCCACCAGGACGTGCCGGTCGAGGACGTCGTCATCGAGAAGGCCGAAGTCGTCGCCTGATCGATCCCGCGGCGCCCCACCCCGTGGGCGCGCCGTCGCGCCGGCGCCACAGGCCGCCGCCGGCGCAAACGGCCCGGCAACGCGCCGGCGTCCGCTTTGCAGGGCATAATCAGTCAAAACTTTCGTCATAGCCGCCGCCCGTCCGACCCTCATGGCCGCCAAACGCCTCGCCGACATCATGACCTGGCACCTGGTCGAGGTGCCGCCGACGGCCACGCTCGACGCGGCGACCGCCCTGATGCGCCAGGCGCAGATCAGCTCGCTGCTGGTCATGACGGCGGGCAAGGTCGAGGGCATCCTCACCGAGCGCGACGTGCTGCGCGCGCTGCACGACCAGACACCGCCGCACACGCCGGTGGCGGCGGTGATGAGCAAGCCGGTGGTCACCGCCTCCCAGGAGCTCGACTACCGCGCCGGCCACCACATCATGGTCGAGCACGGCATCCGCCACCTGCTGGTCATCGACGCGCACGGCACGCCGGTGGGCATCATCACCGAGAGCGACTTCAAGCACCATCTCGGCCTCGACTTCCTCGCCAGCCTGCACAGCGTCGGCAAGGTGATGTCGAACTGCCTGGTCGCCCTGCCCGGCGCCACGCCGCTCGCCGCCGCGCTGACGCGCATGCGGGCGCACGGCGGCAGCTGCGCGGTGGTGCTGGAGGACGAACGGCCGGTGGGCATCTTCACCGAGCGCGACGCCGTCAAGTTCTTCGGCCGGACGGGGCTGGACGAGCTGCCGCTGTCCGCCGTGATGAGCGCGCCGGTCGCCACCGTCGGCATCGAGGCCGGCCTGCTCGAAGCCAGCGCGCGCATGACCGGCCAGCACATCCGCCATCTCGTGGTGGTCGATGCGGATGGCCGCGTCGCCGGCACTCTCGACGAGCACGACATCGTGCGCCAGCTGGAGGGCGCCCTGCTCGACCACTACGTGCGCGAGCGCCTGCGCACCGAGAACGAGCTGCTCAAGTTCTCGCGCGCCCTCGAACAGAGCCCGGTCTCCATC
>DYFW01000072.1 GCA_020725005.1 Thiobacillus denitrificans
GGGTTTGAAAATCGAATGGGGTAGTGACATGAGCGAAGAGATCCTCGTCAACGTCACCCCGCAGGAAACACGTGTCGCCGTCATGCACCTGGGCGCTGTCCAGGAGCTGCATATCGAGCGCGCGAAATGCCGCGGGCTGGTTTCCAACATCTACATGGGCCGCGTCGTGCGCGTGTTGCCGGGCATGCAGTCGGCGTTCATCGACATCGGGCTCGAGCGCGCGGCCTTCCTGCACGTGGCCGACATCTGGGAGGAACGCCGCGGCAACGAGCCGGAGCGGCCGATCGAACAGATCCTGCACGAGGGCCAGACACTGATGGTGCAGGTGATCAAGGATCCGATCGGCACCAAGGGCGCACGGCTCTCGACCCAGATCAGCTTCGCCGGCCGCTATCTCGTCTACCTGCCGCAGGAATCGCATATCGGTATCTCGCAGAAAATCGAGGGCGAGGAGGAGCGCGAGCACCTGCGCCAGAAGCTGCATCAGCTGATGCCCCCCGACGCCGGCGGCGGCTTCATCGTGCGCACCATGGCCGGGAGCGCCGACGACGCCGAGATCATGGCCGACTTCGATTACCTGCGCCGGCTGTGGAAGCGCATCCAGGAGGGGGGCAACTGCAGTGTGCCCTGCCTCCTGTACCAGGATCTCGATCTCTCGCTGCGGGTGCTGCGCGACTTCGTCACCCGCGACACCAGCCGCATCCTCGTCGATTCGCGCGAGACCTACCAGCGCATGCTCGATTTCGCGCTCAACTACACGCAGGCGGTAGCGGACAAGCTGCAGCACTACGGCGCCGACCGGCCGCTGTTCGACCTCTACGCCATCGAGGACGAGATCGCCAAGGCGCTCGGCCGGCGTGTGGACCTGAAATCCGGCGGCTACGTCATCATCGACCAGACCGAGGCGCTCACCACCATCGACGTCAACACCGGCGGCTTCGTCGGCGCGCGCAACTTCGACGACACCATCTTCAAGACCAATCTCGAAGCGGCGCAAGCGATCGCGCGCCAGCTGCGGCTGAGGAACCTCGGCGGCATCATCATCATCGACTTCATCGACATGGACAATACCGAGCACCAGGAAGCCGTGCTCACCGAACTGAAGAAGGCGCTCGCACGCGACCCCACCCGCACCACGGTCAGCGGTTTTTCCACGCTCGGCCTGGTCGAGATGACGCGCAAGCGCACCCGCGAATCGCTGGCCCACGTGCTGTGCGAACCCTGCCCCACCTGCCAGGGCCGCGGCGAGATCAAGACCGCGCAGACCGTGTGCTACGACGTGCTGCGCGAGATCCTGCGCGAGGCGCGCCAGTTCGGCGCGCGCGAATACCGCATCGTCGCGTCGCAGAGCGTGATCGACCTTTTCCTCGACGAGGAATCCGGCAGCCTCGCCCAGCTCATCGACTTCATCGGCAAGCCGGTGTCGCTGCAGGTCGAGACGAGCTATCCGCAGGAGCAGTACGACATCATCCTGCTGTGAAGGTCAGGGGTCAGGGGTCACGGTTGTTTCTTCTAACGAATCCACAATCTCGTCGGTGAGATGACAGTCCGCCCGCCCAGCTATTGGTCCGCCGCCTGCGACGAACTCGCCGCCGCCGACCCGGTGATGGCCGCGCTCATCGCGCGCTATCCCGACTGCGTGCTCGGCGACCGCGGCGATCCCTTCCAGACGCTCGCGCGCGCCATCGTCGGGCAGCAGATCTCGGTGAAGGCGGCCGACAGCATCTGGGCGCGTTTCGCCGCTTATGTCCAGACCGTCACCCCTGCACACATTGCCACGCTGGAACTGGAGGCGCTCGCCGCCTGCGGGCTGTCGCGCCGCAAGGCCGAATACCTGCGTGATCTGGCCGGCCATTTCGTCGACGGCCGCATCGAACCCGCGCGCTGGAAAACGATGGAAGACGAAGCGGTGATCGCCGAACTCGTCGACGTGCGCGGCATCGGTCGCTGGACCGCCGAGATGTTCCTCATCTTCAACCTGCGCCGGCCTGACGTCTGGCCAGTCGACGATATCGGCCTGCAGAAGGCGGTCGCGCTGCATTACCTGGGCGGCGAGCGTCCCACGCCCAAGGCCTTGCGCCGGCACGGCGCGCGCCATGCGCCGTGGCGCACCGTCGCCACCTGGTACCTGTGGCGCAGCCTCGATCCGGTGGTGGTGCAGTATTAGACGGCGAGTTCGGCGATCACCGGCGCGTGGTCCGACGGCCGTTCCAGCTTGCGCATGTCGCGGTCGATGCTGGCGGCGGTGCAGGCGGCGGCGAGGGGTTCGGAGAGAAGGATGTGGTCGATCCTGAGACCGTGGTTGCGGCGGAAGCCCATCATGCGGTAGTCCCACCAGGAAAAGCTCTTCTCCGGTTGCTCGAACAGGCGGAAGCTGTCCTTCAGGCCCAGCGCCAGCAATTGCCGGAACTTTTCCCGCTCCGGTTCCGATACCAGCACCGAGCCTTCCCACGCCTTGGGGTCGTGCACGTCGCGATCCTCGGGGGCGATGTTGTAGTCGCCCAGCACGGCAAGCTTAGGATGGCGCGCGAGTTCCTCCTTCAGCCAGGCCGTGAGCGCGTCGAACCAGGCGAGCTTGTAGGCGTATTTGTCGGAATCGAGGCTCTGGCCATTGGGGCAATACACGCACACCAGGCGGATGCCGTCGACGCTGGCGGCGATGACGCGCTTCTGCTCGTCGGCCAGGCCAGGGATGCCGATCTGGACGTCCAGGGGTTCGCTACGGCTGACGATGGCGACGCCGTTGTAGGTCTTCTGCCCGGCGAATACCGAACGGTAGCCGGCGGCTTCGAGCTCGGCAACGGGGAAGGCGTCGTCGGAGAGCTTGGTTTCCTGGAGTGCGACCGCGTCGGGTTGGCGGGTGGCGAGAAAGTCCAGCAGTTGCGGCAGGCGGACCTTGAGGGAGTTGACGTTCCAGGCGGCGAGTTTCATGGCCGCGAGTTTACCGCAGCGCCGCGCGGGTCGCTCAGCGCAGCGTGCGCACCAGCCGCGCCATGATCGCCTCGGCGTGGGCGAGCAGGTCCTCGGCCGCGTCCGGGGCTTCGAGGCCGCGTGCGGGCCGGAACACCAGCAGCACGCTGTCGCGCAGTTCGACGTAGGTGCCGGGGTGGGCCAGCAGCTGGCGGATCAGCTCGGGCGTGAGGCAGGCGCGCACACGCGCCGCGTCGTCGCCGTAGACGCGGGTGTGCCTGGCGAACTCGGCGTCGATGCCGGCCGGATCGATTTCCCGGTAGTCCGCCACCAGGTAGCGTTCCAGGTAATCCCCCGGCGTGAAGGCGAGGTTGGGCAGCGCGGCCGACGCCTCGTCGCACAGGCGCAGGATGGCGAGGGTGTGACGGTGCTCGACGTAGTACTCGGGTGCCGCGGTGTGGCTGTAGTCGAACAGCTTCACGTGGGCGTCGCCGCGCAGGCCGGTCATCACGTTCCATTCCTGGCGATTGGCGCCGCGCCTGAGATAGACGAAGTCGTGGCGGTTGAGCACGGCCGCCACCGCGGGCGAAAACTTCAGGCCGAGGCGTCGGGCGAGTGCCGCCATGTCGGCTTCGCGTGCGTCATGGGTGGCCGGTTCGCGCACGAAGCGCTGGTCCTGCATGCGCGTCGCGAACGGATGCGGTGTGAAAGGATGGAAGCGGTCGAGGCCGTGGATTTCCAGCGGGCGATCCTGCTGCACGTGCGCCTCCTGCAGTTCGTGCAGGTATTCGAGCGTGGTGCGGTCGATGATGTGGCTCGATTCATTGAGCGCGAGGCTGATGCCGGCGGTTTCCGGCACGCGCGCGAGCGCGCGGTCGAGCGGCAGCAGGTTGAAGCCGGTGAGCGAGCCGAGCGAGAGCTGCGTCTGCGGACGGCCGTTCGCGCGTTCTTCCTTCACGCGGATCACCGGGCTGCAGAACATGCCGCAGATCGCCGTGCCGGTGGCGGCGAGAAACTGGCGGAAGGAAATGCGTCCCGTCAGCACCATGCGCACCGAGGGTGTCAGCAGATAGGTGTTCATCAGCAGCTGCGCCGCGACGCCGATGAGGATGCCGGTCAAGAGGTCGGTCGCGAGGATCGCGACGACGGTGGCGACGAAAATTGCCAGCTGGTCGAGGCCGATGGCGGCGGTCTTGGCGAAGACCTTGGGCTCGCACAGGCGCCAGCCGACGTAGACGATGACCGCGCCGATCGCCGCCAGCGGGATGCGGCCGATGAGGTCGACCGCGAAGAACAGGAACACGATGAGGAACATCGCGTTGTAGAAGTTTGCCCACAGCGTGCGGCCGCCGGCGTCGATGTTCGCGCGGCTCTTCACCCCGCCGGGGATGATCGTGAGCCCGCCCGCCAGGCTCGAGAGCACGTTGGAAATGCCCATCGCGCGCAGCGTCACGTTTGGCCGCGACTTGCGCCGGTAGGGGTCGATCTTGTCGACCGCGCTGATGGTGGCGAGCGATTCGACGCTGTCGATGAGCGTCAGCGTGATCACCATCAGCACGACGCTGCCCCACAATTCGGGACGGCCGAGCACGGCGTCGAAGGCCGGCAGCGTGAAGCCGCCCTCGAGGATGCTGTCGGGCATGCGGATCAGGTGCTGCGGCGCGAGGTCGAAGCCATAGCCCAGCATCACGCCGATCGCGCACACCGACAGGGCCGGCGGCACCCGGCGCAGCCAGGCCTGCCGCGTGCGGCTGAGAAAGAACATCAGGAACAGGCACGCGGCGCCGATCGCCAGCACCGGCGGCTCGACGCGCAGGAAACTCTCGGGCAGCCTGCCGATCGCGAGCAGCATGGATTTTTCCGGCGGCGCGAGGTCGCCGACGAGCGCCGGCACCTGCTTGATGATGATCATGAGCCCGATCGCCGCGAGCATCGCCTCGACCACGGTCACCGGCAGGAACATCGCGACGAGTTTTCCTGCGCGCAGCCAGGACAGGAGGATCATCACCACGCCGGTGAGAAAGATCGCGACCAGGATCAGCGGATAGCCGGCGGCGAGGTCGCCGTCGCCCAGGAGCAGCATGCCGGCGAGCAGCGCCGGCGCGAGCCCGGCGGCCGGGCCGCTGATGGTGACGTGGGCGCCGCCGAGGAAGGGAAAGACCAGCCCGGCGATGATCGACGACACCAGGCCGGTGACCGGCGGCGCGCCGGAGGCCACCGCGATGCCGAGCGACAGCGGCAGGGAGACCAGCGCCACCTGCAGCCCGGCGAACAGGTCATGACGCCAGTGCTTCAGCCCGGCAAGGCCATTCTGCGGCTTTCCATCCGGTTCCACTCCCGCTCCCCTCGAATTGTCATGGGTTCGTCGGCGCTGCGTGTGCGCGTATTGGCGTGCGTCCCGGGATGTGGCCCTGTGCAGGGCATGGATTATGCCGGGTACCCGTTCCGGGCAACATAGTTGCCCGGGCGCAAGGGGTCAAGGCACGAAAGGCCTAGTGTGGCGTTGCACGGAGGCGGGGCCCGTGCCGCTGACGGGGCCCGCTCAGGGGGTGGCGGCGCTGCCCGCCGGCGGTGCGGGCGGAGGCGGCGCGGTGGCGGGCGTTTTTGCCGCGGAACTTCCGGGTAGCGGTGTTTTGGGGTAACCGGCCTTGTCGAGCAGCGCGTGCCACTGGCCGGTTTCAAAGCCGTCGATCTTCTCCTGCCCGACGACCAGCACCGGCACGCTCAAGCGGCCGGTGAGCTTTTTCAACTCCGCGTTCGCCTCGGGGCTGACCTGGGGGTCCTTGCTGCTGTAGGGCACGCCGCGTTCGCCGAGGAGCTGCTTCGCCTGGTCGCACGGGGCGCCGCAGGCGGTGCTGAACAAGGTGACCGGGAATTTCTCGCGTGCGGTCCGCGCCGAATAGGACTCGCCGATCTCGATGAAATTGCCCTTGAAGTTCTTCTGCTGGGCCTGGCCTGCGCCGGGCGGCGGCGGCTGGTCGCTGTAGACCGTGCGGCCCTGGGCGTCCTTCCACTGGTACAACTGGGCGGCTGCGAGCGGCGCGCTCGCCAGCGCGAGGCAAACCGAGGCGGCGATCAGACCGGCATGCATGACGTGCTCCCGAAGAGACAGAATCAACGGGGTTAACGGCCAGAATTCCCCAGGTCTTTAAGCCATGCCGTTATGCCGCAGCAGCGCGTCGATGGTCGGTTCGCGGCCGCGGAACGCCTTGAACGACTCGAGCGCGGGCCGTGCGCCGCCCTGGGCGAGAATCTCGCTCCAGAAACGGTGGCCGACCTCGGGGTTGAGCACACCGCCGTAGCCTTCCGCTTCGTCCTCGAAGAGGGCGTAGGCGTCGGCGGAGAGCACTTCCGCCCACTTGTAGCTGTAGTAGCCCGCCGCGTAGCCGCCGGCGAAGATGTGCGAGAAATTGTTGGGGAAGCGGTTCCAGGCGGGCGGAATGATCACCGCGACCTTCCTGCGGATTTCCTCGATCAGATCCTGCGCGGTGCGCGGGCCGTTGGGGTCGAAGTCGTGGTGCAGGTGCATGTCGAAGCTGGCGAATTCGATCTGGCGCAGGGTCTGCAGGCCGGCCTGGAAATTCTTCGCCGCGAGCATCTTGTCGAACAGTTCCCGGGGCAGGGGCGCGCCGGTATCGACGTGGGCGGTCATGTGTTTCAGCACATCCCACTCCCAGCAGAAGTTTTCCATGAACTGGCTTGGCAGTTCGACCGCGTCCCACTCGACGCCGTTGATGCCGGAGACGCCCAGTTCCTCCACTTGCGTCAGCAGGTGGTGCAGGCCGTGGCCCATTTCATGGAACAGCGTAATGACCTCGTCGTGGGTGAAGAGCGCGGGCTTCTTGCCCCCTTCCGGGGTGCCGCCCACCGGCGCCGAGAAGTTGCAGTTCAGGTAGGCCACCGGCGTCTGGATGCTGTCGCCCTTCCTGCGCCGGGTGATGACGTCGTCCATCCAGGCGCCGCCGCGCTTCGACGCGCGCGCGTAGAGGTCGAGGTAGAACTGGCCGATCGGCTTTCCGGCCTGGTCGGTCAGCGTGTAGAACTTGACGTCCGGATGCCAGACGGGCGCCTGGTCTTCGCGCACGCGCAGCCCGTACAGGGTCTCGATGAGCCTGAACAATCCGCCCAGCACGCGCGGCTCGGGGAAATACTGCTTCACTTCCTGGTCGGAGAAGCTGTAGCGCGCCACGCGCAGCTTTTCCGAGACGTAGGCGTTGTCCCACGCTTCCAGCGTGTCCAGCCCCAGCGTGTCGCGCGCGAAGGCCTGCATTTCCGCGTAGTCCCGTTCCGCGTAGGGACGGGCGCGGGCGGCGAGCGCGTCGAGAAAGTCGAGCACCTCGCGCGGTGATTCGGCCATCTTGGCCTCGAGCGAGAGCTCGGCGTAACTCCGGAATCCCAGCAGTTCGGCGGCCTCGCGCCGTAGCCGGAGAATGCGCGCGATCAGCGGCGTGTTGTCGTGCTCGGGCTTGCCGAACTCGGAGGCGCGCGTGACATAGGCGCGGTAGAGAATCTGCCGCAGCTCGCGGCTGTCGGCGTACTGCATCACCGGCAGGTAGGACGGCATGTGCAGGGTGAATTTCCAGCCCGTGGTGCCGGCCGCCTCGGCCGCGGCGCGCGCGGCTTCCAGCACGTCGTCGGGAATGCCGGCGAGCTCGTCTTTCTCGTCGATGACGAGCGCGTAGTCGTTGGTCGCGTCGAGCAGGTTCTCCTCGAATTTCGCGGAAAGCTGCGCGAGTTCCTCCTGCACCTGCATGAAGCGGGCCTTCTTGTCGGCCGGCAGTTCGGCGCCGCCCAGGCGGAAGTCGCGCAGCTCGTTCTCGACGATCTTCCTGCGCGCGGGCGACAGCGCGGCGAACGCGGGGCTGGCGGCGAGCGCCTTGTATTTGGCGTAGAGCGCCTCGTTCTGGCCGAGCTCGGCGTAGTAGACGGTGATCTTGGGCAGGTTGGCGTTGTAGGCCTCGCGCAGTTCGGGCGAGTCCATCACCGAGTGCAGGTGCGACACCTGGCCCCAGGCGCGGCCGAGTTTTTCGTTGGCGTCCTCCAGGGGCACGACGAAGGCGTCCCACTCGGCCGGGGTGTCGGGCGACTCGGCGCGCGCGACCGCGGCGCGACACTCGGCCAGCAGCTGGTCGATCGCGGGGGTGACGTGTTCGGGCCTGAAGTCGGCGAAGCGGGGCAGGCCGGAGAAGTCGAGCAGGGGGTTCGTGCCCTTTGGGGTATCCATGGAGACTCTTTCTTGAAGGAAGCGAAGGAACGGCGGAAAAGCCGGAAGCCACAACGATTATAATTTGTGCCCGGTGCCACCGCATTCAACCCCAGACCCGACATGGCCTTGAACGATTCCCTCGCGCCCTACCAGGGGCAGGTGCCGCAGTGCGCGCCGGGCGCCTGGGTGCATCCGCGCGCGACCGTCATCGGCGCGGTCAGCCTCGGCCGCGACGCCTCGGTATGGCCGGGCGCGGTGATCCGCGGCGACGTCAATTCGATCGCGGTGGGCGATGCGACCAACATCCAGGACAACAGCGTGCTGCACGTCTCGCACAAAACGGCCGGGAACCCGGCCGGCGGCCCGCTCGTCATCGGCGCGCGCGTCACCGTCGGCCACGGCGTCATCCTGCACGCCTGCACCATCGAGGACGAATGCCTGATCGGCATGGGGTCGATCATCCTCGATGGCGCGGTGGTGCGGAAACACGTGCTGCTCGGCGCCGGCTCGCTGGTGCCGGAAGGCAAAGTACTCGACTCCGGCCACCTCTACCTGGGCCGCCCCGCCAAGCCGGTGCGCGCGCTCACGCCCGAGGAAATCGCGTATTTCGCCTACTCGGCCGAGCACTATGTGAAACTGGCGCGGTCTTATCAACCCTGACCCTTCGTCCCGATCAGACCCATGAAATTTACCAAGCCCCTGCTCATCGCCGTCGTCATCGCCGCCCTCGGCGGCGCGCTCGCCTACGCCCTGATGGCCAAGCCCGCCGCGCCGCCGCAGGTCTTCAGCACGCTCGACGGCCGCCGGATCGCGCTCGCCGAGCAGCGCGACAAGGTCGTGCTGGTCAATTTCTGGGCGACCTCGTGCCCCGGCTGCGTCAAGGAAATGCCGGACATGGTGAAGGTGTACCGCGACTATCGCGACCGCGGCTTCGAGATCGTCGCCGTGGCGATGCAGTACGATCCGCCGGAATACGTCAGCAATTTCGTGCGGACACGGCAATTGCCCTTCCCCATCGTGCTCGATACCGACGGCGCCCACGCGCAGGCCTTCGGCAACGTGCAGCTGACGCCGACCACCTTCATCATCGGCAGGGACGGCCGCATCCTCGAACAGAAGCTGGGCGAAATCGACTTCGCCCGCCTGCGCGCGCTGCTCGACCGGGAGCTGTCTTGAACCGCGCCTGGATCGCGGTGGCGGCGTTCACCCTCGCCGCCGGTTGCAGCGCGCCGGCGCCCAAGGCCAGGAAGCCGTCGCCGGCCGGGCCGCCGCCGCCCGAGATGTCCGCCGAAGCGGTCGTCTGCCCGGCCGACGTGCAGGCTTGCCCCGACGGCAGCTTCGTCAGCCGCGACCCGGACAATGGCTGCGTGTTCCGCCGCTGCCCGGGCGCGTCCGATCCGAAATAAACCCCTCTGGAAATCGATTCATGGCGCAATACGTCTATTCCCTCAACCGGGTCGGCAAGATCGTGCCGCCCAAGCGGCAGATCCTCAAGGACATCTCGCTGTCGTTCTTCCCCGGCGCGAAAATCGGCCTCTTGGGCCTGAACGGCTCGGGCAAGTCCTCGCTCATCCGCATCATGGCCGGTGTCGACCGCGACATCGAAGGCGAGGCGATCCCGATGCCGGGCATCCGCATCGGCTACCTGCCGCAGGAACCGCAGCTCGACCCCTCGCACACGGTGCGCCAGGCGGTGGAAGCCGGGCTCGGCGAGATCGTCGCCGCGAAAGCGCGGCTGGACGAGATCTACGCCGCCTACGCCGAACCCGACGCCGACTTCGACAAGCTCGCCGAGGAGCAGGCCAAGTGCGAAGCGATTCTCGCCGCCGCCGGCGCCGATCTCGACACGCAGATGGAAATCGCCGCTGATGCCTTGAGATTGCCGCCGTGGGACGCGGTGATCGGCCATCTGTCGGGCGGCGAGAAGCGCCGCGTCGCGCTGTGCCAGTTGCTGCTCTCGAACCCCGACATGCTGCTGCTCGACGAGCCGACCAACCACCTCGACGCCGAATCGGTGGAATGGCTGGAGCAGTTCCTGGTGCGCTACCCCGGCACCGTCGTCGCGGTCACCCACGACCGCTACTTCCTCGACAACGCCGCGGAGTGGATCCTCGAACTCGACCGCGGCCACGGCATCCCGTGGAAGGGCAACTACACCAGCTGGCTGGAACAGAAGGAGGCGCGCCTGGAGACCGAGGCCAAGCAGGAAGCCGCGCGCATCCGGACGATGAAGCAGGAACTCGAATGGGTGCGGCAGAACCCCAAGGCGCGCCAGGCGAAGTCGAAGGCGCGTCTGGCCCGCTTCGAGGAACTGAACTCGGTCGAATACCAGAAGCGCAACGAGACGCAGGAAATCTTCATCCCCGTCGGCGAGCGGCTCGGCGACAAGGTGATCGATTTCCGCAACGTCAGCAAAGCCTTCGGCGACCGCCTGTTGATCGACAACCTCAGCTTCTCGGTGCCGCCCGGCGCCATCGTCGGCATCATCGGCCCCAACGGCGCGGGCAAATCGACCTTGTTCAAGATGATTACGGGCCTGGAAAAACCCGATTCCGGCGAAGTCGAAATCGGCCAGACCGTGAAACTCGCCTACGTCGACCAGAGCCGCGACGCGCTTGCCGCCGACAAGACCGTGTTCGACGAAATCGCCGAAGGCCGCGACATCCTCACCGTCGGCCGCTACGAAATCCCGGCGCGCGCCTATCTCGGCCGCTTCAACTTCAAGGGCGCAGACCAGCAGAAGCGCGTCGGCAATCTGTCGGGGGGCGAGCGCGGCCGGCTGCACCTGGCCAAGACGCTGATCGCCGGCGGCAACGTGCTGCTGCTCGACGAACCGTCGAACGATCTCGACGTGGAGACGCTCCGCGCGCTCGAAGACGCGTTGCTCGAATTCGCCGGCTGCGTGCTGGTGATCTCGCACGACCGCTGGTTCCTCGACCGCATCGCCACGCATATCCTCGCCTTCGAGGGCGACTCGCAGGTGGTGTTCTTCCCCGGCAACTACCAGGAATACGAGGCCGACAAGAAAAAACGCCTCGGCGAGGAAGGCGCGAAGCCGAAGCGGATCCGCTACAAGCCGATCAGCCGCTGAGGCGCATACCCTGCGCGGTCAGTAGTGCGGGGGAATCTCGTCGCGCAGGTCGCGCGCCGCCTCGGGCAGGGCCTCCTGCAAGCGGCGATGCAGCACGCGAAGCTGCGCCTGCAACAGGTCGAGCTGTTCCTGCTGGCGGAATACCGTCTGGTTCAGCGTGTCGATCAGGTCTTCGGCGAAGGCGAGCTTGGCTTCGAGTTCGGCCAGGCGGGATTCGACAGGCGCGGCGTCGGTCATGGCGCGGGGGCTGCGCCAAGACCGCCCGCAGGGCGAGTGTCTGGCGGCGTACTCCTTGCGGGTGCTTTCAACAGGGGCGTCACGAGTTTTTCCAGCCGGGGGTAGTGCACCTGCCCGGCGATCTTGTGGCGGATGCGGCCGTCGGCGTCGACGATGAACGAGGTGGGGACGCTCGCCACGCTGCCGAACGCGGCCGCCACGCTCGCGTTGGTCGGCGCGGCCATGAAGGCGTAGTCCTTGTCGGCCATCCAGGCGGCGATCTTTTCCGGCGTGTCGTCGACGCTGATCGAGACGACCTCGAAGCCGCGAGCGCGGTAATCCCGCCAGAATGAATCGATCACCGGCTTTTCCTTGCGGCAGTAAGGGCACCAGGTCGCCCAGAAATTGACCAGCACGACGCGGCCCTTGAGCGATTCGCTCGTGACCGTGCGGCCATCGGGCAGCGTCACCGCCCACGGCGGGGCGGCGACATTCGCGTCGCTCACTTCGGCCGGCGGGCGGAACCACAGATACGCGATCAAACCCAGTAGAATCAGGGTCAGCGGACTCGGCGTCCATTTCTTGATCAGGGCTTTATCCATGCTGTGGCTGAAATCGTTCCATATCGTGATGGTGGTGAGCTGGTTCGCCGGTCTGTTCTACCTGCCGCGCATCTTCGTCAACCTGGCGATGGAGAAAAACGATGCCGCCTACGACCGCCTGCTCGTCATGGCCGGCAAATTGTATCGCTTCGTCACCCCCATCATGTGGCTCACACTTGCCACCGGCATCTGGCTGTGGCTCGCGTACTTTCCGCTGTCGATGAACTGGATGTGGGCGAAGCTCGCGCTCGTCGCCGGCCTGGTCGGCTATCACCACGTCTGCAAGCGCCGCCTGCGCGACTTCGAAACGAGACAGAACACCAAATCCCACGTCTGGTTCCGCTGGTTCAACGAAATCCCCGTGATCGTGTTGCTGGCCGTGGTGCTGCTGGTGGTCTTCAAGCCCTTCTGATTGCTGTCGAAAGCCCTGTTTGAAACCCGAACCCCGTCGCGCCCGCGCCCCGCATCCCGCCCGTCCCGAACGCGAGGCCTTGCCCCCGGCCAGCCATTTCGCCACCTGCCCGCGCGGACTGGAAGAACTGCTGGTCGCCGAACTCACCGCCGCCGGCGCCACCGTCGTGCGGCAATTGCCTGCCGGCGTGCTGTTCATGGCGGACGCCGCCGCCGAGATGCGCGCCAACCTCAGCTCGCGCATCGCCACCCGCATCCTGCGCAAGGTCGGCTACACCCGCTACCGGAAGGAAGAGCACATCTACCGTGCCGCGCTCGACCTGCCGTGGCCGGCGTGGTTCGACGTGACGAAGACCATCGCGGTGAAAGTCGGCGCGCAGAACGCGCCGCTGAAAAGCCTCAACTTCATCACGCTGAAAATCAAGGACGCGATCTGCGACCGCTTCCGCGAGGAAGTGCGCGAGCGGCCCAGCGTCGACACCGAATCGCCCGACGTGCCGGTGTACGCCTTCTTCACCCCGGATGCGGTGACCTTCTACCTCGACACCTCGGGCGAGCCCCTCTTCAAGCGGGGCTTCAAGCGCGAGGCCAGCGCGGCGTCGATCAAGGAAAACCTCGCCGCGGGGCTTCTGATGCTGTCGGGCTGGGAACCTGGCACCCCGCTCCTCGACCCGATGTGCGGCGCCGGCACGATTCTGCTGGAGGCGGCGGACATGGCGTTCAAGCGCGCGCCGGGGCGGGGTCGCCATTTTGCCTTCGAACATTACCGCGATTTCGACGCCGTGCTGTGGCAACGCATCAAGGCCGAGGCAAAGGCCAAGGAGAAACCCCTCGCGCGGCTGCCGATTTTCGGCGCCGACCAGGATCGCTGGGTGCTCGACAAGGCGAGGAACAATCTCGCCGCCGCCGGCTACGGCGACGTCGTGCAGTTGCAGGTCGCCGACGCGCTCGACCTCAAGGCACCCGCGCCCGCCGGGACGATCGTCACCAACCCGCCGTATGGCGAGCGCCTCGGCGAAGCCGACGATCTGGCCGCGTGGTACCCGCGCCTGGGCGACTGGCTGAAGCGCAATTTCGCCGGCTGGGAGGCGTGGATCATCTCGGGCGATCCGCTGCTGCCCAAGCTGATCGGTCTGAAGGCCAGCCGCCGCATCCCGCTGTTCAACGGCACCATCGAGACGCGCTTCCTGCAGTACCGGCTGATCGCCGGGTCGATGCGCGACAAAAAGGCGCCCGCGCCCGCGGGCTGAACGGAACCCGGGCGGGGCGTGCGCGTCTTTCTTTAACCCGGATAATCCATTAGGGCGCGCGATGATGGCGAGGCGGTTTGCGAGCG
>DYFW01000073.1 GCA_020725005.1 Thiobacillus denitrificans
GACCTGCTCTACACCGACGAGAAGGTGAGCGACCTGGTCAACGGCGACGTCCTCGACGTCAAGGCGAAGAAGAACCTGACCGAGGAGCGCAAGAACAAGCTCGCACAGGTGAAGTTTTCCGACCTGCCGCTCGATCTTGCCGTGAAGCAGGTCAAGGGCAACGGCAAGCGCGTGCTGGTCACCTTCGAGGACCCGAACTGCTCCTACTGCCGCAAGCTGGCGAAGGAGCTGCAGAGCGTGAATGACGTGACCGTCTACACCTACCTGTACCCGATCCTCTCGCCGGATTCGAACGAGAAGTCGAAGAACATCTGGTGCGCGGCCGACCGCGCCAAGGCCTGGAACGACCTGATGATCGACGGCAAGCAGCCGGCCAGCGCCAACTGCAACCACCCGACCGACAAGGTCGTCGCGCTGGGCCGCAAGCTCAACATCAAGGGGACGCCGGCGATGATCTTCGCCGACGGCTCGCGCGTGCCCGGCTACATGCCGGCCGCGATGCTCGAAAAGGCACTCGACAAGGGCAGCGCCAACGCCAACTGAGTTCTGCCGGACAGCGGGACGGCGCTGTGCCGTCCCGCCGGCGCCGAGTGATGTCCAGAAAAAAGTCTGTAACAGCCACCAACAACCCCAAACATATCAGCGTTAAGGCCGCTTCTTAAGCTTAGAGGATACAAAGCTGAGCGGCAACCGAGGCCTAACAATTAAGCGCCTCAATTTGCCCGCTTCTCGGCCTATTTGCCCGCTTCTCGGCCTAAGCCGACGTAGGCAACTCTTGGATACGATGGCAGCAATGTGACAGATTGCCGACTTTTGAGAAATTAGGCAATCTGTGGGCTGCTTAGATCACCTGTATATAGGTAATGTAAGGTTTGCGACATTCCTGAAATTGCCATGTTACTGATTAATAAGTGAATATTTGCCGGCATCGGAATTGCATTCCTGTCGGTCATGGCACCAATCTCCCAATCCTTCGTCACCATCAACGATACTACGCTGCGCGATGGCGAGCAGTCGGCAGGCGTTGCATTCAGCCTCGACGAGAAGCTGGCGATCGCGCGCGAGCTCGATGCGCTGGGCGTGCCGGAGATGGAAGTCGGCATCCCGGCGATGGGTGCCGAAGAGCGCGAGAGCATCCGCGCCGTCGCTGCTCTTGGCTTGAAGGCGGAACTGATGGTCTGGGGGCGAATGAGCCGTGCCGACATCGACACCGGCACTGGATTGGGCACGCACCGGATGGACATCTCGGTGCCGGCCTCCGACCAACACTTGCGCCACAAGCTGGGCCGCGACCGCGCCTGGCTGCTCGCCGAGCTGCCCGCCCATGTCGCGTATGCGCGCGATGCGGGACTCGAAGTCTGCATCGGCGGCGAGGACGCCTCGCGCGCCGACCCCGATTTTCTCTGCCGCATCGTCGAGACGGCGCAACGTGCCGGGGCGCGGCGCTTTCGCTTCGCCGACACGCTGGGCATCCTCGAGCCCTTCGGTGTGTTCGAGAAAATCGCCCGTCTGCGCGCCTGCTGTGATCTCGAGCTCGAAATGCACGCGCACGACGACCTCGGCCTCGCGACTGCCAACACGCTGGCGGCCGCGCGCGCAGGGGCAACCCATCTCAATACCACCGTCAATGGCCTCGGTGAGCGCGCCGGCAATGCGCCGCTGGAAGAGGTCGTGCTCGCTTTGCAGCGCTGCCACGGCATCGAGACCGGCGTCGATCTGCGCGACTTCCTCGCGCTCTCGCACCGCGTCGCGACTGCCTCGGGTCGCCCGGTACCCTGGCAGAAGAGCATCGTCGGCGCCGGCGTGTTCACGCATGAAGCCGGCATCCACGTCGATGGATTGCTGAAGAATCCGGCCAATTATCAGGGCTTCGATCCGGCGCTGGTCGGTCGCAGCCACCGGCTCGTGCTTGGCAAGCATTCCGGCCAGCGTGCCGTCCAGGTCGTCATGGCCGGACTGGGCCACCCGCTCGACGCCGTCGCCGCCCGGCACATGCTGGCCGCCGTGCGCGCCTTCGTCGCCCGTACCAAGCGTCCGCCGACGGATGAAGAACTGAAAGCATTGGCCGGGGCAAGCCATGAGTAGCCTCATGACGCTGACGGCGGAAGCGGTGCATGACGTGCCGGTTCCCGGCATCTTCGCCATGCTGCGCGAGGATGCCCGCTGCATCTTCCTGCGCCACCCGGCCGCACGCACGCGCTGGGAAGTACTGACCACCTACCCGGGCCTGCATGCCGTGATGGCGCATCGATTCGCGCATGCGCTTTGGGGCGCGGGCTGGCGCTACCTTGCGCGGCTGCTCACCTTCCTAGCCCGCATGCCGACGAACGTAGACATCCATCCCGGCGCGCGCATCGGCCGGCGCTTCTTCATCGATCACGGCACGGGCGTCGTCATCGGCCAAGCGGCCCGCGCCGGTGCAAATTCGGTGGTGGTCAAGGACGTGCCGCCCGGCCGTACAGTAGTCGGGCTTCCGGCGAATGTTGTCGGCGAGTGCGCCGCGGGAGATCTCTGCTGCGAGGAACACCGTCATGGCGGATGAAGCACCCGACCTGCTGGCTTTCGAGGATGCGCAGCTCTACTTCGACGAACCGCAGTCCGCCGCCATCGATGTATTGCTGGGCGAAGCCGCAGCCGCGTACGGCCGGCCGACCGCCGAGCATGCCCTGATGCGCGCCTATTTCCTCGCGCCGCGCCAGTTGGGCGTACTGGTCGCGCTGTATCGCTATTACTACTATCAGCACCGTCTCGAGGATGCCCTGCTGGTCGCCGAACGCGCGATGGATGTTGCCGGCGAGCGGCTCACGCTGGTGAACGACTGGCGCGGCCTGCACCCCTCCGGCATCGGCGACGCCGCCTATCGTTCCATCGGCCTGCTGCGCTTCTATCTGCTGGCACTCAAGGCCTCCGCGATCATCCTGCTGCGCATGGGCCGGCTGGAAGAAGGGCGTGCCCGCCTTGCCAAGATCAGCGAACTCGACCCGCAGGACCGCCTCGGAGCGGCTGCCCTGCTCGACATTCCCGGCGTGCGCGCCGAATCCGACCCCGAACTCGTTGAACCTGTTCCCGCCTGAAAGGACCTGCCATGACGACCACGCCTGCCGACTTCCTCGACGACCTGGCCGATCTCGAATCGGCCGAGGATTTTCTCGGTTATTTCGATATTGCCTATGAGCCCAGCGTGGTACATGTAAACCGCCTGCACATCCTGCAGCGCTATCACGACTACCTCGCCGGGCACCGCCAAAACGGCGGCGAGCCCGCCTACGACGACTATTGCGCGCTGCTCGCGCAGGCTTACGCGGATTTCGTCCATTCCGACGCCCTCACCGAGAAGGTAATGCGCGTGCTGCAAAAAGCCGGCGGCGTCGCCAAGGTGGCGGTCACGTCGATCGGTAGGGCGCAACACTGATGCAGCCCGCCTGGGAATATGGCGACGCCGTGCGCGTAACGCGCAACGTGCGCAACGACGGCACCTATCCCGGGGTCGACACCGGCGACCTGCTGGTGCGACGCGGCAGCGTGGGCAACGTCGTCGACGTCGGCACATTCCTGATGGACCAGATCATCTACTCGGTGCATTTTCTCGACATCAACCGCATCGTCGGCTGTCGCGCCGAGGAACTGATCGGCGCCGACGAGGACTGGCTGCCGAGCCGTTTCGAGGCGCGCGAGCAGGTGCGCGCCGCCAAGCCGCTCAGTGCGAATGCCGAAGTGCTGGTGCCGGTCGACGCCATCGGCGAAGTGCTCAAGGTGCTGCGCGCGGACGGGAACGTCGACTATCACGTGCATTTCGACTGCCAGCCGGGCCGCGTCTTCGCGGTGCCGGAGTCGGCGCTCACTGCCAGCGCGCCCACACGCGATGAATCCAGCCACGCCTGAGGCCACCCCCTATCTGACGCTCAAGCTGGCGCGCGAACTCTACGGCAAGGCGCCGGAAAAGCTCGCACCCGCCGAACGCACGCGCGTAACGCAGGTGGCGCGCCGCCAGCAGGAAATCGAACAACGCATCCTCGCCACCCTCGAAGCGACCAGCGTGCTGCTGCTGCCCGCCTCGGTCGACCGCGCGTTCGCCGAGATCCGCCAGCGCTTCGCCGACGACACGGAATATCTCGCCGACCTGGCACGCGCCGGCCTCACGCCGGACAGCCTGCGCGCCGCGCTGGAGCGCGACCTCAAGGTCGAGGCCGTGCTCGAGCAGGTGGCGCACCGCGCGCCGGCGGTCAGCGACACCGATATCGAAATCTTCTTCCTGCAGCATCGCGCCCGCTTCGTCAAACCCGAGACCCGCACGCTGCGGCACATCCTCGTCACCATCAACGACACGCTGTCCGGCAACGAGCGCACGGCCGCGCAGGCGAAGATCGAGCAGATCCGCGCGCGCCTCGCCAGGGAACCCGGCCGCTTCGCCGAGCAGGCGCTCAAGCATTCCGAATGCCCGACGGCGGTGAACGGCGGACTGCTCGGCGAGGTGCCGCGCGGCAAGCTCTATCCGGAACTCGATGCAGCCGCCTTTGAACTCCCGGCGGGCGGCCTGTCAGCGGTCGTCGAATCGGAACTGGGTTTCCATGTCCTGCTCTGCGAGAGGATCGAACCGCAGCGCGATGTCACGCTGGCCGAAACCAGCGAACGCATCCGCGAGCGGCTGGAGACGGAGCGGCGCCAGGCTTTTCAGAAAGCCTGGGTGAAGCAGCTTTTCGAGGCTGCCTGACTATTCCTCTTCGCTGCCGAAGCCATCGCGGCGCGGCACGGTCTGCGGGTCGCAGACGATCGGGCGGTAGATTTCCACGCGGTCGCCCGGCCGCAGCGCGGCCTCGAGCTTGACCAGCTTGCCGAACACGCCGACCTTCTGCGTCTCGAGGTCGATGTGCGGAAACTGGCGCAGGATGCCCGAGCGCTCGATCGCGTCGCGCACGCTGGCATCGTCCGGCACCTCGATGGTCATCCAGATCTGCTGGCTCGGTTCTGAATAGGCGACGCCGATCTGCATCAGGCGGTCTCCGTGGAAAAGTCAGTCTTGGCGAGACGGCTCTTGCGTGCCGCGACGCGCGCATCGAGCACGCGCTTCCCCGCCAGCAGCACGCCGAGCACGAGGAAGCCGCCGGGCGGCAGGACCATCATCAGCACGCCGCCATAGTTCGGGATCACGGTTGTTTCGAGGAAGGCGAACTGCGGGCCGAGCAGCAGGCTGGCCTGCGCGAACAGCGTGCCGCTGCCGAGCAGTTCGCGGATCAAACCGATGACGGTCAGGGCGAAGGTGAAGCCGAGCCCCATCGCGATGCCGTCGAGCGCGGCGCCGAGCACGGGCGACTTGGAGGCGAAGGCCTCGGCACGACCGAGGATCGCGCAGTTCACCACGATCAGCGCGATGAACAGGCCGAGCACTTTGTAGAGGTCGTGCAGCCAGGCGTTGAGCACGAGGTCGACCAGCGTCACCAGCGTGGCGATCAGCACGACGAACACGGGGATGCGCACCTGCGGGCTGACGAAGTCGCGGATCAACGCGACCAGGATGTTCGACACCAGCAGCACCGCCGTCGTCGCCAGCCCCATGCCGAGGCCGTTGGTGCCGCTGGTGGTCACCGCCATGGCCGGGCAGAGCGCGAGCATCTGCGCGAACACGACGTTGTTGTCCCACAGGCCGTCCCTGACGATGCCGCGCGCGTTCATGACAGGATCTCCTCCCGATGGGCAGAGAAAAATTCGAGGCCGCGTTTCACTGCCTTGACGACCGCGCGCGGCGTGATCGTCGCGCCGGCGAACTGGTCGAAGACGCCGCCGTCCTTCTTCACCGCCCACTTTTCGGCCGGCGGTTCGCCGAGAGACTTGCCGTCGAAATCGAGCACCCACTTCGCCTTGGCGATCTCGATCTTGTCGCCCAGCCCCGGCGTCTCGGCGTGCTTGACGATGCGCACGCCGAGCAGGCGGCCGTCGGCGGCCACGCCCATCAGCACGACGATGTCGGCGGCGTAGCCGCGCTCCGCCATGCGGAACACGGCGGCCGTCGGCACACCCGCCTTGCGCGCGCGATGGACAGTCACTGCCGTCTCGCCAGCGCCGACTTTGACGATATCGGTCAGCAGGTCATTGTCGGCCGTGCCGTCGGGCAATACCTGCGCCAGCAAATTGGCGAGATCGGCCGCTTCGGCCTGCACGATGGCCTCACGCGTCATCTGGTTGCCGACCACCAGCGCGGTGGTGGCGAGCAGTGCGACGATGCCGAGCGAGACACCCTGATAGGCCAGCCTGTCACGGAAAGCGGCGAGCGTTGCGCTCATGTGGCAGCCTCCGGGGGTTCCAGCGGTTTCCCCTTGCGGTCGCGGCCGTAGATGCGCGGCTTGACGAGGCGGTCGATGGCCGGCGTCAGCGCGTTCATCAGCAGCACGGCGAAGGCCACGCCCTCGGGGTAGCCGCCATACGTACGGATCAGCCAGGTCAGCAGGCCGCAGCCCATGCCGAAGACCAGCTGGCCGAGGCGCGTGTTCGGCGAGGTGACGTAGTCGGTGGCGATGAAGAAGGCGCAGAGCATCGCCGCGCCCGACAGCAGATGCGTGGCCACGTCGAGGTAACGCGCCGGGTCGACGGCATGGCCGATGAAGGCTGGCAGCGCAATGCCTGCCAGCATCGCCACCGGGATGTGCCAGGAAATGATGCCCATGAGGATCAGCGCCACGCCGCCCCCGGCGATCAACAGCGCGGCCGTCTCGCCGAGGCTGCCGGCGCGCGCGCCGACCCAGGACAGCACCGGGGCGTTGGCGGCGGCATGCAGCAGATCGATGCCGCGCGACAGTTCGGTCTTGGCGAAGCCGAGCAGCGAGGCGCTGGCGACAGCATCGAGTTGGGGCACAGTGTTCGCTGCCGCCAGCGTGATCTGCAGGCCGGCGACGAAGCCCGGCGCGCCGACGGATCCCAGCGGCAGCGGCGCGATCCACAGCGTCATCGGCACCGGAAAGGAAATCAGCAAGGCCACGCGCGCGACCATCGCCGGGTTGAACAGGTTCTGGCCAAGGCCGCCGAACAGCTGCTTGGCAACGAGGGTGGCGAACAGCCCGCCGACCGCGCCGATCCACCACGGTGCCCAGGGCGGCAGCGAGAGCGCGAGCAGCCAGCCGGTGAGCAGCGCCGAACCGTCCAGCAATACCGGCATGGCGGGGCGGCGCATCAGGCGCAGCGCAAAGGCCTCGCCGAACAGCGCGAACATGATCGTGAACATGAACAGGTGGAAGGCCGGCCAGCCGTAGAGCCAGAAGCCGTAGAGCGTCGCGGGCAGGAGCGCGAGCATCACCCTGGCCATCACGCGCGTCACGCTGCCGCCGGCATGGGCGTGTGGCGAAGCCGTGGGCATGGCCAGCGATAGCGATTCGCCACTCACGTTGTCGTCTCCTCGGCAGCCGGCTGGGCAGCCTGTTGCGCTGCCTCGGCGGCAGCTTTCTCGGCGGCCTTCTGCGCGGCGCGTTCGGCCTTGCGGCGCGCGGCGGCGGCGGTTTTCTCCTGCGCTTCGCGGGCGAGCCGTTCGATGCGCGCGGCGGCGAGGCGCTTGGCGGCTTCGTTGCGCAACTGCGCGCGACCCTGCGCGGCAAGCTCGCCCTTGGCATGGTTGAAGTAGTGCACCAGCGGGATGCGCGACGGGCAGACGTAGGAACAGCAACCACAGGCGATGCAGTCCTTGAGGCCGAGGGCGACCGCGCCGTTCAAGTCGTCGACGCCGATGCGTGCCGACATTTCGAGCGGCAGCAGGCCGACCGGACAGGCGCGCACGCAGGTCGAACAGCGGATGCAGGGGCCGGGTTCGAGACTGGCCGCCTCGGCGGCCGTCAAAGCGAGGATGCCACTGGTGCCCTTGACCACCGGCACGCGCGCATGGGGCAGCCGGTTGCCCATCATCGGCCCGCCCATGACGAGGCGTGCCGGTTCCGACCTCAGACCCGCAAAGGCGAGCACATCTTCGACCAGCGTGCCGATGGGCACGCGGATGTTGCCGGGGCGCTCCAGTGCGCCGCCGTTGAGCGTGACGAGGCGCTCGACCAGCGGCCGGCCCTGGCGCAAGGCTTCATGCACTGCCCAAGCGGTGCCGACGTTGTGCACCAGCGCGCCGAGGTCGGTGGTGCGGCCGTCGGCGGGCACTTCCTGTCCCGTGAGTTCGGAGAACAAATGTTTTTCCGAGCCCATCGGGTAGCGCGCCGGCACGCTGCGTACCTTGATATCAGGAAAATCGTGCGCCGCCGCGGTCATCGAGGCGATCGCTTCCGGTTTGTTGTCCTCGATGCCGACCAGTGCGCGCGTCGCGCCGGTGGCGTGCAGCATGATGCGGATGCCGTCGACGATTTCCGTCGCGCAGTCGCGCATCAGGCGGTCGTCGCAGGACAGATAGGGTTCGCACTCGCCGCCGTTGAGGATCAGCGTGTGGATCTTCGCGCGCAGGCCGAGTCCGAGCTTGAGCGCCGAGGGAAAGGTCGCGCCGCCGAGGCCGACCACGCCGGCGGCGGCGACGCGCCTGGCGATCTCCTGCGGCGGCAGTGAAAATGGATCGACGCTTGCACCCGTGTCAGCCCAGCGATCGGCGCCGTCGGACTCGATGGTTACGGCGGAAAAGGACAGGCCGGACGGATGCGGCGCGCTGATGTCGCCGATCGCGGTGACGATGCCGGAGGTCGGCGCATGCACGGCCGCCGAGGTGGCGCCCTGCGCCTCGGCAATCAACTGGCCCTTGAGCACGGTCTGGCCGACCAGCATGATGGGCCGCGCCGCCGCGCCGATGTGCTGCTGCAGCGGGACATGAAGACGTTCGGGAAGCGGCAGCCCGCGCACCGGACTATCGGCCGCCGGCCGCTTGCGGTCGGCCGGGTGTACGCCCCAATCAGTGTGAATCGCGGGCCCCAGCAGGGAGAAGACTTTCTCGATCAGGCCCATGCCTGTTCCACCTTGGCCTGAGGTTTGGGCCACACCCAGTGCTGCAGGGTGACGGGCACAGGTTCCATCTTCACCGCCTCGGTCGGGCAGCGGTCGACGCAGTTGCCGCAGCCGGTGCAGGCCTCGCGCATCACGGCGTGGATCTGCTTGGCCGCGCCAACGATCGCGTCGGTCGGGCATTCCTTGATGCAGCGGCAGCAGCCGATGCAGATTTCCTCGGCGATCGTCGCGATCTTCGGCCCTTCGTCGCTGACGCCCGAGAGGTCGGCTGCGATGCCCAGCTTGGCGGCAAGCGCCGTGGCGAGCGCCTTGCCACCCGGCGGGCAGACGGTGACGGTGGCTTCGCCCGCGGCGATGGCCGCCGCCGCGCCGGGGCAACCGGGGTAACCGCACTGGCCGCAGTTGGTGCCGGGCATCATGGCCCCGATCTCGGCGACACGTGCATCGGTCTCGACGGCGAACTTCCGCGCCGCGAAACCCAGCGCGAAACCCAGCGCGATGCCGAGGAGCGTGACGGAAAGAATGGCAGCGATCATGATTGGTTTATTTGAAATTCAGCCCCGAAAAACCCATGAAGGCGAGCGCCAGCAGGCTGGCGAGCACGAAGCCGATCGGCGCGCCGGCGAAGGCGGCGGGCACGCGCGCCAGCGCAAGACGTTCGCGCAGGCCGGCGAAGATCAGCAGAACCAGCGTAAAACCAAACGCCGAACCGAAACCGGACAGCAGGCTCCAGACGAAGCCGCTCTTCTCCTGCACGTTCAGCAGCGCGATGCCGAGCACCGCGCAGTTGGTGGTGATCAGCGGCAGGTAGATGCCGAGAGCCTGATAGAGGTCGGGACTGGTTTTCTTCACCACCAGCTCGACGAACTGCACCGTCGCGGCGATGACGAGGATGAAGGTGAGGATGCGCAGATAGCCGAGTTCAAGAGGGATCAGCAGCCAGTGTTCGAGCATCCAGGTGGCGGCCGAGGCCAGCGTGATGACGAAGGTGGTGGCCATGCCCATCCCCAGCGCGCTGTCGACGCTCTTCGACACGCCCATGAAGGGGCACAGACCAAGAAACTTGATCAGCACCACGTTATTGACCAGTGCAGTGGTCACCAGCAGGATCAGGAATTCGCTCATCGTCGGACCTCTGCCGGAGGCTTCGCAGGTTCCGTGCCATCCTGTTTTGTCGTGCGCCAGCTTGGTGCAGCCCTTGCCAAGTCCGCACCGATGCGGGGGTATTTGCGGATCGCAGTCGATGTCCGGGTGATGTCGCACTTGCGACAGCCAAGTCGCAAACCCGACAAACAGAGGCTTGCGCGTTGGCAAGCTGCCGTCCCGCCAGCGCCGATTTTCGTGGCACGGATCGTGCAGAACAATCTACAAGCCATTCAACCGAGTGCCCGCCATGAGCCAACGCAAGCAGCCGCTGCCCGTCGAACCCGCCAGCATCGACATCCTGCCGCGCGTCTTCCGCGAGGCAGTGGCGCAGGCCGACATCGCGATCTCGATCACCGACACGCGGGCGAACATCCTCTACGTCAATCCCGCTTTCGAGCGCGTTACCGGCTTGGCCGCCGCCGAAGCGGTCGGCAAGAATCAGTCGCTGCTGTCCGCCAAGGCGACACCGCCGGGCGTCTACGCGGCGCTGTGGCAGACCATCGGCGCCGGCGAGCCGTGGAACGGCAGCCTCGTCAACCGCCGCAAGGACGGCAGCGAATACCTCGCCGATCTGCTGATCACGCCGGTGCTCGACGCCGACGGCAAAGTCGGCAATTTTCTCGGCATTCACCGCGACGTGACCGAGATGCACCGGCTTGAATGCCGGGTCAACAACCAGAAGGCGCTGATCGAGTCGGTGGTCGATTCGGCGCCGGTGGCGATCGCGCTGCTCGACGGCGAAGACTGCGTGGTGCTCGACAACCACGAGTACAAGAAACTGATGGGCGATCTCGGCATGACCGAGCCGGCCAGCGTGATCCTCGACGCCGTGCGGGCGGACATGGGTCACGGCCTCGGGCCGGCGCGCGACGGCACGCAGGCCTTCGCCGACCGCGAGATCCGCATCGAGCAGCCCGGCGGCAAGCCGCCGCGCTGGTTCTCCTGTACCGGCACCTGGGTGAAAAGCGTCGACGAAGGTGCCGACGCCTTCTTCGGCCACCGCGACAGCATCTATCTGCTGCTGATCGCCAAGGAGATCACCCAGCAGCGCGCCCAGCAGGAAAAGGCGCGCATCGCCGCGCTGCAGGCGACCATGGCCGAGGAAAACCGCGTCAGTGGCCTGCGCGAAAGCCTCTCGGCGGCGCTGTTCCAGATGGAAGGCCCGCTCAACGTGCTCGCCTCGGTGGTCGCCATGCAGGAACGACGCGGCAAGCATGATCCGACGGCCGCAGCGCTCGCCGCAGCGCTCCGTGCCGGCCAGACGGCGCTCGACACGCTGCAGCGCGCGATTCCCGAGCGCAGTGCCGAAACCGCCACCGCCGCGAACATCAACGAACTGCTGCGCGACGTGCTCGATCTCGTCACCGTCCGGCTCCTCGCCGCCGGCATCACGGTCAACTGGAAGCCGCAAGCGGTGCTGCCCGCGGTGCAGGCTTACCCGGTGCGCCTGCGCGCGCTGTTCAAGGCGCTTATCGACAACGCGCTCGAGGCCCTGAACGCCAAGGGCTGGCGGGTGCGCGAACTGACGGTCACCACGCGCAGTCTGCCCGGCAGCGTCGAGATCATCGTAGCGGATAGCGGCCCCGGCATTCCGCCCGAGCTGCACCTCAAGGCCTTCGAGCCCTTCTTCTCGACCAAGCCGAACCATGCCGGGACCGGGCTGGCGATGGCGCAGCAGGTGGCGACCGACCACGGCGGCACCATCGAGATCGGCGAAGGCCACACCGGCGGCTGCCGCATGCGGATCGTGCTGCCGGCGCGCAGCAAGGGGCCGGCAGGCGCATGATTACGACCCTGTCCGCGACCGGTCCGCACAGCGCGGTCGATACGATCTACCGTGTCAGCGAGGTGCTGTCGCGCTCGCTCGACTATCGCCAGACACTGCGCGATGTGCTCGACGTGCTCGCCACGGCCGGGCTGAGTCGCGGTCTCGTCAGCGTGATCGATGCCGACAGCGGCGACCTGACGGTGAATGCCGTCCACGGACTGGATGCCGCCGCCTTCACGCCAGTCCGCTACCAGGTCGGCGAGGGCGTGCTCGGGCAGGTGTTCGACAGCGGCGAAACCATCGTCATCGAAAATCCCGGTCGCGATCCGCGCTTCCTCAACCGGCTCGGCATCTACGACCATGCCCTGCCCTTCATCGCCGTGCCGATATCCGCTGCCGGCCGCGCGCTCGGCGTGCTCGCCGTGCAGCCCGATCTCCCGGGCGGCGTGCTCAAGGCGCAGGCGCGTTTCGTCGAGATGATCGCCAACCTGATCGGCCAGAATGTGCGGCTCGCGCTCGAGGTCGAGCAGGAAAAGAAAAGCCTCGCCGAGGAACGCGACAGCCTGCGCCGCACCGTGCGCGGCAAATACGGTTTCGACAACGTCGTCGGCCATTCGGCGAAGATGCGCCGTGTCTTCGACCAGGTGCGCATGGTCGCGAAATGGAACACCACCGTATTGATTCGCGGCGAGACCGGCACCGGCAAGGAGCTCATCGCCAATGCCATCCACTACAACTCGCCGCGCGCGCGCGGCCCCTACGTGCGGCTCAACTGCGCGACGCTGCCCGAGAACCTGCTCGAATCCGAACTCTTCGGCCACGAGAAGGGCGCCTTCACCGGCGCGGTCGGTGCGCGCAAGGGCCGCTTCGAAGCCGCCGACGGCGGCACGCTGTTCCTCGACGAGATCGGCGAGATCTCGCCGGCCTTCCAGGCCAAGATGCTGCGCGTCCTGCAGGAAGGCGAGTTCGAGCGCGTCGGCGGCAGCCGTACCATCAAGGTCGAGGTGCGCGTCATTGCCGCCACCCACCGCGACCTCGAGGCGGCCGTCGATGCCGGCGATTTCCGCGAGGATCTCTACTACCGCCTCAACGTCATGCCCATCGCGCTGCCGGCGCTGCGCGAGCGCAGCGAGGACATCCCCGACCTCGCGCGCTTCCTCGCCGGCCGCCTCGGCGAGCAGCAGGGGCGCCCGCTCGTGCTGCAGGAATCGGCCGTGCGCCGCCTCACGCAATATGCCTGGCCGGGCAACGTGCGCGAGCTGGAAAACTGCCTCGAACGCGCGGCGGTAATGTCCGAGACCGGCGTCATTGATGCCGAACTGATTCGCATCGACCGCTTCCGCCAGGCGGCGCCCGCGCGTGGCGTGCCCGCCAGTGCCGCCCAGCCAGCGCCGAGTTTCGTGGATGAGCACGAGGAGGGCGAACCTGTCGAGCCGGGCGAGCTGAACGAACGCGACCGCGTCATCGCCGCGCTCGAACAGGCCGGCTGGGTGCAGGCCAAGGCCGCGCGCCTGCTCGGCATGACGCCGCGCCAGATTGCCTACCGCATCCAGACGCTCGCTATCGAGGTCAAGCAGTTCTGATGCTCGGTTGTGGTCTTTGCGACAAAGCATTTTGTTGCACCTGACAGATCAATGACTTAGTAGCTGGCACACGGGTTGCTGTAAGGAGGATGACCCTACACGTGGAGAACATCGTGGACCTCCCAGTGATCCCTCCCCAACCGCCGAGTGGCGGCTGCAGTTCCGGCAGTTGCGGCTCGACCGCGTCGCAGATGGATGGCATGTCGAAAGACATTCGCCGCCGCGTGCAGGACCATCCCTGTTACTCGGAGGAGGCGCACCATCACTTTGCGCGCATGCACGCTGCCGTGGCGCCGGCCTGCAACATCCAGTGCAACTACTGCAACCGCAAATACGATTGCG
>DYFW01000074.1 GCA_020725005.1 Thiobacillus denitrificans
GCGTGGTGCTGGCCACTCGCCAATACTGCGACGACAAGGTCGCAGCCGAAATCAACAAGCTGGACGGCAAGCAGTCGGTGCGCGTGGCCACTACGGCCGCGATCGCACTGTCGGGCCTGCTAACGGTCGACGGTATGGCGCTGGCGGCGGGTGACCGCGTGCTGGTGAAAGACCAAGCGACCACGAAGGATAACGGTATCTATGTGGTAGCCGCTGGCAACTGGACGCGTGCTGCCGATGCCGACGCCTCCATCGAGGTCACACCGGGCTTGTTCGTTTCGGTCGAACAGGGGGCGACCAACGCGGATTCGATCTGGCAGTTGGTGACCGATGCACCGATCGACCTTGGCACGACTGGCCTAGTGTTCGAAATGGTCGACGGAGCAACCGGCGTCACTGCCGGTACGTATCGGAGCGTCACGGTCAACAAGCGTGGCCAAGTTACAGGCGGCACCAACCCAACCACCCTGGCAGGCTACGGCATCACCGATGGGGCATCGAAGGCCGAAATACAGCAAGGTTCTTACAACACGGCCCCTGCGGGCGGCACGGCAAATGCAATCACTGCCGCCTACGCACCAGCTATCACCGCACTTACCAACGGCATGACACTTTATGTCCGCACCGGATCGGCGAACTCGGCGGCGGCCCCGACCTTTACTCCGAACAACGGAACAATCGCTGCCAAGACCATCGTTAAGGGAGCAGGTGCGGCGCTGGTGGCTGGCGACATCGCGGGCGGCGGTCACTGGATCGAGCTCCAGTACGACGCCACGCTCGACAAGTGGGTACTGCTCAACCCGGCCAATGGTGTCAATGCTGTTGTCACGCATGGGCAGCTTCTGCGGATTACCCGCTACACCACCGCTGGCAGCGGCACATGGACGAAGCAGGCCGACACCAATTCAATCTTTGTCCGTGCTGTTGCTGGCGGCGGTGGTGGAGGCGGTGGAATAACTGGTAGCAACCAAGCAGGGTGTGGTGGCTATTCCGGATGCTACGGGGAAAAACTCATCACGGCGCCAGCCGCGACGTACGCCTATACGGTAGGAGCGGCTGGGTCCGGCGGAGCAGTTGGCGCGGCCGGTAGCGCTGGCGGGCAGACTTCATTTGGGGCAATGACGCTTACTGGAGGCCCAGGCGGCCAGACCGGGTTAGGCTCTCTCGTCGCCCTCCCGACCGGCTCTGGGTGGGACTTTACGTGTGCAGCCGCAGGGGCCGCGGGGCATGCGGATTCCACATCCAACGTCCATGCCGCGCCCGGAGCTGGCGGGGCGTCGCCTTTTGCTGGTGGCGGTTCAGGCTCTGGCTCCACCACGATCCCCGGTAGTTACGGTTCTGGCGGTGGGGGTGGGCCTCGCACTTCGGGCATAGGGTACGCCGGTTCGGCTGGCGGCGCGGGATACATTGAAGTATGGGAGTTCGCATAATGAAAGCAGCGGTCATCGAGAATGGCATCGTCACCCATCTGTGGGAAGTGCCGACGCTGGATTGCTACGGCGATCTTTACGTTTTGGTGGAAGCCCCCGATTGGGTAAAACTTGGCGCGGGCTGGGACGGGCAGAAATTCGCCAACCCGATCAATCCCCAGATCAAGGCCGACGTGTGGGAAGCGATCAAGGCCGAGCGCGACCGCCGAAAGTCAGGCGGCTTCAAGGTCAAGGTCGGCAGCAGCAACAAATGGTTCCATAGCGACGCCGACAGCCGCATTCAACATCTTGGCTTGAAGGACAAAGCCCGCGATCTGATCGCTGGCGGCGGTGCGATGACTGACAAGCTGACCATCCTCGGCCAGACCGTGAAATGGAAGACGATGGACGGGTCTTTCGTCGATGTCAGCGCTCAGGTCGCCTTCGACATTGTTTCCGCAGCTGGCGATCTGGACGCCCAGCTATTCGCCGCCGCCGAAACACACAAAGCAGTGATGGAATCCAGCGCCGACCCGGCGTCCTACGACTTCTCGGCAGGCTGGCCGACAACCTTCGGAGGCTAAGACCATGTTGGCCGTCCAACTGCTCTTTACCCGGCGCCGGCATCCCGGAAGCGCCTTGATCCGTGTTGCCACCTGGTCGTCCTGGTCGCATGTCGATCTGATCGACGGCCACTCGGTGCTCGGTGCGGTGGCCTTCCACGGCGTCGAGCGCGAACTGCTGGCGACGCGCCTCGCCCACGCCAGCCGGGCAGCGGTCATGACGATCCCCTGCGCCGACGCCCAGGCCGTGATCGCGTCCGCCGAATCTCAGATCGGCAAGCCCTACGACTGGCTGGGCGTACTGGGGATCGGCCTGCATCGGGACTGGCAGGAGCCGGATCGATGGTTCTGTAGCGAGATGGCCGCCTGGGCCTTCCAAGAGGCCGGGCGGCCGTTGTTCCGGCCTGACGCTCTGTACCGGATCACGCCACAGCACCTTTGGATGCTGCCCTACGAGGCGCGCTTTATCGAGACGCCGGACGCACTGCAGCCGGCATGAAGAAGAGGGCGGCGGCCGTGGTGCGGGAACACCTCGGCCGTCACCGTAACCCACAGACAGAACCTGTGAGCCTTGGCCAAGGCCCCCTTACCGTGCACACGGCGGGTCTAAGCCTACCAACAATTGCAACAATCAAAAAGGGCTTACACAGAATGGAAATGCAATCTGCTTCCCCCATCGTCCCCTGGATCGGTGGCAAGCGCCGCCTGGCGAAACACATCCTCCCGCTCTTCCCTGAGCACACCTGCTACGTCGAGCCGTTCTGCGGCGCAGCCGCCCTTTACTTCCTGAAGGCACCCACCAAGGTCGAGGTGCTCAACGACGTGAATGGCGAACTGGTCAATCTGTACCGGGTAGTCCGCCACCACCTGGAGGAGTTCGTCCGGCAATTCAAATGGGCGCTGACCTCGCGGCAAATCTTCAAGTGGCTGCAGATCACGCCCGAAGAGACGCTGACGGACATCCAGCGGGCCGCCCGCTTCTTCTACCTCCAGAAAATGGCCTTCGGTGGCAAGGTCGAGGGCCAGACGTTCGGCACCTCGACCACCTCGGGGCCGAAGCTCAACCTGCTGCGCCTGGAGGAAGACCTGTCGGCCGCCCACCTTCGCCTGAGCCGGACCTATATCGAGAACCTGGACTGGGCCGACTGCATCCGCAAGTACGACCGCGAGCACACCCTGATCTATTGCGACCCGCCGTACTGGGGCACCGAAGGCTATGGCGTCGATTTCGGCCTGCATCAGTATCAGCGCATGGGCGACCTGGCCAAGACCGTCCAGGGGCGGATGATCATCTCTGTGAACGATATCCCGGAGATGCACCAGGCGTTCGCCGGGCTGAACATCGAGCGGGTGGACATCAACTACACCGTGGGCGGCGCGGGCCGGTCGAAGGCCAAGTCGGGCGAGTTGATCATTCGGAACTGGTAGACGTGACAAAGGGGCCTCTCGGCCCCTTCTCTCTGCAATTCGCTTTCAATGCGTGCAACAATTACCCGGTGCAACTTATCTCGCAACCCGAGCCGCTTTTATCGCGGCGCGCTTCAAGATCGGCCACCGGGCCGGACGGGGTGCCGGGCGCGGCGATGGGCGGCGCGTAGGTCACCACGGGCAGCAGATCGGTGCGCGGCGGCGCGGGGATCGCCACGGCACCGCCGGTGAGCGCGTTGATCACGCGCGCGATCGCGGGATCGAGGAAGAAATTGGCGAACTGGCTGTCGTTCCGCGGTTGATCCATGCTGAAGCGGTCCTTGGAACCCGTGCCGACCAGCAATTCGTTGACGAGCGGGTTGCCCATGCGTTGCACCTGGCGCCAGGCGCCGGAATTCGCGGCAGGCAGCGGCGAGCGCCGCACGGTGACTTGCGGGCGCGAGGTCGTCGCCCAGATGCCGAGGGTGGCGGCCGGCGAGCTCGCCGGTTCGACGTTGCCGGTGCGGGTGAGCATGGCCACCGGCACTTCGATGGCGATGTGGTTGACCGCATAGCCGGAGACGGTATCGGGCGCGAAGTTCTCCTGCGCGCTTTCCTGGAAGTCGGACAGCACCGGAAAGATGTGCGTGTTGAAGGTGTCGAAAGCGCCGCCGAGGTCGATCCAGAACGCGTCGTCGGTGGTGCCGGCGAAGGCTTTTACGCCGCCCGGAAGGCTGTGGATGCCCGCGGCGTAGAGCGCACTGTAGTCCATGGTGCGTGGCCCGACGTTGGCGGGCACCGCAGGCAGGTCGCTTGCCAGCACGGTGCGCGAGACCACCTTGCCGGCGGCGTCGTATTTCACCAGCGTGACGCTGTACCGCTGGATCTGTCCCAGCCCGGCATCGTCGAAGCTGTCGATGCGGTCGGGCACGATGGGCGTGCCCTGTGGCACCGGCGCCGGCGAATTGGCCGGCGCCGCGGCACCCCCGGGTACGCCCGCGTACACCTGGAACAGATTGGGCAGCCGCTGTTCGGTGGTAAAGCGGAATTCGAAGCCGATGTCCTCGCGCGCGTCGTGATTGTTGTCGATCTTCAGCGTATAGAGGATGTCGGGGTCGAACGGGAACCAGTTGGGGCCGTTGGCGGGCTCCAGCAAGGGATCGACGCCCAGGATGAGCGTGACGCGTGGCGTTGGATCGGCGTCGTAGCTGCGGAAAGCGTAGACGTCGGTGATGTCGGCTTTGTGATCGAGCGCGGTGATCGGGGCTTCGCGGTGGTTGGCGGCGAATGCCGGGCCGCAGAGGGCGAGAATCAGGGCGGCGCTGAGCAAAGTGTGTTGCATGATGTCCTCCTTGGCGAATGGGTCGACGCGGGAGCGCCGATGAATCCATTACGCAGCGGGCGGGGGAAACGGATGCAGCGCACAAAAAAATCCGGTCGCAGCAAAGCCCCCTGGGCGCGCGACGGCCGGCGCTGGATAGTTTGCTCGGGCGCTGTGACCGCGAGGTCTGTGCCTCAGGGGGAGGTCGCGTCGAAATGGTGCAGCAGGCGCGCCGGCAGCCAGTCGGCGTTGCCGGGGAAGGGGCCGGAGGGGAAGGCGACGTGGCCGCCGGTGTCGGGCTGCTCCAGCGCGACGGCGGCGGACACATCGGCCTGGCCGGGCAGGGCCTCGGCGGGCAGGAAAGGGTCGTTCTTGGCGTTGATGACAAGGGTGGGAACGGCGATGGACTTCAGCCAGGGTTTGCTGGAAACCTTTACCCAGTAATCGTCGGCGTCGCGGAATCCGTGCAGGCGCGCGGTCACGAGCGTGTCGAATTCACGGAAAGTGCTCGCCGCCTCGATGGCCTCGGCGTCGAGCAGGCCGGGAAATCTTTCCGCCTTGGCGAGGGCCTTGGCCTTCAGCGTGGAAAGAAACCTCGCTGTGTAAATGGCGCGGTTGAAGCCGCGGTCGAGGGCGTTGCCGGCGGCGGCGAGATCGAGTGGCGCCGAGACCGCCGCCGCGCGATCGACCAGCGATGCCGCGGCGCCGCCTTGTTCGCCCAGCCATTTGAGGAGCGCGTTGCCGCCGAGCGAGACGCCCACGGCGTACAACGGGGTGTCGGGATGACGCGATTTGACGTGCCGCAGCATCGTCTCGATGTCGGCCGAATCGCCGGCGAAATAGGCGCGCGGCAGGCGGTTGTCCTCGCCCGAGCAGCCGCGGAAGTGGGCAACCACGCCGTGCCATCCCCGCGCTTTCACTCTGTGCATGAGGTCGCGCGCGTAGAAGCTTTGCGAATTGCCTTCGAGTCCGTGGAAGAGCACGACGACGGGCATGCCGGGCACCCCGTCGACCCAGTCGAAATCGAGAAAGTCGCCGTCGGGAAGTTCGAGCCGTTCGCGCTGGTATTCGACTTTGGGCACAGAAACGAAAAGGCTGGTGTAGATGGTTTGCAGGTTGCCGCCCGGCAGCCATGCGGGGGCGGTGTAAGGGGCGACGGCAAGCGCGGGCATGGCTGCCATCATCGCGGCAGCCCCCAACAGCGCGCAAGCACCCCGCATCAACGAAGCGCGTGCGCGTCCGCCGCGCCGCGCACGAACAGCAGGCAGCCGCCTTCGGTAGTGAGCCGGCCATGCGGCTTGCCGCGCGGCGCAAAGTGGTAGTCGCCGGCGCGGCACAGCACGCCGTTGATGGTGACGTCGCCTTCGAGCACCAGGCTTTCCTCGTCGAGCGCGTGCCCGTGCGCCGGAATGCGCGCGCCGGGGGACATGCGCAGCAGGTAGGAACGCTGACTGCCGTCCTGGCGCAGCAGCTTGAGTTCGACACCGCGCAGGAAGCGCACCCATTCGCCCTCGTGGCTGTGCACGAACAGGTAGTCCGGGGCGGCGGCATGCACGCGCTGGAACAGCGCCTCGCGCATGCGCGTGGCGGCGTCGTCCGGTGGCGCTTCGGGCGGCGTCGCCGCAGCGAGTGCTTCGATCAGCGCCGCGTCGAGGGGGGCGGAAGTGTCGTTGTCTTTGTCCTTCATCGCGGGTCTCATGCCTGGGAAAGGGTGGTGCGCAGAATGTCCTGTGCGCGCTTCAGGTGGGATTTGACCGTGCCGAGCGGCAAGCCGGTCTGGGTGCTGATTTCCTGGTGCGACAGGTCACGGTAGAACGCCAGCCCCACCATCTGCCGCTGCACCGGGGTGAGCGCGGCGAGCGCGCGGGCGAGCGCGCTGTCGCGCTCGCTGGTCATCAAGCGCTCGAGCGGGCTCGTATCCTGGCTGCCGGCTTCCTCGAGATGGATTTCCGGGTCGGGACAGCTGGTCGCGCGATCCTGCCGCCTCAGCGTGTCGAGCGCGCGGCTGCGCGCCATCACCATCAGCCAGGCCAGCGGCTGACCGCGCGCGGCGTCGTAACGTTCGGCCTCGCGCCAGGCCTGCCAGTAGGTCTCGACGCAGACTTCCTCTGCCAGCTCACGGCGCATCGTGATGCGCAATGCCAGCGCGTGCACGCGCGGGAGCGTGATGTCGTACAGGCGTGCGAGCGCCGCCTCGTCGCCCTGCGCCATGCGCTGAATCAGGTGCGCGAGCGCAGCCCCATGCGGGTCTTCGGCGACGACGGGTTCCATGGGCAGGCTTCCGGGCAAGGCATCGGGATCGAACAGGTTCAGCGGTGGATTCATGTCGCGGTCTATTGTATCGGCTGCCATTCACCCTACGCAGCAGGACGCCACCTGGATGCATGCATCCGATGCGCGGAGGCGCGCGTAAAGCAGGCAGGGAGCGTTTCCCGTATTCGACAAGGAGATCGACATGAACCCAAGCCCATTGAATTCAAGCCTTGTTGTGCGCAGCCTGTCCGCGCTGTCGCTCGTGGCGGTGCTCGCCGCGTGCTCATCGATGCAGCCCGCGCCGCAAAAAAGCCTTTACGACCGCTTGGGGGGCAAGCCCGCGATTCAGGCGGTGGTCGACGATTTCATCGGCAACGTGGCTGCGGACGGCCGCATCAATGGCTTCTTCGCCAACACCAATATTCCGCGCCTGAACAACATGCTGGTCAACCAGATCTGCGAAGCCACCGGCGGGCCGTGCAAGTACACCGGGCGCGACATGAAAACGGCGCACGCCGGCATGGGCGTGACCGATGCGCATTTCAATGCGCTGGTCGAAAACCTGGTGAAGTCGCTCGACAAATTCAAGGTGCCGGCGAAAGAAAAAAACGAGTTGCTGACAGCGCTCGCCTCGATGAAGGGCGACATCGTCGGACGCTGAGGTTCGCGGCATGAAATTCGATCTGGTCAGCGAATGGCATCTCGCCGCGCCTCCCGGTGCGGTGTGGGCAGTCCTTGAGGCGGTCGAGGACTGGCCGCGCTGGTGGCCGGAAATCCGCCGCGTCAAGTTATTGCAAGCGGGCGGCGACAACGACGAGGGCGCGGTGCGCCGCACCTGGTGGACGAGCCGCCTGCCCTACGGCTTCGTCATCGATCTCGTCATCCGCGCCGCGGACAAGCCGCACCTGCTCGCGGTGGAGGCGAGCGGCGATCTGGCCGGCATGGGGCGCTGGGAAATCGCCGCGATACCAGTAGGCGTGCGTGTGCGCTACACCTGGCAGGTTGCCCCGCGCAAGGCGTGGATGCGCTGGCTGGCCCCGCTCTTCGCGCCGCTGTTTGCCTGGAATCATCACGCAGTGATGAAAGATGGGGCGGCGGGCATGGCGCGACGGCTGGGCGTGGAATTGATCGACTACAGGAGAGGGGTTTCGAAGTGACGGCGGCAGATGAGATCCAGATCTGTTTCCGTCCCTTCGAACGCGAGGCCCGCGTTGCCTGGGGGCTGCAGTGCGGCCCCGGCGTGGTGCGGGGCGGCCCGGCCGGAACCGTTGCGGCGCATCGCCGGCTTCTGGAATGCCACGCCGGTATATTTGCTGCGACGATGGCATGAAGGCACTGCTCGCGCTGTGCCTCGTCTCGGCACCGGCATGGGCCGCGAGCCTCGATTTCATGCCCATCCCGCCCGGCGAATTCATCATGGGCGCTACCGACGAAACGGCCGCGCTGTTCGAGTTGCCCGACGGCGACGCCAGCCTGATCGCCGACGAACGCCCCGCGCACCGGGTGCGCATCATGCGCGGCTTCGAACTCGCGCGCACCGAAACCACCCAGGGGCAGTGGTTCGACCTGATGAAGACGCGCCCCGGCCCGGCGGCTTTCTGGACGCGACACGACTGGCGCGAGCTGCCCGTGGTGTCGGTGAGCTGGAACGACGCGCAGCGCTTCGTCGCCGCGCTCAACAAGCGGGAAAACACCACGCGCTACCGTTTGCCGACCGAAGCCGAATGGGAATACGCCGCGCGCGCAGGCAGCGCCGGCAACCGGCCGTTTTCCGATACCGAACTGGCGGCGCACGCCTGGTATCTGGGCAATTCCGGCGACGTGCCGCACCCGGTCGGGCGGCTTGCCGCCAACGCCTGGGGCTTGCACGACATGCTGGGCAACGCCTGGGAATGGGTGGCCGACCGCTACCAGCCCGACTACTACGCGAACAGCCCGCACGCTGATCCGCGCGGGCCTTCTGCAGGCGAGCGCCGCGTGCGGCGCGGTGGCTCGTATCACTGCGCACCGCATCTGGTGCGCGTCAACTACCGCGCGGCGGATACGCCGGACACGCGCTATTCGGTGATCGGGTTTCGCGTGCTGCGTGAGTCGCGGCGCAAATGAAAAAAGTTCATGCAAGGTGCATCCGCCGCAGAGCGGAGATGCGTAAAGCGCATGTGTTCAATCGCAAGGTTCCCAAAGGGAGGATCGAGCAATCATGCCCAACCGAATCCAGTTCCAAACCAGCGTGATCGCTGCCGCAGTCATGCTGGCCTCGCCCGCCGCATGGTCGGCATCGCCCCTGCCGGCCGGCGGCGTCTTGCAGGTCGAAGGCGCGGCGGGCGGCGGGCTCACGCCCTGGGCGGTGATCGGCGGTTACGGCACGCGCGACCAGATCGGCGGCAACGCCTTCTACGCCCGCGTCGAGGCCGACGACTATGCGCTCGACGGCTACGGTGTGCTGGTCGGCCTGTACGACCGTGTCGAGCTGTCGATCGCGCGGCAAAGTTTCAATGCCGAAAACGTTGGCGCCCTGCTCGGCCTGGGTCAGGACTTCAAGTTCAAGTCAGCCGCGCTCAAAGCGCCGAATACGTTTACGACGACATTGATTTGACGACCCATGAGGAGACAAGACATGAAAACGATCATGATTTCACTGATGCTGTGCACGGCTGCAAGCACAGTACTGGCCGACAGCCATGCCCTGGCAGCGAAGAACGACGGCGAACTGGCCTTGCCGGTCGACTACGCCCGCTGGCCGGTGTACCTCAAGAACGTGCAGCGTCCCGACCTCAAGCAGATCCGTGATATTTACCTCAATCCGCAAGGGCTCAAATCGAGCCGGCCGTTTCCCTACGGCACGATGATGGTGATGGAATTGCATTCTGTGAAAACCGGTGCGGACGGCCAGCCTGTGCTCGACGCCAATGGCAAGCTGCAGAAGCAGGGATTGTCGAAGATCTTCGTGATGGGCAAGGGCCCCGGCTGGGGGCAGGCAGTGGCGCCTGAACTGCGTACCGGTGAATGGGCCTATGCCGCCTTCGACGGCAGCGGCAAATCGCTGGGCAAGGACGCGAGCAGTTGCCGCAGTTGCCATGTGCCAATGAAGGACACGGACTTTGTTGCGCGGGTAGCCGAGTATGAGTCGGGGCGCGCGACGAAATGAGCGCGTTCGACGTGCGATGGAGGCAGATGACGCCGGGCGCGTGGAGAGACGGTGTATGTAACGGGCTAGTGCAGCACCGCGGGTGCCGTGCGCGCCGGCGGCGTGCCGCCGACCTGCAGCGGCGAGGCGTGGTGCAGCACCATGCGCCAGCCTTCGCCGTCGCGGCGGAACACGTTGGTGGCGAGGATGGGAGGGCGCGGTTCGGTTTCCTGGCCGATGGTGAGGTATTCGCGCACGATGCGAATGACCTGGTCGGCGCTGCGTATCTCGTGCGCGAGCTCGACCTGCATGCGGAACTGACCGGCCGCCTCGAACAGGCTCTTCCAGCCCGCGGCCACGGCGAGCCGGCCGTTGAGCGGCGCCGCCAGCGGGTGCAGGCAGGCGATGTGTTCGTCGTGCGCCCAGACGTCCATCATGGCGTCGAGCGAGCGTGCCTCGAAGGCGGCGTAAAAGGCGGCTTCGGCGGCTTCGGGGGTCGGATAGGGCATGACGCCAACGATATCAGGAATCAATGGAACCAGATCAGGCTTGCGCCCACATAGTTCCGTGTATAGCCGCTGCCGGCGCTCTGCAGGAAACTGCTGCTGTCGCTGCCGCCGGCGTAGGCGCGCAGGCGGAGCATGGGTGCGAGGTCGCGCGCCGCGGAGAGTTCCCAGGCATACAGGCCGCTGCTGTCGCGGGGCGCATCCCACGGCGTCTCCCACAGCTTGCCAAGCGCCAACCGGGCTTCCAGTAGCCAGCCGGCGGTCTCATGCTCGGCGCGCGCGAATGCCTTCAGTTCACGGTACCGGTGCGGGTTGTAGTAGCCGCGGTTGTCGGTTCCGGTTGCGTCGCGGCTGCGTGCCGAGTCGGCGAAGCCCATGCCTTCGAGGCCGAGAACGAGGCGTGGCCTAGCGACGGTGATGACGTGCTCGACGCGGCCGATCAGGCGGGTGCGCCGGCTACCGTCGTCAAAGCGCAGCAGGGTGGTGCCGGCGGTGGCGCGCCAGCGCGGGGCGAAGCGCCAGTCCGCGCTTGCCGAGACCGCGTCCAGCATGACCTTGTTCTGGATCGACCGGGCGTTCTCGATCACCTCGTTGCCGGCTTCGAGGTCGACGCGCCAATGATCGGCCGGCAGCCACTTCCCCTGCAGTTTCCACAGCGCGGTCGTCCAGCCATCGTAATCACGCACGCCCAGGCTCAGCGACGGCCAGAACAGGCCAGTTTGAACATCACCGAGGCGGGTACCCGCACGCATCTGGATCTGGCGGCCGTCGATGCGCTCGTCGCGTTGCTCGATGCGGGCCGCGCGCGCGGCGACGTCGAGCAGGCGCCCGGCGCCCAGGCGCTGCTGCCAGCCGAGACCGAGGGCGCGGATGTCGAGGCCGTCGCTGTCCCAGGCGGTTTCGAATTCGCCGCGCAGGTGGGAGGCGGTCTCCTGGCGCAGCCGTTGGCGTAGCACGGCTGCGTCCCTGCCGGGGGCGTCGCCCAGCGTCAGTGCGGCCGCCTCGTCAAGACCAGCCCAGCGCAGCGCAGTGGCGCGCTCGACGCGCGTGTCGCGCGCGAGCGCGGGCGCATCGGCGACTGCGTCGGCGTACACGCCGAGCGCGGCGAAGTGGCGGTCGTCGTGGTTCAGCGCGCGGGCGAGGCCGAGGCGGGCCTCTTTGTCCTGTGGGGCGTCGCGCAGGATGGTGCGGTAGCGCGCGGCCGCGGCCTCGTTGTTATCGAGCCAGAGAAACATACGCGCCTCGCCCTTGCGCGCGCGCAGGTCGGTGGCGTCGGTGGCAAGTCTGGCGTAGACCTCGAGTGCCTCGCGCAGCTTGTCGCGGGCAGCAAGCGACTCGGCCAGGCCGTGCAGGGCTTCGGTTCTTTGCGCAGGAACCTCTGCGGCCACTTCTCGGAACAGTGGGATCGCTTCGTCATGCCGGTCGCCCCAGGCGAGCTGCCAGGCGAGCGGCAGCAGTATGTCGTGCCGCCGCGCCGGCGCCGCTTCCAGGGCGCGGCGATAGAGTTCGGCGGCGGAGGCGTGCTGGTCGGACCAGGCGTGCACGCGGGCAGCCTCGATCAGGAGATCGACCTGGCGGGGGGCGGCCGCCAGCAGGGTGTCGTACGCCGCGATCGCCTCGGCATAGCGCTTCTGATCGACCAGCGCGCGCGCCTCGCCAAGGCCGTCAGCGACGGCAGGCAAACTCAGGCCCAGCACGGCAAGCATTATCGGCAACCGCATCACGCGACGTCCTTTGCGAAATCCTTGCGCAGCGTGCGCCAGCGGACGGGTTGCCGCGACGGGCGGCGGAACAGCCAGGGCACGGAGACGAAGTTGGTCCACGCAAGCAGCATCCAATAGACGATGGGGTAGTACACGGCGTACGGATAATATTTCAGCGTATCGGGATCGTAGCGGCGGTCGAGCAGGGTGCCGGCGAGCAGTTGCAGCAGCGCGAGCGTGGCGATCGTCATGCCCCACAGATTGGGGATGGGATGGGCGCCGACCGGCGGATAGCCGACGGCATACGACACCAGCCACAGCGCGGTCAGGCTCACGAAGCAGACAGACCACAGGACCGACAGCGAGGATTCGATGAAGATCGGCCACATGCGGCGATAGCGCCAGTGCAGCATGACGTCGCGATGTTTATGCAGCACCTGCATGAGGCCGCGCGACCAGCGGCGGCGCTGGTGCAACAGGCCGGACAGCGTCGAGGGCACGGTCATCCACACCAGGGCGTTCGGCTCATAGCGGATGTCCCAGAAGCGGCGCTGCAGTTTCCAAGTCAGTTCGATGTCCTCGGTCGGCATCTCGGGCGAGAAGCCGCCGACGTCGAGCAGGGCCGACTTGCGGAACGCCGCGACCACGCCCGATACCGTCATGATGCGCCCCCAGATGCGCTGCGACCGGCGCAGCAGGCTGACGATCGAGCTGAACTCGATCAATTGCAGGCGTGCGAGGAAGGTATCGACGTTCTTCACGCGCGGATTGCCGGTGACGGCGGCAACCCGCGCGTGTTCGAAATGCGGCAGCATGTGGCGCAGGATGCCGGGCTCGGGTTCGGCGTCGGCGTCCATGATGAGTACGATGTCGCCGTTGAGGCAGGGCAGGGCGTCGTTGAGCGCCATCGCCTTGCCCTCGTTTTGCAGCTTGGTGATCAGGCGTACCTTGCCGCGCCTTGCGTAGGACTCGACGACGCTCCGGGTATCGTCCGTCGAGCCATCGTCGACGACCACCACCTCGTAGGTGGGATAGTCGATAGCGGTGGCCGCTGCGAGCGCGTTGCCGATCACGCGTTCCTCGTTGTGCGCCGGGATCAGCACGGACACCTTTGGCTGGCTGGCGAGGGCAGGCGGCGCGAGACCTTTCTCCCAGCGGTTGCGGAAGAACAGCGACGTGGTGATCCACATTATGCTGGTCACCATCGGATACGCGGCAAAAAAGACAATCGCCACCCAGTAGATCCCGCTGTGCTGGATCGCGGCGAGAAGGTCGACCAGGTTCATGCGGCTTCCGAATAGGGTTGGGTGGCGCGCCCCGCCACGTAGTGCTTTTCCTTTGCCGTGCCGATGATGGTGATTTCCCTGGCCTGCCTGAGCGCCTCGAAGTCGGCGCGCACCTTCCGTCCGGCCCAGTCACGCGTGTAGGG
>DYFW01000075.1 GCA_020725005.1 Thiobacillus denitrificans
GCCCTGCTCGACCTGATGGAAACCGAGCGTATCGACAAGTTCTATCTGTCGCATCTCAACTATGCCGGGCGCGGCAACCGGAACCGCAGGGACGACGCGCATTTCCGCACCACCCGCAACGCGCTCGACCTGTTGTTCGACCGGTGCTGGCGGCACGTCCAGGCAGGCCAGCCGAAGGAATACGTCACCGGCAACAACGACGCCGACGGCGTCTACCTGCTGGACTGGGTGCGCCGCTGCTTTCCGGAACGCGCCGGGCATATCCAGCGCAAGCTCGTGCAATGGGGCGGCAACGCCTCCGGCGTGAACATCGCCAATATCGACAATCTGGGCACAGTCCATCCCGACACCATGTGGTGGGATTACCCGCTCGGCAACGTGCGCGAGCGACCGTTCTCGGAAATCTGGAGGGACACCTCGGATCCCTTGATGGCCGGCCTGAAGACCCCGCAGCGCCCGGTGCAGGGGCGCTGCGCCGCCTGCGTGCACCGCGCCATCTGCAACGGCAACACGCGCGTGCGGGCCTGGCAGACCACGGGCAATTTCTGGGCGGAAGATCCGGGCTGTTACCTGACGGACGAGGAAATTGGCGTCGCCGCGCAGCCGTTGGTGGAGGTGGGATCATGAACGTGACTGGCCTGGCGCGCTGTGCGCTGGCCTTGGCGGCCACTGTCGGCCTGGCCCATGCCGCCGCCGACCCGGAAAGGCTTTATGAAACCCATTGCCTGTCCTGCCACGCCCCCAATCGCCTGGGCGGCATGGGACCGGCGTTGCTGCCCGAGTCGCTGGCGCGCCTCAAGAAACCCGACGCAATCCAGGCCATCGCCGACGGCCTGCCGGCGACGCAGATGCCGGCATTCAAGACCCTGCTGCAACCGGACGAGATCGAGGCGCTCGCCGCATGGCTCTACACCCCGCCGAAACTGCCGCCGACCTGGGGTGCCCGGGACATCGCGGCCTCGCGCATCGTCTATCCCGACGCGCTCGATCTGCCCGCCAAGCCGGTGTTCAAGGCCGATCCGATGAACGTGACACTGGTCGTGGAGCACGGCGACCACCACATCACCGTGCTCGACGGCGACATCATGGAACCGATCGCCCGGTTCGCCACCCGCTTCGCGCTGCATGGCGGCCCCAAGTTCACGCCGGACGGGCGCTTCGTCTACTGGGCCTCGCGCGATGGCTGGATCACCAAATACGACCTCTGGAACCTCAGGGTGGTGGCGGAAACGCGGGTCGGCATCAACACCCGCAACGTCGCGGTATCGAGCGACGGCCGTTATGTGATGGCCGCCAACTATCTGCCGCACACCCTGGTGGCGCTGGACGCCAGGGACCTGGCGCTGGTGAAGGTGATTCCGGTCGTCGACGACAGCGGCAGGACGTCGCGCGTCTCAGCCGTCTACGACGCGCGCCCCCGCAACAGCTTCATCGCGGCATTGAAGGACATCCCGGAAATATGGGAAATCCCCTACGACGGCCGCCCGGTCTACAGGGGGCTGGTGCACGACCACCGTCTCAAGGAAGCGCTTCCCGAACCGGGGCCGCTCCCGGTGCGGCGCATCGTGCTCGAGGACACGCTCGACGATTTCTTTTTCGACCAGAACTACGACTTCCTGCTCGGCGCCTCGCGCGCGCGCCCGAAGGGACAGGTCATCCATCTCGGCGCGGGACGGAAGATCGCCGACCTCGACCTTGCCGGCATGCCGCATCTGGGTTCCGGCATCACCTGGGACTGGCGGGACGCCGAGGGCAAGATCCGCCGCGTGATGGCCTCGCCCAATCTCAAAGAGGGCCTGATCTCGGTGATCGACATGAAAACCTGGAAAACCATCAAGACCCTCCCCACCCTCGGCGCCGGCTTTTTCCTGCGCAGCCATGAAAACTCGCCCTACCTGTGGGCGGACGTGTTCTTCGGCGCAGGCAAGGACACGATGCACGTCATCGACAAGCAAAGCCTGGAAATCGTCGCCAACCTGAAACCCCTGCCAGGCAAGACCGTGACCCATGTCGAGTTCGATCGCTACGGCAAGTACGCGCTGGTCTCGATCTGGGAAATGGACGGCGCAATCGTCGTGTACGACGCGAAAACACTGAAGGAAATCAAGCGGCTGCCCATGAAACGCCCGGTCGGGAAATACAATGTATGGAACAAGACGCGGCTGTCGGAAGGCACCAGCCATTGACCATTGAGATGCCCGATCCCGCCAGGGCTCCGGCCACGTTGGCGCCGTTCGCGCTCGGCTTCCGGCCCTTCTTCCTCGCCGCCGGCGTGCTCGCCGTCGTGCTCATGGGCGCCTGGCTGCTGATCCTGCAGGGCAGCCTGGGCGCCGGCGCGTGGGCGACGCCCGCATGGCACGGCCACGAAATGCTGTTCGGTTTCACGGTCGCGGCGATCGCCGGCTTCCTGCTCACCGCGGCGCGCAACTGGACCGGCCTTGCCACGCCCGCCGGGCCGCCGCTGGCGGCGCTGTTCGCCGTATGGCTCGCCGGGCGCCTGGCGTGGGTGCTGCCGGACCTGCCGCCGCTCGGGGTCGCGCTGGCCGACCTCGCCTTCCTCCCGGTGCTGGCGATCGTGCTCGCCCGGCCCATCCTGCGGGCGAGACAGTTCGTCAACCTCGCCTTCCCCATCCTGCTGCTGGCGCTGGCCGCGGCGAATACCCTGGTGCACCTGGAGGCGCTCGCGCTTGCGCACACCGCACGCCTCGGTCTGCACGGCGCCGCTTCGATGGTCGTGATGATCATGGTGATCGTCGGCGGACGGGTGGTTCCCAGTTTCACCGACAACCGGCTCGGCAGTCGCGCGCGGCGCTGGAAACCCATCGAAATGGCCTTGCCCTGGCTCACACTGCTGGCGCTGCTGGGCTGGCTCGCCGCGCCGGGATCCGCGACGACGGCGCTCCTCGCCGCGCTGGCGGCGGTGCTGCACGGCAGCCGTCTCGCGGGCTGGTACACGCGCCGCGTGTGGAGCGTGCCGCTGCTGTGGGTTCTCCATCTGGGCTATGCGTGGCTGCCGCTCGGCTTCGCCCTGCTCGCGCTGGCGGCGGCCGGCGTTGCGCCGGCCCACTCGAGCGCGCTGCACGCCTTCACCGCCGGCGGCATCGGCGTGCTCACGCTCGGCATGATGGCGCGGGTGTCGCTCGGCCACACCGGCCGCCTGCTCGAAGCGCCGCCGGTGATGACCTGGGCCTTCGTCGCGATCAACCTCGCGGCGCTGCTGCGCGTCGTGCCGCCGCTGCTGATGCCTGCCGTCATGGGGCCCGCGCTGCTGGCGTCGGGCCTGCTGTGGATCGCGGCCTTCGCGCTATTCGTGTTCGTCTACGCGCCGATGCTGCTGCGCCCGCGCGTCGACGGCAAGCCGGGCTGAGCGGCCCCTGGGTCGTGTACGTGCAAGGTCGGGACCGCGCTGCGGGCCGGTTCAGCGCGCGGCGTTGCCCGCCGGCGCGGCATCCGGCGATTGCAGCGGCAGCTCGCGCAGCGGCGGCAGCTCGGGCAGCGGACGCGGCGGCCGGGTCGTCAGCCAGGCCGCCCAGGCAAGCGCGGCCAGCACCACCAGGATGACGATCAGCGGCGCTTTCGGCAAACGCCGCGGCGGCCGGCCGGAAGACGGGTCGTTGGGGCTCGTGTTCATGAGGTCCTGTCCGAATAGGCAAGGGGTCAAGGCAACGCCGCCACTATATACCGGCGGGCGCGTCGGATCGCATGCTCATGCGGCGGCGCACTGCACCAGCGCCGGGTCGTCGAAATGGTCGATCAGGATGCGCTTGACGCGCATCTGCCACAGGCGCCCGAATTCGGTCAGCTCGGCCGCGCTCGCCTCGCCCGCGACGACGCGCGGCATCAAGGCCTGCAGTTCGGGCGCCGGCGGCACGCACTCGGGCCGGTAGCTTGCCGTGACGCTCGCCTGGGTATCGACTCGCGTGAAACGGAGCTCGGTGTCGATGCCGGCGGAAAAACGCAACAGGTCACGGCGCGCATGGCGTCCGCCGAGTCCCTTGAATCCTCCCTCCCCCGCCGCGCCGGTCAGCAGCCCCGCGACCGCGGCGACGACGCCAGCGGTGCCGTCCGCCTGCGCCGCCTTCAAGTCGACCCGGATGTCGCCGCGCTCGGGCAAACGATCCGGATAGAGTGCGCCGAGCGCCTTCAGCGTCATCAGGTAGGCCCCCGCCACGGTGGGACAGGAATGGCCGGCGAGTTTCACCGCGTCGGGATAGCCGTACTCGATCAGTCCCCGCTCGGCGGCGCCGAGCAGTTCGGCCAGGGAATCGTGCAGCGTGATGCGCGGCACGGCGGCGAAGAATTCTGGGTGACTCATGGCAAGGTCCTTTCTCGTTCAAGATGGAATCGCAGCAGCGCAGCGCCGGCCGGCACCAGGAAGGAAACCAGCGTGGCCGCCCCCAGCAGCAGTCCCCAGGCATGGCCCGCGCCCGCGACAAGGCCGCTCGCGGCGAACAGTGCGGCACGCACGCCGCCGTAGCGGCCGAGCCGTGCACGCAGCCTCGCGTGAGCCTCGCCTTGCACACCCGGCCGCAGCCACACCGGCAGCAACTGCGTCGCCGCGCCGGACACCAGCGGCAACATGAAGCCGGCGACGAACGCGGATACCGGCGACAGCGCCGGCGCGGCGACCGCCGCGGCCCCGGCGACAAGGCTCGCGGCAAACCCCGCCAGCGCGGCGCCCAGCAAGGGGGCCGCACCGTGCAGCGTGAAGATTTCGCCACGGTAGTTTCGCAGCCAGGCGGCGAGAAAGCGCGCCAGGACGACGCTCCAAGCGAGCGCGCCCGCCATCGCCAGCGGCGCGAACCAGGCCGCGCCGAGGGCGACGCCCAGCGTGCCGGCGACCGCCCACGGCAGGTCGCGGCGCAGCGCAGAGGCAATCGCCGGATCGGGCCGGCCGGCGACGGTCGGCATCAGCACCGCCAGCGTGCCGAGCGCGGTCAGGCCGACGAAGCCCAGCGTATTCAGATGCAGGTGCAGGCGTCGCAGCGCGATGGTCTGCGCCGGCCACAGCGCGCTGGCCAGGATGGCGAGCAGGGCCGCGATCAGGCAGGCCAGCGCCGCCTCGTACCAGGCGAGGCCGGCGTGCGCCCGTCCCAGCATGCCGGCGCGCCGGCGGCGGCTCCATACCAGCAGGCCGGCGGCCGCGGCGGCGACGAGCAGCGCCGCCGCGTGCTGCGCCCAGTGCAGCGCCGGCAGACCCAGCGCCACCACCACCAGCGCGCCGCCGGCCAGCGCCAGCACAGGCAGGCTGCCCAGTGCGGGCGGCGCGGCGCGGCTGCGCGTCAATACCGGAATGAAATGGCTCATGGCGGCAAAGATCAGCGGCAGCGCACCCACCGCCAGCATCAGGTGCAGGGCCGCCGCGCGACCGGCATGCGGCATGGCCAGCAGGGCGACAGCGAACGTCGCCAGGGCCAAGCCGACGAGCGCAGGCAGCCCCATCGCGGTCAGGCGCGAATGAAGTCGATCACGATCTCACCCGGGTCGCGCTGCAGGTACTGGATTTCGACGCCCTCGCCGTAGCGCTGGCGCAGCTGATCGAGCAGCGGCAGGGGATCGTGGTCGTTGACGAAACGCATACGCTCGCCCGGCGTCAGCGCATCCAGCGCGCCGAAAATCGCCGCGTGCCGGAAGCGCTTGGCGATGCCGCGCGCGTCGAACGGGTAGATCTGGTCCTGGCGAAGGTGCAGGTGGGCGTGCATGGCGTTCTCCTATAGATGTAAATGGAATACATATTATAAATTCGAAGTCGAATGCGGCGTCTATAATTTGTTTTTCAACAACCAATTTACATCGTGCAACTCACCCGCTTTACCGATTACGCCTTCCGCGTGCTGATCCATCTGGGCCACCGCCCTGGCGAGCTCGCGACGGTCGGCGCGCTGGCGGCCGAACACGGCATCTCCCGCCACCACCTCACCCGCGTCGTCCACCAGCTGGGACAGAAGGGCTATATCGAAACCGTGCGCGGCAAGGGCGGCGGCTTCCGGCTGGCGCGACGCCCCACCGACATCCGGCTGGGCGACGTGGTGCGTGACATGGAGCCCGCGCTCGAACTCGCCGAATGTTTTCGTCCGGGCGAAACCAGCTGCATCCTGCTGCCCGCCTGTGCCCTCAAGTCCTTCCTCGCGGACGCCGGCGACGCCTTCCTGACGAGCCTTGACCGCCACACCCTGGCCGACCTTGTCCGCGCCCCCTCACGCCCAGCGCCCGCCAAACGCCCTGAAGCGCCGCACCGCTGAGGCCAGATTGGCGGCGAGCCACAGCGCCGACGCCGCCATGGCCACGCCGCCCGGCACCGCCAGCGGCGGCCAGGCCAACGCGCCGGCCAGCAGCAGGCAGGCCGCGACGTGGAGCCGGAACTGGCCGCGCATCGCGCGCTGCGAGATCATCTCCTTCATGGTCGGAATGCTGCCGGCGCGCGCCTGCAACTGCGCCTGCAAGTGAAACCAGGCGAGAAACGGCACGATCTTGTAGAGCATGCCGTTGACCACGCTGACCGCGAACCCGCCGAGGAACAATACCCCGAGCAGCAAGGGATAGGCGTCGTGGCCGGCCCACGCCGGCCACGCGCGCGCCGCGCCCCAGGCCATGACCGCGGCGACCAGGCTCGCCATGGCGATGCGCCAGTAATCGAGCGTCACGTCGGCCAGACGGCGGCGGCGCTGCGCCTGCAGGCGCAACGTGGCGAGCGCGAAGACGAGCACGCCCGCGGCGAGAACGCCGTCGATCAGCGCGACCCCGCCCGGCGGCAGGAGAATCGCGCCTGCCCGCAGCAGCAGCGCCGCCGCCAGCACCGCCGCCAGCCAGCGTGCGAGGCGCGGCGGATACGGCGGGGTGAGCTGGAACATCGGCACCACCTGATAGGCCACCGCGATCACCAGCAGCAGCACCCAGCCCAGCAGGCCGACCAGCGCGTGCGCGTCGATCGCCGCCGCGACGTCGGGCAGGGTCGTCCAGCCCGCACGCGACGCGGCAAGCGCCACGCCCAGCCCCGCCGTGGCCGCCAGACCGACCCAGGCCAAGCGGATGCCGCGGACCGTGTCGCTCGCCACCGCGCGCATGAGCGCCGCCGCGCTGGCGACGAGAAAGACGCCGAGCGCGGTCGCCAGCAAGCCCAGCGCGGCAAGCCACGCAAGCGCGTCGGCGAACAGGAAGCCGGCGAGCAGCGCCAGCGTACCCAGCGTCAGGCCCACGTGCGTGATCGCCGCCAGCGCACGCGGCGCCGGCAGCGTGGCGCCCGCCACCACCGGCAACATCTGCATCAGCGCGCCGAGCATGACCATGGCGAGAAAGCCGAGCGTCAGCGCGTGCGTCAGCGCCAGCGCCGGCGCGGTCCAGCGCGAGGCGAGCGCCTCGGGATGGAAGGCAACCAGCCCCCCCGCGGCGGCGAGGAAGAGCGGCGCCGTCAGCAGGAAGCGCAGCGGCACCGAGAACGGCGGCGCCTGTTCGAACGAAAGGCCTGCGCCCTGGCTCATCCGGCCTCCGTGGCGAGCGGGTGGATCAGGATGACGTAGCTGCCGTCGGCGTCGCGCCGGGTTGCGTGCCCGTAGCCGCGCTGCGCCAGCAGCGGATAGAGCGGAAAGGGTTCGCGATGGAGCAGCAGGCGGATCGTCTGGCCGGGGCGCAGCAGGGCGAGCGCCTGCAGCACACGCTCCATCGGCTCCGGCGGCTCCAGCCCGCGCGCGTCGAGCACGATCTCGCCGGCCGGGTCCTTCACGCCGCCCCCGGCGCCTGGCAGGCGTCCATCGCGTCGAGAACGCGCTCGCGTTCCTCGCCCAGGGTGCGGTCTGACATCGGATAGAGCATGTTCTCCTCCTTGAGGTTGTGCTGCTGCATCAGCACGTTGAGCGTTTCCGACAGCCCGAGGAAGCGCTCCGCGTCGCCCGCGTCGACCGCCTGCGCCATGGCGTCGATCAGCTCGCGCATCTGCGCGTGCTCCATGCGCATCACCTGCGTCGGCCCCGCGCGCATGCCGGTGCGTTCCTCGAAGGCGGGAAACAGCACGTCCTCCTCCATCGCCAGGTGGCGCGCCATCGCCGCCTGGAATTTTCCGAACATCTCGCGGCCCCTGTTCCAGTCCTCGTGGCCGGCAGCTTCTTCGGCGGAAGCGAACAAATCGTCGCACGCGCGATGGTCGGTGCCCAGGTATTCCAGAATCGTGCGCATGGCTTGGTCTCCATAACATGTGGAAAATATTCATGTTTAAGTATATCAGGACTTGCTAACCTGAAAATCGTCTTGACACTTCCACAATATGTCGTATTTTTAATCAATCGCAAACACAAAATGTAGAGATGGAGGTGACAGGCATGAATTCCGTGACAGCAGCACTGCCCCGCGAAGTCATCAAGCGCGACGGCCGCCGCGTGGCGTTTGACGGCGGCAAGATCCGCTCGGCCCTCCTGCGCGCGGGGCAGGCAACGGGCGAGTTCGGCGAGCACGAGGCCGATCTCCTCACCGCCCAGGTGACCAAGGTGCTGATCCACAGCCTGCACGGTGCGGCGCCCGACATCGAGCGCATCCAGGACGTCGTCGAGCAGACGCTGATCGCGTCCAATCATTTCCAGACCGCGCGGGCCTACATCGCCTACCGCGAATCGCACAAGAAGCTGCGCGAGGACCGCAAGACCGTGGTCGACGTCGAAGCCTCGATCAACGAATACCTGTCGCGCCAGGACTGGCGGGTGAACGCCAACGCCAACCAGGGCTATTCGCTCGGCGGCCTCATCCTCAACGTCTCCGGCAAGGTGGTGGCCAATTACTGGCTGAACCACGTCTATCCGCCGGAACTGGGCTGCGCGCACCGCGACGGTTCGCTCCACATCCACGACCTCGACATGCTCGCCGGCTACTGCGCCGGCTGGTCGCTGAGGACGCTCCTGCACGAGGGCCTCAACGGCGTGCCGGGCAAGGTCGAGGCCGGCCCGCCCAAACACATGTCGAGCGCGGTCGGCCAGATCGTCAACTTCTTGGGCACTTTGCAGAACGAATGGGCCGGCGCGCAGGCCTTCTCCTCCTTCGACACCTACATGGCGCCCTTCATCCGCAAGGACCGGATGCGCTACGAGGACGTGCGCCAGTGCATCCAGGAGCTGATCTACAACCTCAACGTGCCGTCGCGCTGGGGCACGCAGACGCCGTTTACCAACCTCACCTTCGACTGGACCTGCCCGGAGGATTTGCGCGAGCAGATCCCGGTCATCGCCGGCGAGGAGATGCCATTTACCTACGGCGAGCTGCAGGCCGAGATGGACATGATCAATCGCGCCTACATCGAGGTGATGACCGCGGGCGACGCCAAGGGCCGCGTGTTCACCTTCCCCATCCCCACCTACAACATGACGCCGGACTTCCCGTGGGAGTCGGAAAACGCCGAGCGCCTGTTCGCCATGACCGCGCGCTACGGCCTGCCGTATTTCCAGAATTTCATCAATTCGGAGATGAAGCCCAACCACATCCGCTCGATGTGCTGCCGCCTGCAGCTCGACCTCAGGGAACTGTTGAAGCGCGGCAACGGCCTGTTCGGCTCGGCCGAGCAGACCGGCAGCGTGGGCGTGGTCACGGTCAACTGCGCACGCCTGGGGTATGAATACCGGAGCGACGAAGCCGCGCTGTATCGCAGGCTGGACGCCTTGCTCGAGATGGCGAAGAACGGCCTGGAAATCAAGCGCAAGCTCATCCAGCGCCTGATGGACGACGGCCTCTTCCCCTACTCCAAGCGTTATCTGGGCACGCTGCGCAACCACTTCTCGACCATAGGCGTGAACGGCGTCAACGAGATGATCCGCAACTTCACCAACGACGAGCACGACATCACCAGCGAGTGGGGCCACGCCTTCGCGCTGCGCCTGCTGGACCACATCCGCGGGCGCATCGCCGCGTTCCAGGAGGAAACCGGCCACCTCTACAACCTGGAGGCCACCCCCGCCGAAGGCACCACCTACCGCTTCGCCAGGGAAGACGCCAGGCGCTATCCCGGCATCCTGCAGGCCGGCACCGCGGACGCGCCCTACTACACCAATTCCTCGCAGCTGCCGGTGGGCTTCACCGACGACGCGTTCGAGGCGCTGGAACGGCAGGAGGCGCTGCAGTCGAAATACACCGGCGGCACCGTGCTGCATCTGTACATGTCCGAGCGCATCTCGTCGGCCGAGGCGTGCAGGAAGCTGGTGCGCCGCGCGCTCGAGCGCTTCCGCCTGCCCTACATCACCATCACGCCGACATTTTCCATCTGCCCCAAACACGGCTACCTCGCCGGCGAGCACGAGTTCTGTCCCAAGTGCGACGAGGAAGCCCTGTCGCGCAAACGCGCTGTTGTTGCCTGAACGAAAGGAGACCGATATGACCGACCTGTCCGTAATCAGTAAAGCCCTGGATGCCTCTGTCCTGAAAGAGGAGGAGCGCACCCGCTGCGAAGTGTGGACCCGCGTGATGGGCTACCACCGCCCGGTGGCGAGCTTCAACAAGGGCAAGAAGAGCGAGCACCGCGAGCGCCGCTTCTTCGAAGAGCGCGCCTGCCGCCTGGCCTGATGTCGTCGTGCGCCCTCTCCCTGCGGGAGAGGGCAAGTGCATATGAGCAACAGGGACACACGCGCCACCCTCAGGGTCGGCGGCCTCACGCCGCTGTCCGCCGGCGACTGGCCGGGCATGCTCGCCGCGGTGGTCTGGTGCCAGGGCTGCCCCTGGCGTTGCGGCTATTGCCACAACCCGCACCTGATTCCCGCGCGGGGCGACAGCGAGATTCGCTGGGACGACGTGCTGGATTTCCTGGATCGCCGCCGGGGTCTGCTCGACGGCGTGGTGTTCTCCGGCGGCGAGCCCACCGCGCAGGATGCCCTGGCCAGCGCGATGCGCGACGTACGCAGCCTGGGTTTCAGCGTCGGCCTGCATACGGGCGGCGCCTATCCGCGCCGCCTGGCCGAGGTGTTGCCGCTGGTTAACTGGGTGGGGCTCGACGCCAAGGCGCCATTCGACGATTACGCGCGCGTCACCGGTGTCGAGGGCAGCGGCGCGCGCGCACGGGCGAGCCTCGACATCCTGCTGGCCGCCGGCGTGCCGCACGAGATCCGCACCACCGTGCATCCGGCGCTGCTCGCCGACGCCGACGTCGTCGACCTGGCACGCACGCTGGCGGACCGTGGCGTGAAACGGCACGTCCTGCAACCCTTCCGCCCCCAGGGCTGCGCCGATCCGGCCCTGGTCCGGCACGCCGGCCGCAAGGGCGCGTGGGCCAGCCTTGCCGACCACGTGGCGGCATGCTTCAAATAACGTCTGCGCAGCGACGATGGCGATACGGGCGTGCAACGCCGGACCTGGCCCGGCAGCCCCCGGCGCCGTTCGCGGCGCATAATGCCGCCTGAACATGCCCGCGCGCGCTTTCCCCCTCCATGGCCCGATCCCCCGCGGCACGAAACGCCCGCGGGTCGCCATCGTCGGTCGCGCCGGCAGCGGCAAGCACAGCATCTTCCGCGCCGCCGCCAGCACCACGACGCACCATGAAAGGCTTGCCGGCGCGGGGCCGGCGTACGAGGAATGCCTGGTCGATGTCGGCCTCGACCAGATTTCCCTGGTCGCGCTGCCCCCGCTCGATAGCCTGCACGATCTTGACGCCGACGCGTGCGTGACATTGAAATATCTGCTGTGGGGCGACCACTGGCCGCCGATCGCGCGCCACGAGGCGCACGTCCCCGACCATCCCTTTGCCGCGCCCGACGTGCTGCTGGTCGTGCTCGACGCCACGGCGCTCGAGCGCGACCTCGAGTTCGCGCTGGAACTGATGCAGCTCGGCCGGCCGATGGTGTTCGCGCTCAACCGCATGGACGAGGCGCGGGCACGCCGGCGCTACCTCAATGTCCGCGCCCTCGCGGACGGCCTGGGCGCGCCGGTGGTGCCGACGGTCGCGCACATGGGCATCGGCCTCGCCGAGCTGTACGGCGTGGTGCTTCGTACCGCACGGGATGCGCGGCGGGCGCCCCGGCCGGGTGACACCGCCCTGCCCAGCGCGCACATCCAGGCACAACTACAGCCGATCGCCGCCCTCGCGCGGCAACCCGACGTGGCGGTAGCGTTTGCCGTGCCGGAAACACTGTTGACGATGCAGCTTGCCGAACACGACGGCTACTTCGCGCGCGAACTGCAGGCACACTTTCCCGAACAGCACGCCGCCCTGCTGGCTGCGCGCGCTGCCGCGAGCGCGGCCCTGCCGCGTCCGCTGGCCGAGGAAATCCACGCCGACCGCCACCACCGCGCCGCGCTGCTTTACGAGGCAGTGACGCGGCCCGGCGATGAAGTCGGCCAGCCGCGCTGGCAGCGCTGGGCCGACGACCTGTTCCTGCACCCGCGCTGGGGCTTCGTCGGCACGCTGGCGGTATTCGCACTGGTGTTGTTCTTCGTGTTCGAGGTCAGCGCCTATCTCGACCATCTCACCGTCGCCCGCCTCGCCGCCTGGGCCGAGCCGTGGCAGCCGGCGTCGCTCGCCGGCATCGTCGCGCGCGCGGTGTTCGACGGCTTCATCGGGCTGGCGGGCATCGTCATCCCCTACATGATTCCGCTGGTGCTGCTGCTGGTGTGGCTGGAGGAATCTGGAATCATGCACCGCGTCGCCTTCGTCGTCGACCGCGGCTTCCACCAGCTGGGCCTGCACGGCGGCATCGCCCTGCCCTTTCTCCTGGGGCTCGGCTGCAACGTGCCGGCACTCGCCGCGACCGCGGCCGTGACGCGCGGGCGGGACCGTACCGTGGCCTCGCTGCTGATCACCTTCCTGCCCTGTTCGGCGCGCTCGGCGATCATTCTCGCGGTAGGCGGGAAATACCTCGGCGGCCTCGGGGTGTTTGCGCTGTTCATGCTGGCCCCGGTCGTCGTGAGCCTGGTGGGAAAATTCCTCAAGCGCCGCTATCCCGAGACCACGCCCGGCATGATCCAGGACATTCCCGCCTACGCCGTCCCCACCGCAAAGGCGCTGGTCGCGAATACCTGGGCACGCAGCCGTGACATCGTCACCATCGTGCTGCCGCTGCTGGTGGCGGGAAGCGTGCTGCTCGCGCTGCTGGGCCATTTCGGTGCCGACGCCTGGATCGACCGGGCGCTGACCCCCGTGACCGTCTGGTGGCTCGGCCTGCCGGCCGCGCTCGGCGTGCCCCTCCTGTTCGGCGTGCTGCGCAAGGAATTGTCGCTGCTCATGGTTTTCCAGGCGCTCGGCACGCAGGAGCTGCGCGACGTCCTCGATCCCGTCCAGATCACCACCTTTCTGGTGTTCCTCACCTTTTACGTGCCCTGCGTATCGACTTTCGCCATGATGTGGCGACTGCTCGGCCGCCGCGACGCGGTGTTTTCGGTGGGCTTGTCCGTCGGCGTGGCCCTGCTGGTCGCGGCGGCTGTGCGCTGGCCGCTCGAAGCCGTCGCAGCCGGGTGGTAAACTCCCGCAGCCCCGGCTGGCGGATCAGACCCGCAAACCGATGGTCATAAAAAACCATGCCCGGCACGCAACCCTTTCCGTGATCGGGCGCCTAAATAATGGATCCGGCAATGGGATCGCATAAACCAACCCTGTTCAGGGTTACACAGCCCAAGGAGAATATGCCCATGAACGCACTTCGTAGAAACGTGTTGAAAGGCGCGGCCGGCGCCGGCGCCGTGGCGGTGGCCGTGGCGGCGGGCCTGCT
>DYFW01000076.1 GCA_020725005.1 Thiobacillus denitrificans
TAGAGCTTGTTACCCGAGATGCGCCGTGGCGCGATGCCCGTAATCATACCTTGGCGGCCTGGGCGGCCCTGAAAGTCGGCGCTGGCGGGACGGCACGAAAAAAAGGCGCGACCGCAGTCGCGCCGAATATCCCGGGAAGAGATAAAAATTACTTCAGCGTCAGGACGAACTGCACCAGCGTCTTGATGTCGGCATCCTTCACCGTGGCGTTGGGTGGCATGGGTATCGGGCCCCAGACATCCTTGCCGCCTTTCTTCACCTTGACCAGGAGCATGGCTTCGGCGTCGGCCTGCCCGCCATACTTCTTGCCGACCTCGCGCCACGCCGGGCCGACGAGTTTCTTGTCGAGCTGGTGGCAGGCGAGGCAGCCGTTCTTCTGCGCGATGCCCATTGCTTCGGCCTCGGTGACGGCATTGGCAAAACTGGATGCCAGCAAGCCGGCGGCGACGATTGCGATTTTCTTCATGCGATTTCCTCTCTGGTTCATACGATGTGGCGCTGTTTCAGGCTCATGCGGGTCAGGTCGGTCTTGTATTCCGACTCGCCCACCTTGGTCAGCGTGCCGCGTCCCAGCTTGTAGCGATAGTTGTTGGTCATCGGATCGGGTACGGCCGAGACCACCGCGTTGGCCATCGACTGCGGCGTGTTGAAGTTCGATTTGGCGATGCCTTCCTTGATCTCGTCCGAGACGATGGCGACGGCCTTGAACTTGCCGACGGTGGTCTTGATGTGGCCGTCCTTCATCAGCTGGTTGAAGGTCAGGTCGGCATCGAGCACACCCTGGGGCTGCCCTGTCTGGACATAGACGGCATCATTGACAATCTCCACCCAGTCTCCGGATTCGATGCCGCGTTTCTTCGCATCGTTCGGGTGGATGATGATGAAGTTGTCGGGCCAGCGCTGGTCGAGATACGGCTTGCGGCGATCATCGAATGCCGACTGCCAGGTTTCGTTGATACGGCCGTTGGTGACCCAGATCTCGTTCTTCTCGGCACGCGGCTTGACGGCCTCGTAGAACTGGATCCAGCCGGGGAACTTCCACGGGCTCTTGAGCAGGATCGCCTTGCCTGTGAAGGTGTTGAAGCCATAGAGGAAATGGCGTTGCACTTCGCTGTCCTCCATCTCGCCCCAGTTGTTGCTCGGGTCGTGCAGGCGCTTGGTGCCGACCAGTTTGCCATCCCTGACCCGAATCGGCGTCTGGATCCCGGTGGTGCCCATCGTGCGCAGCAGTTCGTGGCCCTTGACGCCCATTTCCTTGGCCTTGGCGACCAGCGGCTGATAGTTGAGCACGCCGCCGCGACCGAAGCGCGCCGCTTCCTCGAAAATGTCGTTGGACGACTTCCAGTTGTAGCTGCCGTCGGCCGTATAGCCCATCTTCTCGGCGAACTTCATCACGGCCCACCAGTCGGGCTTGGCTTCGCCCGGCGCGTCGTAGAACTTGGCGTAAAGGCGCAGGCGACGCTCGGAATTGCAGCGCGTCAGGTCGTCCTCGCCCCAGGTCGCGGCGGGCAGCACGAAGTCGGCAAACTCGGTGCCGACCGGCTCGCAGGGGTAGATGTCGGAGTCGACCATCACCATGCCGCCGGCGTCGACACGCTTCTTCAGCGTTTCGAAGATCGCCGAACGGTCGAGGCTGGCAATCTGGTGCGGGCTGCCGTTGGTGAGCTCCTTCATGCGCGCACCGATCGCATCGGAAGCCATCATCGCGGCGACCCATGTGGTACCGAAGACCCAGGCGAATTTCACTTCGCCCGCCATCAGCCAGCGGTCGAGGTTAAAGCTCTTCTTGCGCCGCCCGGGATGCTTCTCGGGATTGAGCCAGCCTGAACCGCCGCCCGCGCCCATCCAGCCGCGCTGGTGGCCGCCGCCGCGCGAGATCATGCGACCCGGCCGGTTGCCGGAACCGCAGATCAGGCCCAATGCCGCAAAGGATGTGGTGTTCATGTAGTTGTTGGACCAGTAGTTGCCCTTCTCGCACATGAACGAGGTCTTGGGATGCTTGCCATTAACAGGTTTGGCGATCCATTCGGCGGCCAGGCGGATTTTTTCCGCTGGAATGCCGGTGATCTGTGCGGCCACATCGAGCTTCGACTCTTCCTGCGCGAGGATGAACTTCTTGTAGTCCTCCCAGTCGCTCTGCCAGGTGCCCCAGGTGGTACGCCACTGCCAGCCGGTGTTGCGCGTGCCGCGGCCATAACCGGAATCGACTTCCCAGGGCTTGGCGATCCACTTGTCGATGAACTCCTGGTCCTGCCAGTTGTTCTCGATGATGATGCGCGCCAGTGCATTGTGCAGCACACTGTCCGTGCCAATGTTGATCGGTAACCACATGCCGCGGTTATTGGCCTCGGCCCAGGCGACACCCATGGTTTTGTGGGGCGTGACGAAGATCATCTTGGCGCCACCCGGCATCATCCACTGGGTGAACAATGTGGTCTTGGTTTCGTAGGGATCGACGCCCGACAGGAAGGCCACGTCCGCCATCTGCCAGTCTTCGTAGCAGGACGAGAAGGAGTCAATGCCGGCATCGTCCAGACCCGTGGCGTCATTGGTGCCGGAGGCCTTGTCGTGCGGCGCGACGGCGGGCGTGCCAACACTCGTCATCGCCAGCTTGGTGATGGCGTAGGTATTCTCGAAGTATTGGTAGGAATACATCTTCACCGCCCAGCTATGCTCGCCGTATTTCGCCAGAACATATTTCGAGATATCGGCCATCGCCTCGGTGGCCAGATCCCAGCTCACCGGCGTCAGCTTGCCGTTGACGCGGATCATCGGCTGCTGCAGGCGCTCGCGGGTCTTGGTGTTCGGATTGAAACACTTCTGGCCCAGCGTGCCGCCGCGGATCGAGTGGTTGCCGCCGTTGTTGACCACGGTGGCATCCTTGTCGGGCACGACGATGACGTTGTGCGGCTTGCCCTTGTGGCTGACGACGTTGTACTGCGCCGGACTGACCCAGGCGCCCAGCATGTTCTGGTGCGGGAAATCGCTCTTCAGCGCGTTCTGGCTGGCTTTGGAACCGCCCTCCTTGCCGACCGGCCAACGATAAACCTTGTAGCCGCAGGCGACGGTGCAATAGTCGCAGGCGGTGGTGAAGACTTCGGCATCCTTCGGCGGCAGCGGGATGTGATCGGTTTCGATGTGACGTACTTTTTTCATATTCCTTCTCCTCAGGCTTTCTTTGCCGTCATGGCGCTGTAGCCATAGACCAGGCCCTGCACGCCGACGGCGTAGATGTCGTCGCCCTGCACTTCGAGCACGATCTGCGGCAGGCTCTCGGTGGCGTGGCCGGAAATCACCATGCCGTGGCGGGTCAGATCGAAAGTCGTCAGGTGCAGCGGGCACGGGCCGATCGCCTGGAAGGCATCCTTGTAGCTACCCTGCAGCGGGCCGCCCATGTGCGGGCACTGCTGGTTGAAGGCCACCACGTCCATATCGGCGCCGACGCCGCCGCCCGCCTTCGTGCCGAGCTTGACGAGGATGTTCTGCACATTCGGATACGGATAGGCGAAGTCGATCGGTACGCCCTTCTTGAGGGCGGAAAGGCTGCCGATCTTCGTGCGCGGATAGCTGGCTTTCAGGGCATGGAGCGGCGCGGCCCAGACTTCGCCGGGCAGTCCAATCGCAGCCAGCGTGACCATGGCGCCGCCGGCCAGCAGGAACTGGCGACGACTCATGCAGAGGTGCTCGTCCTGATCGGCATGTAGCGGAATCATTTTTTCTGTCATGTCGAATCTCCTTATTTGACAGCCATCACGGGCGGAGGCAGCGGCTGGTAGTCGCCGGGCAGCTTGGGATCGTCGTGGATCAGCGGTTCGTCCATCGACAGGGCTTCGAGGAAGGCCACGAGATCCTTCTTCTCCTGCGCCGACAGTTTGAGCGGCTTGAGCAGCGGAGTCTTGTTCGCCGCCGCCCCTCCTCCCTGGTTGTAAAACTCGACCACGTCAGCCAGGGTCGCCAGGATGCCGTTGTGCATGTAGGGCGCGGTGTACTTCAGCTCGCGCAGGGACGGCACGCGGAACTTGCCGATGTCCTTCGGATTCTTGGTGATGAAGAACAGGCCGAGATCGTCGGTGGCGTTGCGATAGTAGCCCTCCGGCACGCCTTTCTGGTAGTACTGCCAGCGATGCGTCACCTGGTTGACCGGGTCGTCCTTGTAATTCGGATGATCCGGCACGCCCAGGGCATAGAACTTCTGATCGGAAGCCAGCGGGCCGTTGTGGCACTGGATACAGCCCGCCTTGCCGTTGTAGAGCGCCATGCCCTTCAATTGCGAGGCGTTGAGCGCCTTCTTGTCGCCCTTGGCATAACGGTCGAAAGGCACCTTGCTGGCATCCGAGACGACCGTGCGCTGGTAGGCGGCAACGGCGCGCCAGGCGTCGTTGATGCGCGGCCACTCGCTGCCGAACACCTTCTTGAATTCGGCCACATACTCGGGCAGGAAGCGCAGGCGCATTTCCATGACCGAATCGTCGCCGTTGCCGGCCACGCCGCCGCCGGCTGCCGCCGGGGCCTGGGCTTCGAGGCTGGTCACCGAGCCTTCCCAGAACAGCTTGTTGTAGTAGGCCGAGTTCAACACGGTCTGCGAGTTGCGCCAGTGCTTGGTGCCCGGATAGCCGCGCGAAATCTGGCCGCCATCGCCCCAGCCGAGGGCGGGCAGGTGGCAGGAAACGCAGGGCATCGAGTTGTCGCCCGAGAGGCGGTTATCCCAGAAAATCTTCTTGCCCAGCGCCACCTTCTCCGGCGTGTTCGGATTGTCCTTCGGGATCGGCGGGGGCGGCAGCGGACCGAGCTTCGGATACTTGTCGGCAGCCACGGCAGAAAAGGCCATGACCAGTGCGCTGGCAGCCAGCGTGATTCTGAATGTGGATTTCATGGCGGCTCCTCAGTTCTTGCCGTAGGTGGTCCAGACCTGCATGTCGGGCTGGCCGGGATCCTTGACGATGACGGGATCGCCCGAGAGCGACAACAGGAAAGACTTGAGCGCCTGTTTCTCGGTGGCGGAAAGGCCCAACGGTTTCAGTACCGAACCCGCACCACCGCCCTTGTCGTAGAAGTCGATGACTTCATCCAGTGTGGCGAACACGCCGTTGTGCATGTAGGGCGCGGTGTATTTCAGGTCACGCAATTGCGCGGTCCTGAACTTGCCGATGTCGCGCTTGTCCTTGGTGATCGCGTAGGCGCCGACGTCGGTGCGCGCGTTCATGTAGTTCGGCATCCCGCTGGTCGAGTAGTGGCGCAGCATGGTGATGGTGCGCAGCGGATTCTTCAGCACGTCGGGATGCTCGGGCACGCCGGTCCTGTGCAGGTTGCCGTCGGAACCGATCGGGCCGTTATGGCAGGCCACGCAGCCCGCCTTGCCCTTGAAGACCTCGTAGCCCTGCTTCTGCTCGGCGCTCAGCGCGTTGGCGTCGCCCTGCTTGAACCTGTCGAAGGGTGCGTTGGTGGTACGGATGGTCTTGATGAACTCGCCGATGACGTTATAGACGCGCATGCCGTTGATGTCGTCCTTGCGCCACTTCGCCCACAGCGCGTTGTACTCGGGCACCTGCTTGAGGCGCTCCTGCATCAGGCGCGAATCCATGTTCATGGTGTGCGTCTCGGTGATCATGTCGCGCACCAGCGTGCCGGCATCCGAGCCGTCGAGGCGACCGTCCCACAGGTAGCGTTTCTGGTGGGCGCTGTTGAGGACCGTCGGCGCGTTGCGGAAGTATTCCATCGACGGATAGCCGGCCGACAGCGCCTGGCCGTCGCCCCAGCCTTTTTCCGGGCTGTGGCAGCTCGCGCAGGAGACGCCCCAGTCGCCGGAGAGCCGGTTGTCGAAGAAGAAGTACTTGCCCAGTTCGATCATCGCGGCGTTGCCTGGCTTGAAATCCGGCATGGGCGCGAGATCGGGGCCGCTGCCCTGCGCCAGCGCGCAGCCGAAAGCGGCGGCGAGACTCATGGCGACGAGCGTCTTGCGTAGCGTTTGCATGAATTCCCCCTACGTGATCGGCACGGGACAATCCCATGCCCACGACAGGGCTACGCACAAGATGTGCCACCATCAAAAGTCAGCGCTGGCGGGACGGCACCGGTCAGAATCTGACCGATATCGCAAGGAATGACCGGTCGGAAACTGACCGGCCGGGCCTTACTCGGCGTCGGGAACGCCCGCTTCGCGGAGCTTGTTGCGCAGGGTCAGCCGCGTGATGCCGAGGATCTCGGCGGCGCGCGTCTTGTTGCCCGCGCACTGGGCCAGCACATGCCGCATGTGCGCGACCTCGACCGCGGCCAGCGTCGCGGGCGCGGCACCGGGGAGCGCCTCGAAAGTCGGCGCCGGCGAGACGGCATGCGAGATTTCCGGCGGCAGCTGCGCGGACGACAGCACGCCGTTTTCGCAGAGGATGACCGCGCGCTCGATCACGTTGCGCAGCTCGCGCACGTTGCCGGGCCAGGCATGCCCGACCAGCAGGCGTTCGACCGCGGGGGGCAGTTCGGGCGCCGGAACGCCCATCGTCCGCGCCGTGTCGCGCACGAAGGCGCCGGCCAGCGCGGGGATGTCCTCCCGGCGCGCGCGCAGCGGCGGCACCTCGATGGCGCCGACGTTGAGGCGGTAATACAGATCCTCGCGGAAGCTCCCTGCCTTCACCATCTCGGGCAGCTTGCGGTGCGTGGCGGCGACGAAGCGCACATCGACCTGGATCTCGCGGCTGCCGCCGAGGCGGCGGAAGCTCTGCGTCTCCAGCACGCGCAGCAGCTTCGGCTGCAGGGCCAGCGCAAGGTCGCCGATCTCGTCGAGGAACAGCGTGCCGCCGTCGGCCAGTTCGAGCAGGCCGCGCTTCTGCTGTTTCGCGTCGGTGAAGGCGCCCTTCTCGTGGCCGAACAGCTCCGATTCCATCAGGCCTTCGGGCAGCGCCGAACAGTTGAGCGTGACCCACGGCCCGGCGGCGCGCGGCGACTGGCAGTGGATGGCGCGCGCGACGCGTTCCTTGCCCGAGCCCGATTCGCCGTGGATCAGCACCGGCACGCGCGGCGCGGCGGCGATCTTCTGCGTGACGCGGATCAGTTCGCGGAATGCCGCGCTCTCCCCCGTCAGGCCGTCGAGGTCGCAGACATCGGCCTGGGCGCGCCGCCAGGCCACCTCGCGCCGCAGCGCACGGGTTTCCAGCGCGCGGCCGATCAGTTCGCGCAGGTCCTCGAGGTCGAAGGGCTTGTTGATGTAGTCGTAGGCGCCGGCCTTGAGCGCGGCGACGGCGGTGCGCACCTCGGGAAAGGCCGTCATCATCACCAGCAGCGCTTCCTCGTCGATCTCGCGCAGCGCGCCGATCAGCGACAGGCCGTCGCCGTCCGGCAGGCGCAGGTCGAGCAGCACCAGCCCGTAGCGCTGCTGGCGCGCCAGCGCCAGCGCGCCCGCCACGTTCTCGGCGGCATCGACGGCGAAACCCAGGCGCCCGAGAAAGCCGCTCAGGGTCACGCGCAGCGTCGCGTCGTCCTCGACGATCAGGATCGGTTCGTTCATGCGGTTCTCGACAGCGGCCATCTCAGCGTGAAGCAGGAACCCTGCCCGACCGTGCTATCGACCGTCAGCGTGGCACCATGGGCCTGCGCGATCTTGCGCACGATGGACAGGCCGAGGCCGGTGCCATCGGCGCGGGTGGTGAAGAAGGGATCGAAGATGCGCGCCAGCAGTTCCGGCGCGATGCCACCACCGGTATCGCGGACGGCGATTTCGGCAAACCCGCCATCCGCGGGGCGCGCCCTGATCTCCAAACGCCCGCCCTGCGGCATCGCATGCACGGCGTTCATCGCGAGATTGAGCAGTACCTGCTTGATCTGGTGCAGGTCTGCCAGCACAGTCAGGCCCGGAGCGACATCGCTGACGATTTCGATGCCCAGCGAGCGCGCCTCCTTGCGCAGCCAGAACAGCACGTCGGCCACCGCGGCCTCGAGCGGCACGCTTTCCGGTTGCGTCGCCTGCGGCGCGGCGAAGCCGTGGTAGCTCTTGAGGAAGTCGGTGAGCCGATCGGTTTCAGCTTCGAGGCGCTTGAGTGCCTCGGTAACCCCGGTCGGCAGGTCTTCTTCGTACTGCAGTGCCTGGGTGACCGCCTTCATGCCGGCGAGCGGATTGCCGATTTCGTGGGCGATGCCCATGGTCAGTTCGCCAACCGTCGCCAGCTTCTCCATCTGGAACATCTGGCGGTCGAGCTCGCGACGTTCGTCCTGCTCGCGTTCGAGCTCGGCCGTGCGCGCGCGCACCTCGTCTTCCAGACGATCACGGTGGGCGGCGAGCGAACCCACCAGTTGCTGGATCTTCTCGGCCATTGCATTGAATTTCCCGCCCAGCGCGGCGATCTCGTCGCGCCCGCGAATCTCGACGCGATGCGAGAAATTGCCCGCGGCAATGGCCTCGGATTCTCGGCTCAGCGCATCGAGCGGCCCCAGCAGATGACGAGATAGCGCATAACCGCCCAGCGCGGTTGCCAACAGGCTGACGGCGAGGATCGCATAGAGGGCGTAAAGATTGAACACCGACATGAACAGCTTCTGCTCCGGGAAAGCGATGGCGATCACCCATTGCAGGCGATCCTCCGCCGGGTAGGTGGCGCCGAACCGGATCGCCACGTGCGCGAAAATCGCCTCGGCCACCGTCAGGGTGCCATCTTCCTCGGCGAGCAACTGCTTGAGCGATTCCTCTCCAAGTTGTGCGACCAGCCTATCTATCGGCTGCATCGAAAAACCCGCATCGCTGTTCGCGGTACGCGTCAGATAGTGGCCCGAGCGATCGAAGAGGTAAGCCGTCCCGCCGCGCGTCTGTGCCATCTGCTGGATCTGTTCCAGCAGGAAGTCGGCATGTAGGTTGATGATCAGGATACCTTCGTTGCTGCCGGCTCCCGTACCGATCGGGATCGCGACGCGAATGACGGGGCGCTCGGGCTGCTCGATCTTGCCATGCTCTACGTTGAGATCAAGCGGCGATACGTATAGCTCGCCCGGCTTGCGCTTCATCGCATCGCGGAAATAGTAGCGGTCGCCCTTGTTCTGGAGTCGCTCCGCCGGCACGACGAACACGCGGTCGTTCTTCTTGTCAACGCGGACGAGTTCACGACCGTCCGCGGCGAGGTAACGGATTTGATAGACGTGTGGATAGGCAGTAGCCAGCGTCACGTAGTCGCGCTCGAGCCGGGTCGTGGCCGCGTGGATGCGGTGGGTGTCCGCCCTGTGCTGCGCCAGGCGCATTTCCTCGAGCGCAGGCGCATCGGCCAGATACAGCAACTCGGCGGCGAGTTGGTCGAAAAAGCGGCCAACGCCTTGGGCGCGCACGGCCACTTCCTGTTGCAGGTGGCCGAGCGTTTCTGTCCGCAGCGCATGCAACGAAAAGTAGATGCCGATGGCGCCGGCGATGGCGGTGGGAATCAGCGCCGTGAGAAGAAACGCAAAGTAAATACGGCGAGACAATCCTCTCTGCCGCGTATTCTTGTCCATGAATTGCCGGTTGGGTAGGCTGACCCAAGGATGATACTGCCTGGTGGATGGAAGATCGCCAGCCCGTGGCCCCTATCTCGTCGCCATCTCCTGCCAGGCCGCTATCAACGCAGTGGCGACATCATCGATGTTCTCTATCGTCGTTTCTCGCCCTACCGACAGGCGAACCGCGCCACGCGCCCGCCCTGCGTCGCAGCCCATCGCCGCCAGCACGCCGCTGACGGCATCGCCATGCGAATGACAGGCAGAGCCGACCGAGGCCGCCACGGTTTCCTCCACCGCCGCCAGTAGTGACCGCCCGGACACGCCGGGAAACGAGACGTGCAGCGTGTTCGGCAGACGCTCTTCCGGATGCCCATTGAGCAGCAAGCCAGGAACACCCGCCAGCAGGCGATGATGAAGCCGATCGCGCATCATCTTCAGATGCGGGCCGACCTGCGGCAGCCGCTCGCACGCCAGCCGTGCCGTCTCGCCAGCGCCGACTATCAGTGCGACATTCTCGGTGCCCGGCCGCAAGCCCTGCTCCTGCCCGGCACCGAACAGGATCGGCTTGAGCGGCGTGCCCTGCCGGACATGCAGCGCACCGATTCCCTTGGGGCCGTAGAACTTGTGGAAGGCGAGTGTCAGCAGATCAATGCCGAGATCATCGACGTTCACCGGCAGCTTGCCCGCCGCCTGCGCGGCATCGGTATGCATCAGGCTGCCGTTGGCGTGAGCGATTGCGGCGATCCCGGCGATGGGCTGCAAGGTGCCGACCTCGTTGTTGGCGAGCATCACCGATACCAGCGCCGTGTCGGGACGCAGCGCAGCGGCCACATCGGTAACGGCAACACGGCCGTCAGCATCGACCGGCACGACCGACACATCCCAGCCAAGCTCGCGCAGATGGAGCGCCGGTTGCATCACGGCAGGATGCTCGACGGCGCTGACGATCATGTGCCGCTTTTCCGGCAGCGCGCGTGCCACACCCAGCAACGCCAGATTGTTCGCCTCGGTGGCGTTGCCGGTGAAGACGATTTCCCCAGGCAGGGCGCCAATCAGGGCGGCAACTTCGCTGCGTGCCTTGTCGACCGCCGCGTTGGCGCGTTGCCCAAAAGCATGGCTGGACGAGGGATTGCCGAAGTCCGTTTCCAGCCACGGCCGGATGGCTGCCGCCACCTCGGGTGCAATCGGCGTCGTGGCGTTGTAGTCGAGATAGATGGGCAGTTTCATGGCTTGAATCCGATCATGTTTGTGCCTGCTTGATGATGCCAACAAACTTCAGGAAAACAAAACCGTAGATGGCAGCGGCGGCCGCGATGCTCAGGTAGGAAAACCCGAGGAACAGCAACGACGGGTAGTAGCTGACGTGACTATAGATCGCCAGCACTTCGAGGCCCACCAACACGCAAACGAGTCCCCATTGGGCGGGATAGAACTCCGGTTTGGGAAACTGGTGAACAAACCAGTCGCGGAAGGCAATTACACACAAGGCAATCCAGAATAGCGACAGAGCGAACAGGATCACGACCGAAGTAAAGGCCAGCGAAGTGATGTCGATACCCAGCGTTTCCTTCGTATAGGCGGCAATTTTGTAGATCGAGATGGCGAACAGGCAATTGATCGGCACGACGATGAAATGTGATGGCTTGAGCGGATCGGCCGGAACATTGCCATGGGTCATCTGGGCCAGAAGGAGATGCATCCCCTTGATACCGTAGATGAACAGGCCGATGCTGATGGCACAGAGTGTCAGCACGCTGCCGATAGCCGTGACTTGAGGATCGGTTGCGGTCATCGTGACGCCGGCGCCCGCGAGCGCCACCATGCCCCAGGCGAACACGTCGAGCAGCCAGTTGTAATTGAAGGCTACGGTTTTGCCGTCGCGAAACAACCAGGTCCTGCCCACCGCGACCGAGATGTAAGCGAGAACAAGAAACAGGAACGCAAAGGGATAGACCCCATAGCTGAGCAGGGCCGGAACCTGCGCGGAGAATTCGGGAAAGAAGAAAGCCACCGGGCCAAGGATGACATTGACCGTCATGCCAAGCGCCACGACAGGCGAGAAGATGCCGACGTTCATGGCGGGGTCGGCAAGGAAATCGCGCATGTCGTTGCCAGACTGACGCCATTGGACGAACTCCCTCGATAGCTTTGCGATCAGATAGAAGTGCAGCACGGTGCTGACCAGCATCACCACCAACAGAAACACCGATGACAGGTCGTAGCGGCCCGCCAGGTCATCGATGCTGATGAGCTTTCCCCGGCGGGGAAACGTGAACTGCATCAGCACGAATGGCATCAGGGCCAGCCCGCCCGCCGCCAGGGCGGATTGAAACCTCAAAGGCGTGTATTTCATGATCCCCCCATTGGCGCATCAACCAGCCGCCTCCTCGCGGCCGGTTCCGGCCCTTTTTTAAAACACAAGAACCTTGTCGGCCTGCTCGGTCCATTCGGTCAGAATATCCATGGTTCCGCGCACGGCGCCCTCGACCAGGCGGTCGTCGGCCATCCCGCGTGCGTCCATGCAGGTGCCGCAGACGGCAACATCGCCCTTGCGCCGAATAACCGCGCCGAGCATGTCGCCGATGTTGTAGTAGCCCTGCGGCACTTTCTGCCCGGCGGCGGCACAGGCGGCGGCGTCACCCATGAGGAAGACGCGTACCGCCTCCTGGCTTTCGAGCAGCTTGCGCGCGAGCCGCAAGGCGTTGTAGCTGCGCTCGGTACCGTAGGGAGGATCGTTCAGAATGAACAGATGATTCGCCATTTCACTTGCCTCCGCTCTTGATGACGGCCTTGAGGGCATCGAAATCCTTGCGCACCTTGTCCTGATAAATCAGACCGGACTTCGGCTGCCTGGGCGCATTCTCGAAGTCCAGAACATCGGCCACCATCTGAAAGCTGGACATGCCATTGTGGTCCTTGCCGTCCGCCGCGACCAGCTGGTTGCCATAGAAGACGCCGGGCGCCGGCAGGCCGGGCGCGAGGCTGGCGGGCAGGATGCGGATCGGCACGCGGTAGGTGTTCGCCACCTCGACGGCCACCTGCGTGTTGTTGTTGCAGCGCTGACCGGGTGGATCCTTGTTGATGATGGTCAGCACCTTGTTGCCGGCAGCGTCGATGGCGCCAGGTATGGCCATCGACTGATCGGCCGCGACGCTGTGGGCGAATGACAGGACGAACAGTCCCGGGATCAACTTGTGAATATCCATGGCTTCCTCCTCGTAAAGATAACAATCTAATGATTGTTAGACCAATGTAGCCGGGACCCGGCCCGCCTGTCAAGCGCAAAATGGACTTCCCCCCTTATTTCCCTATCGCCGCTAAGATGCGACGTCATGAAGGATTCGCGCCACATCAAGGATCTGCTCTACGAGCAGGTCGCCCGCATCGGCAAGGCCACCTGCAGCCCGAAGCGGCTCGAACTCATCGAACTGCTCTGCCAGGGCGAAAAAACCGTCGAGACCCTCGCCCGCGAGGCGGCGATCAGCATGAAACTCGCTAGTGCGCACTTGCGCGAGCTGCGCGCCGCGCGCCTGGTGGAAACGACGCGGCAGGGCAAGAACGTGATCTATCGGATTGCCAATCGCGCCGTGGCCGAGTTCTGGGTGGCGATCCGCTCCCTCGCCGAAGATCGCCTGGTCGAACTGCGCCTGGCGCTCGAACAAATGGCCAGCCACCCCGGCGAGATGGCACCCCGGGATCGCAAGAGCCTCGTCAAACTGGCTAAACAGGGCGAGGTGATCGTGCTAGACGTGCGTCCCGTTAATGAGTACGAGGCGGCGCATCTGCCCTTCGCGCGTTCCCTGCCGCTCGACGAATTGAAGAGTCGCCTGGCCGAACTGCCGGTGGGCAAGACCATCGTGGCCTACTGCCGCGGCCCGTATTGTCTGATGGCGCGCGATGCGGTCGACCTGCTGCGCAAGAAGGGCTTTGACGCCGTGCGCCTGCCCGAGGGCGTGGCCGAATGGGGCATCGTACCGGTACGGTAATGCCCCCCTGCTCCCTATAATGACCGCGTGACCACCCTGCCCCCCCTCCTCGACCAGCTCGGCCGGCCAGTGCGCGACCTGCGCATCTCGATCACCGACCGCTGCAATTTCCGCTGCGTGTATT
>DYFW01000077.1 GCA_020725005.1 Thiobacillus denitrificans
CAATCGCACCGGCAGCGTGCCGGGTTCCGTTGACCGTTGCGGCGACACGCAACCGAACATAGCCCTTACTCATGTTGGGGCTCCTCATAAGGTCGAATCTGATGCGGATCGAGGCGGGCAGGAACACCCAACCCATCGGAAAGGAGTACCCGGTAGGTGTTGCTGTCCACTTCCAGCAGCTCGCCCGGCTCATGGTGGGTGCCGCCGATGATGCACTGCCTGGTGATGCGCACCCCAAGCATTTTCAGTTCACGCACGGGCTGCTCCTATCAAGTGATGCTGGTAGCAACCACAAACGCGGCAGGATGCACCAGCCCGACGTCACACGTCAGCAGAATGCGCACGCCGATGATGCCGCTCTTGAATGCTGAAAATGGGTCGACTTCAACGATCGGCCCGGCGCCCCAGACGCCGATCACAAGATTCCGCCAGTCGCCGGTGATGAGGGTCGCGGCTGGCACGCTGGTCGACGTGATTGCAGGCGCGCCGGCCATGCGGTTATCGGTCCACACCATACCGCTGCCGGTGGCGACTTCACGTTTTTGCAGCAGCTCGCGCACAGCCGGCGCGCTAACCCACGCGGTAGGCTCGGCGCGTGCGACAGCGGCCAGGCGCTGCATCGCGGCGATGCCGGCCCAACCGAGCGAGGTGCCAGATTGGGTCTGGATGCCCGCTGTGTTTAGCAGGCCGGTGGGCTGGCCCGAAGTGCCAGGCCCATTTAGCGCGGCCAGGTCGAGCGCTTCGCCGATCGTGGCGAGCACCTCCCGGCGTACGAGCGCATCAGCCTCGGACTGCAGATGTAACAGGCGGCTCATCTGCAGAAAAGCGCCGACAGTCTTGGGGGTAAGCGAGAGTTGGCCGACGGTCGGCTGGCTCTCGGTGATGTCGGTGGCTTCGTTGGTCAGCCAGTAGGCGGTCGACGACGCGGTCACGCGCGGAATAGGCGCATCGCCCTTCAGATCAGGCAGCACGGTCGCGCCTGCGGCTGCGGTGGCAGAGACGGCGCGCAACACATCGACGGCCGGCTGGATATCCGAGCCGACAAGATAGTTCGAACCGGACACGCCTGCCGCCGTCATGTCGCGGGTGCTCAAGACGTCCCACGGAATAATCACGCGGTTTTCGTCAAATGAAGTGCCGGCCCGCTGTGCTTCGTCCTTAAGGACCTCGCCCTCATAGGTGCCGCGCAGGCTGCCGGTGCCCATTGCCCCGATTGCGCGGCCGACTGAAAAAGCGGCCCGCTCGCGTTTGGTCAACATAGTGAGTCCCTCGATAAAATTGTCTGAGGCTTCACCGTACCTGCCATTTCGTGCGGTTATTCGGGTCAATTGCCGCATCGGCGGTGAGAATATCGAAGACCGTCCGCACCCCGGCAGGCAGCGTCGCGCCAAGGTGCTTCGCTCGGAATAGCAGCCCGAGTGCCGGGCCAGCGCGGGCAGGCGCTTCGGCTTCGTCGCACCACAGCGGCCACAGCCTGCCCTCCATGTCGCGGCACAGTCGCGCGAGCTGCTCGGCGCGCTGGGTGATGCCGCCGTCGAGGTGTTCGGCAGCCTGGCGCATGAGGTCGTTACGGATCGCATCGAGCGCCTTCTGCCGCGTGCCGACGCCGATGCAGCGCCACACACCAAGCGCATCACCGTCGCGCCATACCTTCGCCAAGGCCTCGGCCGCCCACGCCTGCGCCTCGGCACTCGGGGTGCCGGTGACGCATTCGAGCAGGTGGCGGAGGGCGGGTTTCACTCGCCCCCGCCCCCTTCCGGTGCCGGCGCTTCGCGCGCCGTGAGTGCGGCCAGGGCGTCGGCGGCAGCGGCGTCGAGCGCGTCGAGGTCGGTGTCGTCGCAATGCTCGGCAGCAGCGACCTCGATGCGACGGATCAACTCGACCCATTCGTCGCTGTTGGTCGTGCCGCGCAATGCCAGCTCGCTCTCGACCAGCAGGGCCAGCAGGCGGTCGAACATACAGTCGCCGTCCTCGATGTAGCTCTCCAGGAACGCGATGCGCTGCCGCGCCTCTGCCAGTTGTGCGCCCAGCTCGGCCTCGACGGCCGCGACGCGCTCGTCGGCCTCCGCCACGGCCTTGCGCAGCGCCGACACGTCGGCGATAGCGGCGCGCAGCACGCGCGAGCGCACGCGGCCGGGGTCGCTGCTCTTCAACACTTGCCGCACGGCGGTGTTCACGTCCAGGCGGCCGTCGACCGGGTTGATCGTCACCTTGCCCTCGGCGATCCAGCGGGAGACCGCCTGTTTGCTCACGCCCAGCAAGCGGGCGAACTCAGCCGGTAAAACCCTCAGCCGGAGCAGTTCCGGTGAGTCGGCCAGCAGCCAAGTTGACGCCTGACTTTTATCGGGGTCGGAATGCGCGCTCATACGCACCCCAGTTCCGTGGTCACGCTGGTAGGCAACGTGGTTGCGTATATCAGCCGGTTGTAGCCTAGAAAAAAAACGTGGCTCGAATCACCCGCCCGGCGACCACTACCAAGGACCCGTTGCGCATGGTCAGGCTTGCGGGTGATGCGGGTAACGCGGGCGATGTTTCGGCCCATATATATTTTTTGTCTCTGACACTTTTCACACGTTGTAGGAAACATGACCTGCATTACCCGCATCACCCGCAATTCAAAACAAACCAGCGGGCGACCTTGGCGTGCCCGTCGCCCTCGGCTTGCTTGACCTGCATGCCGTCGACGATGCGGTTTTTGTGGCGGCGCAGCCAGTAGCCCAGGCGGCGGGCGTTGGGCTTCTCGTTGCACACCAACTGCAGCGCGTCGTGAAGCGCCTGGCGTTTCGTGGTTTCGATCTCGCCGACATTCATGCCAGCAGCCACCAGATCGGCGGCGGTTCTTGGTGTGTCCTGGAATGCATCAAGCCATGCCGACAGCAACAGCCGCATGCCTTCGAGGTCTGGGTCCTGCTCGCGCAGGCCGTCGGAAGCCTTGAGCGGGTCGAGCAGGCCCAGCCACGTCAACGGGCGGCGCACCATGCGATCCCAATGCTCGAAACCGCCGAGCGGATGCATGCCGTCTACTGGCGGTGAGCCGGCTGCGAGGTAGGCGAGCGGGATCGTGAGCGCGGCACGTACCAGCTCGCCGCGTCTCGCGAATACATCCTCCAGGTGGTCGCGGGTAAACGTGCGCTGCTCCGGCCGCTCCTCGCCTGCGTCCATGCGGATCAGGGCGACGCGGCGTTTCAGGTCGCCAACGATGGACAGGTTGTTACCGGTCGCCACCATGAGCGCGTGCGTCGGGATCGACAGCATGCCGCTCGCGCCGAGCGGTCGCAGCCGCACGAACTGTTGCGTCGCCACCTGGCAGAGCAGGTCGCCTTTCAGCGGGCGCTCGATGTTGTCGAGCGCGATCACGGCGTCGCCGGCCAGCAGCACGCCGGCCAGGCGCTTCTCGGCTTCGGCGTCGTCATGCCCAAGCGATAGCACACTGGCGCGGCGGCCGGTCGCGATGATGGCGAAGGTCTCGGCGATCAGCGTTTTTCCAGTGCCGGGCGTCGGCGCAGTTACTGCAAGCAGAGGGGCTGCGGGGAGTACTCGCCGTAGCAAGCCGGTGATGATTCCGGCGACAACGGCGACGCAATCTTCTTCCAATACAAACGGAAATTCCCTTACCAGGGATAGCAGCGTGTTCAATGCCGCCATTGCGTCGGCGAGCGTCGGCTTGGTTGGTGGTGGCGACCAGCCAGGCATCGCTGCAAAAGCCAGAAACAGGCCGGTTTCGCTGTCATATCCGGGCTCGTGGATCAGGCGGCCGTCGAGGGTAATCGTCGGCGCTTCGATGAATCCTGCCAGCGGTCGCAGCTCGGGCCAATTACCGCGCGCCAGGTAGGCGTCGGCGACGCGGCGTGGGCAGTCACAAGGCTTGTACCCTTCCGAGCGTGCGTCGTACCGCTCATGCACCGCCGCAGCGGTCGCCAGCTCGGTCAGGTGCGCGCCATCGACGGGATGCAGGATCAGTGCACCGCGCGGGCGATGCACGCCACCAGAGGCCGATTCCTGGGCTGCATAGACGCGTACGAGGCGGCCGGTGTAGCTGAAAAGGTTGTCGCAGTGCTCGGCGAGCGCGAGCCCGATTTTGTCCAGGATCTCGGGAAGCTTGCCGGGATCGTGCGGGATGACGCGCTTGCCGGCCGGGTCGAATGTCTCGCCGCCAGGCTTGACCAGGCGCAGGTTCTTTTTCCGGCGGGTCTTTTTCTCGGCCAGCTTGTCGAGTGCGGCTGCGCCGCGATTTTCAAGGTCGCTCAATGGTTGTATGCCTCCGCTGCGGCCTGCAGGCGCGAGGCCGCCAGCTTCAATCGGTCGTGATCGGCATCGGCGAGCCGCTTGCCTTTTGCGAGTTGCGCAGCAGCGAGCGCGACGATCATCGTCTCGAAACTCACGGCGCGCAGAATGTCGGCGGCCGGAAACGGCCTGCGCTCCGGTTTGCCGTCGACGATGGTTTTCTCGGGGAACAGTGCGCTCATGTCGAGCCCGACCGCGCCGAGCACTTCGGTGATCGAGCAGCCGGCGAAGCAGTGCGCGAGCACGCGGCCGTCGCCCAGCTCGCGCACGGCGAGCGATGCACGGCGATCCTCATGCGCAGGGCAGCGTGCCAACCAGCGGCCGTCGCCGGTCCGCTTTACGCCGTCCAGGTGCGCCAGTAGTGCGTCGGCACTCATCTATTCAAGAATCCGGCGACCCAGTCGCCCTTGGTGAGCCGGAAGCATTCGAATGCATTCGCCCCGCGCTCTTGAGGTTGCCAGCAAGCACCAAAGACTTTGCCGATTCCGTCTTGCCAGATTTCGACCTGATAGCGGAAGTCGCCGCGCCCGGTTTTGACGCCCGAGAACGGGGTGATCATCATCACCTCAAGCGCACCGTCTCTTGCGACGGCGACACGGTGGCCGCTCATGCTTTCAGGGTTTCCGGCGTCGGCGATGAGCGTCTCCGCCTTGGCGACAATTTTTTTTGCGAGGCCGATCTTGTCGGCCCGACTGAGACGTGCCGCGTTCATGCTGCAGCCCGCTGGCCGATCACCACAGCCGTCTGTTTGAATCGGCCAGGGTGGAAGCGCATGCGGCCGGCGATGATGACAACAGCGCCGGCCGCGGCGAGTGCATCGCGGTGGCGGCGCACAAACCAGCGCACGCTATCCTCGGTCGGGAAAGCCTGCCGCACGTCGCCCAGCAGGCCGCTCAGGTCGACGTATTCGTCGAGTGGGGGTAGGTCAGTGTCCCGCATGTAATTCTCCTTTAGTTGCAAGCACCTTGCCGAGCCTTTGCACAGGCGGCGGTGGTGCCGTGTGGAGAATTGTGTTTTGTCGCGGGCGTTGCGTGCTGGCGATTAATGCAACCGTCTAGCGGATCGTTTTGTTCCGCGAGTTGCGCAACATGGCGAGGTACTGCTGACCGAGTAGTTCAAACCATGCATCGCTCTCGGTGAAAGCCCCTGAATTGAATGCGCGCGTTGCTTGCGCGGTCGGGGCATTCCCTAGCGTATCAAGTTGCGCGGCCAGTCTGTCGCGCACTGAATAGAACTCGTCGACGAACCTGCGCTCGAACGCGGATGCGATCTCGGGGTGATCTCGCAGAAGCATGCGCCCAAACTGAATTTTTAGTTCTCTGCTTCGCTTTTGTGCACTGGCGAGCAGCCGCGCGACGTGTCGCTGATAGTCCTTGAAAACCGTCGATTCGGAAACCTGCCATTCTGCGGCGACCACCTTGGCGGCCGCAGTTGGCTTCATGCCGTCGAACTGCAGCTCGAAAAAGGCCCGCGCCCGCTTGACGGCGGGCGTCTCCCGGAAAGTCTTGCTACCGACAGGCCGGCCAGGTTTCCCGCGCACGCGCATCACACCCGCCCCTCAAAAACCCGTGTCAGCAGGCGACGCCGGCTGTCGGTGTTGAGGTGCGCATAGCGTTGCACCATGCGCAGCTGGCGATGCCCGAGCGTGTCGGCGATTTCCAGCAGGCTCGCGCCGGCCTGCGCCATGTACGACGCGGTGCAATGCCGGCAATCGTGGAACCTGAAATTCTTGATGCCGGCCGCCTCGACCGCTTCGTTGAACACCTTCGCGGTCGAGTATGGCTGCGACGGCCGCAGGCGGGAGCGGAACACCAGCGCCTGCGACGTCGGTGCATCCTTCGGCGCGAACCGCTCCAGTTCGGCGATAACCTGCGGCAGCAGCACCAGCACGCGGCGGTCGCCGTTTTTGGTGTCGTGCAGCTCGGCCTCGGCGCGCTCCAGGTTGACGTCGCACCAGCGCAGCCCGAGCAGTTCGCCGCGCCGCGCGCCGGTCGTGAGCGCCATCAGCACGAACACATACAGGCGCGGCCAGGGCGACTCGATGCAGGCCGCCAGCAGGCGGTCGCGTTCGTCGTCGGTCAGGTAGCGCACGCGGCCGCGTCCCTCGGCGTATTTATCGACGTGGCGGGTCGGTGAGTCGAAGCCGCGCGGGACCAGGCGTTGCCGCTTCGCCCAGGTGAACATCGCGGCCAGCGCGACGTGGTAGCGGTTGAGCGTTGCGCCAGCGCGCCGGCCGGCCTTCTTTTTGAAGATGGGGTTCCCTTCGGCGTCGCGGCCGTTGTAGACGCGCGCAGGCTCGGTCGCCAGCACGCGCATGGCGGCGTCGACGTCATCCGGGGTGATTTCGGTAAACACCTTGTCGCCGAGCAGGCGGATCCAGGCGTTGACGCGGTGTTGTCGCGATCCATCCTGTCCGCCAATTCCGCCGTGCTCTTTCGGCAAGACGTAGGCGTCGAGATAGGCCTCGGCGATTTCCGCGAGGGTTGCGCCGGCTGGTGCAACAGCTTGGGCGTTTGTAGCTTCGTTCATGTCAGGCTCCTAAGTGGTTGGCCGGTTTTGACCGGCGGTCTTAGCAGAGGCCCGACAAGGGCTTGAAACTAAAGGAAACTTGGCTCCCCGACCTGGGCTCGAACCAGGGACCTGCGGATTAACAGTCCGTCGCTCTACCGACTGAGCTATCGGGGAATAAGGAAGCGCGCATTCTAGAGACGACGCGCCTTGCGGTCAACCCTCAGCCGTCGCTTTCGACCTGCAGTTCGGGCACGTGGGAGAAGGCGATGCGCATCGGCGCGGCACCGCGGCCGCGGTGCGCGCCGCCGAAATAGAGCGTGTTGGGACCGTAGCGCTGGTTGATGTGGTCGAGCACGCTGTTGAGGGGTTCGTGCCGGTCGTCCGGGTCGAACAGGTCGCGCGTGACTTGGCTGCGCTCGGCCAATTCGTTCAGGGTGATGCCGACCTTGAGGAGGGGGGCGGGGTCGGGCGGGCGGCGCTGCCACAGCTCGGCGAGCACGCGGTTGAACCTGAGCGTGTCGGCGTGCGGCGCGAAGCGCGCCTGGTCGATCCAGTGCGTGCGGCCACGGGGATTGTCGAGATAGCGCAGGTGCAGGGCGAGATTGCCGGCGCAGCAGCCATAATGGCGCAGCCGCATGGCGGCCTTGTGCAGCAGGCGGAACAGCACCGCGAGGGCCGAAGCCGGGTCGCGCAGTTCGGGGGCGAGCACGTGCGAATGGCCGACGCTCGAGCGTCGTGTCGGCGCGGACGCGACGATCTCGCCGCGCAGCCTGGCGTAATAGCGTTCGCCCTCGATGCCGCCCCAGGCGCGCCGCAGCAGGGCCTTGCTGGCGCCGCAGAGTTGTTCGACGGTATGGATGCCAAGCTGGTCGAGGCGCTGCTCCATGGCGCGGCCGATGCCGTTGAGGTCGGAAAGTTTCAGGCCATACAGGCAATGCGGCAGGTCTTCCTGGCGGATGACGACGAGGCCGTCGGGCTTCTGCATGTTGGACGCGGTCTTGGCGAGGAAGCGGTTGGGCGCGATGCCGACCGAACTGTGCAGCACCTCGCCGACCTGGTCGTAGATCGCCTGCTTGATCTGGCGGCCCAGCCGGATGGCATTGGCCTCTTCGCGCTCGCTGCCCATCAGGTCGCAGGCCATTTCGTCGATCGAGAGCACCTCGCCGACCGGCGTGCACGATTCGACCGCGGCGACGATGCGGTGGTGGATTTCGACGTAGGTGGCCGGCCGCGCCTGCACGAAGACGATGTCGCGGCACAGTTTCCTCGCCTGCCATACCGGTGTGCCGGTGCGGACGCCGAAGCGCTTGGCGTCGATGCTGGCGGCGATGCAGCAGGTGGTGTCGGCCATTACCGGCAGCACGCCGACCGCGCGCCCGCGCAGTTCGGGCCGCAGCTGCTGCTCGACCGAGGCGAAAAAGGAATTGAGATCGACGTAGAGCGAATGCAGGGCCAAGGCGTGCTCCGGGGAACACTGCGTCGTTCCGGCCCGCGCCGGGTGACGACCGATGTTTTGAACTAGTGTATATCCATACACTAGTCGGCTGCAACTCAGCCTGGCTTCGCCAGGTTCATGCGCTCCAGCCGCTGGCACAGGGTGTCGATGATGCGCCGCGACAGCGGGGCGGAGTGCCGCATCAGCTCTTCCAGCAGAGCGGGCGGCAGCGCCAGCACGGTGAGTTCGGTGTCGGCGACGACCGACGCGGTGCGCGGTTCGTTGAGGAGATAGGCCATTTCGCCGAACAGCTGGCCTTCGGTGAGTTCGCCGAGGCGGCGGCGACCGCCAGCATCGGTCCGTTTGTAAACGGCGGCGCGGCCGGCGTAGAGGAAGTAGGCGGTTTTCGAATCGCTGCCTTCCTCGATCAGGGTGTCGCCGGCAGGGTGCACCTCGCCGTACTTTTCCAGCAGGCGGTGCGCGTCGCCGAACACGTAGCTTTCGAGCTTGCCCGCGCTTTCGCCGCTGGCGGCGAGAAAGAGTTTTTCCAGCGCGGTGACGTCGGCCTTGCCCCAGGCGTAGAGCGCCTGCGCCCACAAATAAAGCAGCAGGAAGGCGAAATAGCCGGCGATCAGCACGAACACCACGCCGCCCAGCGCGCCGTACAGGCTGCGATAGCTCTCCAGCTTGAAGAAGGCGCCGAACAGCGCGAGCAGCAGCGCGAGGCTGACGGTGGCGAGAAGGGCGAACAGCGCGGCGTCGCGCGCGCGCGGATGCTGCCGCGGCATCCGCCAGTAGGCGGCGAACAGCAGCGCCCACACCATGGCCAGGCCGAACAGCGTGTTGAGCGCCTGCAGCACGTGAGCATTGCCGGTGCCGATGAAGTCGTTCTGCGCGAGAAAACCGAGCGTCGTCTGCGCCAGCGCGGCCAGCCCCATCAGCAGGAACAGCACCGGCAGGATGACGAGCGGCAGCACCCACGACATCACCAGATTGTGCGTGTGCGGGCTGGGGTAGATGACGCGGAAGGCATTGTGCACCGCGTGCACCAGCCCGCGCGACGACAGCACCAGGGTGGCGAGGCCGACGCCGCCGGCGGCCAGTTGCGCCTGGCGCGGGATGAAGCCGAGCTCGATCAGTGTCTCCAGTTGCAGCTGCTGGTAGAGCGCGGCCATCAGGATGGTCGCCGGCACCGAGTTCTCGGCGATCGCGCCGAGCCATTGCACGGCGTAGCTCAGCAACAGCAGCAGCGGGGTGGCCGAAAGGAGGAAATAGAACGAGCCTGCTGCGGCGTGGTTTTGCAGGCCGTTCTGCTTGAACAGCCGCAGCGTCGTGTAGCCGAGCTGCAGCAGCCAGGCAAGGCTGCCGCGCACCGGGGGCAGGGCGGGCATACGCATGGCGCTAGCCTACCTGCACCGCGTGCAGGTGGCCAGGGTCAGGCCATCGCCTGCGCGATGCGCTTGAGCGCTTTTTCCAGGTTGGCCTGCGAGGTGGCGAAGGAGAGGCGGATATAGCCCTCGGCGCCGAAGGCCGAGCCGGGGACGACGGCGACGTCGGCCGATTCGAGCAGGTATTCGGAGAAGGCGATGTCGGTGCCCTGCTCGATGACGTCGCGCATGAGCAGGTTCTGGATTGCGGGACGCACGTCGGGGAAGGCGTAGAAGGCGCCGCCGCTGTCGACGCAGTGGAAGCCGGGGATGGCGTTGAGCGCATCGACGACGAAGCGGTGGCGCGCCTTGAAGGCGTCGAGCATGGGCGTGATGCAGCCCTGGTCGCCGTTGAGCGCCGCTTCGGCGGCGACTTGCGAGATCGACGTCGGATTGGAGGTCGACTGCGACTGCACGTTGGTCATCGCGCGCAGGATCGCTTCGGGGCCGGCGGCGTAGCCGATGCGCCAGCCGGTCATCGAGTAGGCCTTGGAGACGCCGTTCAGTACCAGGGTGCGGTCGTAGAGGTCGGGACAGGCGTTGAGGATGTTGACGAAGGGCGCATCGTTGAGTCGGATGTGCTCGTACATGTCGTCGCTGGCGATCAGCACCTGGGGATGCTTGCGCAACACCTCGCCCAGCGCGGCGAGCTCGTCCTTCGTATATACCGCGCCGGTCGGGTTGGACGGGCTGTTGATGACGAACAGCCGCGTCTTCGGCGTGATAGCCGCCTCCAGTTGCGCCGGCGTGATCTTGAAGCCCTGTTCGATGCCGGCCTCGACGATGACCGGGCGGCCGTCGGCGAGGATGACGATGTCGGGATACGAGACCCAGTACGGCGCGGGGATGATGACCTCGTCGCCGGGGTTGATCACCGCCTGCACCAGGTTGAAGAAGCTCTGCTTGCCGCCGCACGATACCAGGATTTGCCTGGGGCTGTATTCGAGGCCGTTGTCGCGCTTGAACTTGGCGATGACCGCGGCCTTGAGGCTGGGCGTGCCGTCGACCGCGGTGTACTTGGTGAAGCCCTTGTTGATCGCCGCAATTGCCGCGTCCTTGATGTGCTGCGGCGTGTCGAAATCGGGTTCGCCGGCGCCGAGGCCGATGATGTCGCGGCCGGTGGCCTTGAGCGCAGCGGCGCGGGCGGTGACGGCGAGGGTGGGCGAGGGCTTGATGGCCTGAACGCGGCGGGAGAGTTCCACAATGGTTCCTTCAGGCATCCCGTGGGGATGCTACTATCGACAGGTTTTAGCCGCGGAATTCTACCCGTGTTCGTGACCTTCCCCAATAGTCCCTTCCGGCTGTTCCAGCCGTTTCCGCCGGCCGGCGACCAGCCGGCCGCGATCGCCCGCCTGGTCGAGGGGATCGAGGACGGCCTGTCGTTCCAGACGCTCCTCGGCGTGACCGGCTCGGGCAAGACCTTCACCATGGCCAACGTGATCGCGCAGACCGGCCGCCCGGCGCTGATCATGGCGCCGAACAAGACACTGGCGGCGCAGCTGTATGCCGAAATGCGCGAGTTCTTCCCGGAAAACGCGGTCGAGTACTTCGTCTCCTACTACGACTACTACCAGCCCGAGGCCTACGTGCCGGCGCGCGACCTGTTCATCGAGAAGGATTCGAGCATCAACGAGCACATCGAGCAGATGCGGCTCTCCGCGACCAAGTCGCTGCTCGAGCGGCGCGACACCGTGATCGTCTGTACCGTCTCGGCGATCTACGGCATCGGCGATCCGTCCGACTACCACAGCATGATCCTGCTCCTGCGCACGGGCGAGAAACTGACCCAGCGCGAGGTCATCGCGCGGCTCACGCAGATGCAGTACGAGCGCAACGACGTCGAATTCACGCGCGGCCATTTCCGCGTGCGCGGCGACGTCATCGACATCTTCCCGGCGGAGCACGCCGAAACCGCGATCCGCGTCGAGCTGTTCGACGACGTCGTCGAGACCCTGCACCTGTTCGACCCGCTCACCGGCCAGACCCTGCAGAAGGTGTCGCGCTTCACCGTGTTCCCGTCGAGCCACTACGTCACCCCGCGCGAGACGACGCTGCGCGCGATCGAGGCGATCAAGGCCGAATTGCGCGAGCGGCTGGCGTTCTACTACGCCAACAACAAGCTGGTCGAGGCGCAGCGGCTGGAGCAGCGCACCCGCTTCGACCTCGAAATGATGGCCGAGCTCGGCTTCTGCAAGGGCATCGAGAACTACTCGCGGCACCTGTCCGGGCGCAAGCCGGGCGAGCCGCCGCCGACGCTGATCGACTACCTGCCGAAAGACGCGCTGATGATCATCGACGAGTCGCATGTCACGGTGACGCAGGTCGGCGGCATGTACAAGGGCGACCGCTCGCGCAAGGAAAACCTAGTCGACTACGGCTTCCGCCTGCCGTCGGCGCTCGACAACCGGCCGCTCAAGTTCGAGGAATTCGAGGCGCTGATGCCGCAGACCCTCTTCGTCTCGGCGACCCCGGCCAAGTACGAGACCGAGCACGCCGGGCAGGTCGTCGAGCAGGTCGTGCGCCCCACCGGCCTCGTCGATCCCCGTGTCGAGGTGCGGCCGGTCGCGACCCAGGTCGATGACCTGATGAGCGAGGCAAGGAAGCGCATCGCCGCCGGCGAGCGCGTACTGGTGACCACGCTGACCAAGCGCATGGCCGAGGACCTCACCGACTACCTCGCCGAGCATGGCATCAAAGTGCGCTATCTCCATTCGGACATCGACACCGTCGAGCGCGTCGAGATCATCCGCGACCTGCGGCTGGGCGAGTTCGACGTGCTGGTCGGCATCAACCTGCTGCGCGAGGGCCTCGACATTCCCGAAGTGTCGCTGGTCGCCATTCTGGACGCCGACAAGGAAGGCTTCCTGCGCTCCGAGCGCTCGCTCATCCAGACCATCGGCCGCGCCGCGCGGCATCTCAACGGCACCGCGATCCTCTACGCCGACCGGATCACCGACTCGATGCGGCGCGCGATCGACGAGACCGAACGCCGTCGCGCCAGGCAGATCGCCTACAACCTCGAGCACGGCATCACCCCGCGCGGCGTGGTCAAGCGCATCAAGGACATCATCGACGGCGTGTACGACGCCGACGCCACGCGGCAGGAACTCAAGGCGGCGCAGACCGCCGCGGCATACAAGATCATGGACGAAAAGTCGCTGACGAAGCAGGTCAAGAAGATCGAGAAGGAGATGCAGGACGCGGCGAAGAACCTGGAGTTCGAAAAGGCCGCCGTGCTGCGCGACCAGCTGAAGGAACTGAAGGCGCTGCTGTTCGGGGTGGAGGAGCGGGCGTAGGGCCCGACGCTTGAATTGGCGCTGCCCGCAAACTTCTGCACAATGCCGCTTTTGCCTCACGGGAGTCCCCCATGGCTTCGGGACGAATCCACATCGCCATCCTGAACCCCGGCGTCGAGATCACGCCGCTGCGCCTGCGCGGCTGGCTGCAGAAAGAGGCGGCGGCGATCGGCAGGCGCGCCAACCCGGGCGACGGCGCGATCCTGCGGCTCTTCCTCACCAAGAAACTGCGCTACGGCCTGCCTGCGAAGAAGCTCGACGCGATCCTGCAGGCGCTGACCGAGAAGCATCCGGTGATCCTGCGCATCGAGACGCAGCTGGTCGAGGCGCCGCTGACCGAGGACGAGATGGCGGAACAGACCCGCCTCGCCAGTCTCCACGTGGAGAAGTTCCGGCAGCGGGCGGGAGGCATACGCCCAGCGCAAGCAGGCCGAGGCCGAGGCCTTGCAGAGCGCGCGGCCCGCGCCGATCCAGTGGCACAAGCTGAAGAGCGCGCTGGATTGAGTTCGGCTGCGCCAGCGTTGCAGGCGCGGTTTTTGGGTTTCGTGTTGATCAAGGAGTGACATGGCTGTCAGGGTTTTGTTCGTCTGCATGGGCA
>DYFW01000334.1 GCA_020725005.1 Thiobacillus denitrificans
CCCGCCGCAGTCCGATGCCTGCCCGTTTCCCGCTTGCTCCCGTTCGCCTGATGCCACGCTCGCCCGGCGTGCTTGCAGCCGTGCTACTGGCGCACGCCGCGGTGCTGGGGCTGATGCTGACGCAATCCCGGGCACCGCAGCCGGCGCCGCAGCCGGCGCCGCTGTTCGTGCGCCTGATCGAACCCGCCGTCACGCCCCTGCCGACGCCGGTCGCGCCTACGCCCCCGCAGGCACCGTCGCCGCCGCCCCGGCCCGCGCCGCCGCGCCAGCCAGCCCCGGCGCTGACCGCCACGCCGCCGCTGCCGCAGCCGAGCGCGCCCGCGGCACCGGCGCCGCGTCCGCCCGAACCCGCGGCCGAATCCCCGCGCGCCGATGCCGCGCCAGCCCCGGCGCCTGCCCCGGCGCCGGCGCCGGTCGAGGCGCCACGCCCCGCGCCGCTGGTGCAGCCGCGCTTCAACGCCGACTATCTCGACAATCCCGAGCCGCCCTATCCCGCGACCTCGCGCCGCATGGGCGAGGAAGGCGAGGTGCGGCTGCGCGTGCTGGTCGACCCCGGCGGCAACGCGCAGCGGGTCGAGATCGAACGTTCGAGCGGTTATCCGCGTCTCGACCAGGCAGCGCTCGACACCGTGAAGCGCTGGCGCTTCGTGCCGGCCCGCCAGGGCGACCAGCCGGTCGCGGCCTGGGTCATCGTGCCGATACAATTCACCCTCAGGAGCTGAACCCGCATGGATAACCCGAACCAACCCGTCGAACTGGGCCTTGCCCATTTCCTGTCGCAGGCCGACACGCTCGCGCAATTCCTGCTCGTCGTGCTCTTGGCGATGTCGGTCATCACCTGGTACCTCATCGTCAGCAAGACGATCGCCAACTGGCGCATGCGCAAAAGCGCGCGCGTGTTCCTCGAGAATTTCTGGAACGCGCCCGGCCTCGACGCCGTCGCCCGGCATCTCGCGACCGCCGGCGTACACGATCCCTTCTCCAACCTGACCCATTACGCCATGCAGGCGGCCGAGCAGTACCGCAACAAGACCGGGCAGCGCCTGGTCGAGTCGGGCTCGGCCGACGAGTTCCTCACCCGCGCGCTGCGCCGCGCGATCGACCAGGACACCGCGCGCCTGGAATACGGCCACACCATGCTCGCCTCGATCGCATCCTCCGCGCCCTTCGTCGGCCTGTTCGGCACGGTGTGGGGCATCTATCACGCGCTGCTCAACATCGGCATGTCGGGCTCGGGCAGTCTCGAGCAGGTTGCCGGTCCGGTGGGCGAGGCGCTGATCATGACCGCGCTGGGGCTCGCCGTGGCGATTCC
>DYFW01000078.1 GCA_020725005.1 Thiobacillus denitrificans
CGACGTGATGCTGGTGCTGCTGGTGATCTTCATGGTCACCGCGCCCTTCATCAATCCCGGCCAGGTCGAATTGCCGAACGTCGCCGACACGGCGCAGACGCCGGCGCAGCCGCTGGAAATCCTCATCGGCGAGTCCGGCGACTATCGCCTGCGCGACCGCGCCGCCGGCGGCGCCGAGCGCACGGTCACGAAATCCCAGCTGGCGTCGGAAGTCGCGGCGCTGCATCGGGCGCGGCCCGATCAACCCGTCGTCATCGCCGCCGACAGGAACGTGCGCTACGAGGAAGTGATGCACGCCATGAGCGTGCTGCAGCGCGCGCGGATCACGCGCATCGGCCTGCTCGCACGCCCGGCGCCGTGACCATGCTCGCGGCGACCGACGCACGCTTCGCCACCCGCCCGGTGCCCAAGCTCACCGCCGGTTTGCTCGCGCTGGGCGTGCACGGGCTGTTCCTCGTCATGCTGGTGTTCGGCGTGTCGTGGCAGACCCAGCCTGCCGGGCCGGTCGCTGTCGACCTGTGGGAGGCGCTGCCGCCGGCGACGTCCCCGCGCCCCCGTCCGCAACCTGCACCGCAACCCGAGCCGGCGCAGCCCGAACCCGTCAGGCCCGAACCCGTCAGGCCCGAACCGGTCAAGCCCGCGTCGAAAACGGCCGAGCCGCCGCCGCGGGCGCCCGACATCGCGCTGGAAAAAAAGAAAGCGGAGGAAAAGGCAAAAGCCGAGGCCGCCGCGCGCGAAAAGCAGCTTGCCGAGCAGCAGCGCATCGAGACGCAGCGGCGCCAGCAGGAAGAAGCCGAAATCATGCGGCGCATGGCGGCCGAGGCGGCGGCCGAAGCGGCCACCCTGACGCAGCAGGCGGAAGCGCAGGCCGCGGCCAGCCGGCGGCAGGCCGCGGTGGCCGGCGTCGTCTCGCAGTACCGCGACCTCATCAGCGCCAAGGTGCGCGGCAACACGCGCCTGCCCGAGAATCTCGCGGGCAATCCCGAAGTGCGGATCCGGGTGAGGCTGCTGCCCACCGGCGAAGTGCAGAGCGTGCAGCTGACGCGCTCCAGCGGCAACCCCGCTTACGACGACGCGGTGCTGCGCGCGATCGAGAAGTCCTCGCCGCTGCCGCTGCCGCCCGATCGCGACGCGCGGGCCGCCTTCGTGCCGGAACTTTCCTTCGTTCACCGCCCCAAAGAGTGAATCCCCGGCCAGGCGGGGGCTGCGCGAAGACCGCGCCGGCCCCTGTGCTAGACTTGGCCGGACCGTGCAACCCCAGTCTTATCGAGCGCTGACCTTCATGCTGCGTGCCGTGCTGCTGTTTCCCGCCCTGTGCCTGGCGCTGTTGAGCGCGTCCTTCGGCGCGCGCGCCGCGATGGAAATCCAGGTGGTGGGCGGCGCGGCGAACCAGATCGCGATCGCGATCGTGCCCTTCCAGCCCGCGCCCGGCCAGCCGACGCCGGCGCTCACCGACATCATCGCCAACGACCTCGACCGCAGCGGCCAGTTCCGGCGCCTCGATCCCGCCGGCGTGCAGCCGCCAACGCTGCCGTCACAGATCGATTACGCCAGCTGGCGCGGACGTGGCGCCGACGCGATCGTCGTCGGCCAGGTGCTGCCCGCGGCAGGTGGCCGTTTCGAGGTGCGTTTCTATCTGCTCGACGCGGTGCGGCGCACCCAGCTCGCCGCCTTGAGCTACACCATCGCGCCGGGCCAGTGGCGCGCCACCGCGCACCAGATTGCCGACGTCATCCATGAAAAACTCACCGGAATTCCTGGCGCGTTCAGCAGCCGCATCGCCTACGTGCAGAAACAGGGCAGCCGCTACGAACTGCGGGTGGCGGATGCCGACGGTTACAACCCGCGCATCGTCGTGCGCTCGGCCGAGCCGGTGATCTCGCCGCGTTTCTCGCCCGACGGCAAGCGCCTTGCCTACGTGTCGTTCGAGGACAGGAAGCCGATCGTCTACGTGCAGTCGCTCGCCGACGGCAGCCGCCGCAAGGTCGCCGCGTTCAAGGGCTCGAATTCGGCGCCGGCGTGGTCGCCCGACGGCCAGCGCCTCGCAGTGGTGCTCACGCGCGACGAGGCGTCGCAGATCTATCTCATCGACGCCGACGGCGGCAATCCGGTACGCCTCACGCGCGGCGGCAACCTCGACACCGAGCCGGTGTTTTCCCCGGACGGGCAGACGATCTACTTCACCTCCGACCGCGGCGGCAGCGCGCAGATCTATCGCATGCCGGTCGCGGGCGGCGACGCCCGCCGGGTTACGTTCACGGGAGGGTACAATGTCTCGCCTGCGCTCAGTCGGGACGGCCGTTTCCTCGCCTATATCAGCCGCGACGAGGGTCGCTTCCGCGTCACGCTGCTGGAGCTGGAAACCGGCCAGGTGCGCGTATTGACCGACACCGCGCGTGACGAGTCGCCCAGCTTCGCGCCCAACGGCCTGGCCGTGCTCTACGCCACCGTCGTCGGCAACCGCGGCGTACTGGGAACCGTCACCGTCGACGGCCGTACGCGGGCGCGCCTGTCGGAATCGGGCGTCGACGCACGCGAACCGGCGTGGGGCCCCTAGCCGCGTCCGATCGTACTGCCCGTTTTTTTTGGATTTACCAACCCAAGGAGACACACTCATGAACAAAATCCTCTGGCCCGTCCTGCTGGTTCTGACCCTTTCCGCCTGCAGCACCACCAGCGACAAACCGGTTGCGGTCGAATCGCGTACGACGCAGCCGACGGCTTCCACCACGCCGAGCACGGGAACCGCCGGCACGACGAATGCAGGCGTGAGCGGCAGCGCGTTGCCCGCCGCCCCGGTGGTCGACCCGCGCAAGGATCCGGCGAGCCCGCTGTACAAGCGCAGCGTCTTTTTCGACTTCGACAAGTTCGACGTGAAGGACGAATACCGCCCCATGCTCGAAGCGCACGCTGGCTATCTCAAGGCGAACCCGAATGCGCGTGTCATCCTGCAAGGCAACACCGACGAGCGCGGCAGCCGGGAGTACAACCTCGCGCTGGGCCAGAAGCGCGCCGAGGCCGTGCGCCGCGTGCTGGGCGTGATGGGGGTGTCCGACGCCCAGATGGAAGCGATCAGCTTTGGCGAAGAGAAGCTGCGCAACACCGGCACCACCGAGGAAGCGCACGCCGAAAACCGCCGCACCGACATCGTCTATGGCGACGAGTAAGTCCGCACTGCTGATTGCATTCGGCCTTGCGCTGGCGCAGCCGGCGTGGGCCCTGTTCGGCGTCGGCGAGGTAAACGCCAAAGTCGACGCCTTGCAGAAGCGCGTCGACGCCATCGACGCGCGGCTCGCCAAAATCGAGGCGGCGGTGCAGGACAAGCAGCAGATCCTCGACCTCATCAAGGAAGTCGACACGCTCAAGGCCGAACTCGCCCGGGCGCGCGGCCAGGCCGAAGTGCAGGCGCATCAGCTCGACACTTTGGGCAAGCGGCAGAACGACCTCTACGCCGATCTCGACCAGCGCATGGGCGAGTTGGCGAAGTCAGTGCAGGCGGCCACAGCGGCCACTGCCGCCGCCGCGCCGCAGGTGGCGTCTGATGACCCTGCGCTCGAATCCCGCAGCTACGAGGCCGCGCTCAAGTTGTTCCGCGACGGCGACTACCCCGGCGCGATCGCCGGCTTCAACGAATTTCTCCGGGCCTATCCGTCGAGCGCGCTCGCCGCCAACGCGCAGTACTGGATCGGTTATTCGCATTTCGCGCAGAAGGACTACAAGGGCGCGCTCGCGCAGCAGCAGAAGCTGATCGCGACCTACCCGGCGAGCAACAAGGTGCCCGACGCCCTGTTCAACATCGCCGCCAGCCAGCTCGCGCTCAACGACACCGCCGCCGCACGTAAGACGCTGAAGGAAATCGTCGCCAAGCACCCCGGCACCCAGGCCGCCACGCTGGCGGCGCGCCGGCTGGCCGAACTGAAGTAACCCCGGATAATCCATTAGGGCGCGCGATGATGGCGAGGCGGTTTGCGAGCGAATCGGGGCATGTGCGACAAGCCCATAGCAAGGCCTATGGGCGCGAAGCACAGGCCACGAGGCGCCGCAAAGCGCCCGCCAGGGCGCGCGTAGGCCCGCAGGGCCGCCTAATGGATTATCCGGGGTAACCCCGTGTCGGACACCGCAACGCTTCCCCCGGCCGCAGTGGCGGGCAGCTTGGCCGACACGCCGGCCGCGACGCTCCGCCTCACCGAGATCTTCCTTTCGCTGCAGGGCGAAACCAGCCGCGTAGGCTTGCCGACGGTATTCGTACGGCTGGCAGGCTGCCCCCTGCGCTGCCGCTGGTGCGACACGCCCTACAGCTTCCAGGGCGGCGAAACCGTCGCGCTCGCCGACCTGCTGCGCCGGATCGCCGATTACGAAGTGAAGACCGTATGCGTCACCGGCGGCGAGCCGCTCGCGCAGCGAAACTGCCCGGCGCTCCTGACCGCGCTGTGCGATGCCGGCTATTCGGTATCGCTCGAAACCAGCGGCGCGCTCGATATCGGCGGCGTCGACCCGCGCGTCTCGCGCATCGTCGACATCAAGCCGCCCGGCTCGGGCGAGGACGCGCGCAACCGCTGGGAGAACCTCGCCCACCTCACGCCGCACGACGAGATCAAGTTCGTGCTGGCCGACCGCGCCGACTACGACTGGGCGCGCGCGCTGCTGCGCGACCGGCAGCTCGACCGCGTCTGCCCCGTGCTGTTCTCGCCGGTGCAGGGCGAACTCGCACCGGCCACGCTCGCCGACTGGGTGCTCGCCGACCGCCTGCCGGTGCGCATGCAGGTGCAGCTGCACAAGATCCTGTGGGGCAACGCCCCGGGACGATGAAGCCCGCCGTCGTCCTGCTCTCCGGCGGGCTGGATTCCGCCACCGTGCTCGCGATCGCGCGCAGCGAGGGTTACGCCTGCCATGCGCTCAGCCTCGATTACGGCCAGCGCCACACCGCCGAGCTCGCCGCCGCCGCGCGCGTGGCGCAGGCGCTCGGTGCCGCCGCGCACCGCGTCATGCGCCTGGGCCTCGGCGACATCGGCGGCTCCGCGCTCACCGACGATTCCATCGCCGTGCCGGAGGCGCCCACCGAGGGCATACCCGTCACCTACGTCCCCGCGCGCAACACCGTCATGCTCGCGCTTGCGCTCGCCTGGGCCGAAGTGCTCGGCGCGCGCGATATTTTCATCGGCGTCAACGCCGTCGATTATTCCGGCTACCCCGACTGCCGGCCCGAATTCATCGAAGCTTTCGAGCGCATGGCCAACCTCGCCACCCGTGCCGGCGTCGAGGGCGCGGCGCTCAAGATCCACGCGCCGCTGCAATATCTGTCGAAGGCCGACATCATCCGCCGCGGCGTCGAACTCGGCGTCGACTACGGCCTTACCGTGAGCTGCTACCAGGCCGACCCGGCGGGCCGCGCCTGTGGCGTGTGCGACGCCTGCCGCCTGCGCCGCGCCGGCTTCATCGCCGCCGGTGTGGCCGATCCCACGCCCTACCGCTGAACCTCGCCATGCGTGGCAGGCAAAATCCGCGCGCGGCTCTTTACCCCGCCCGCCGCCTTCGTCTATAATCTCGCGCTTTCGCGGATAGGGCTTCATGCCACATCCCGGGTCGGTAGCTCAGCCGGTAGAGCAGCGGACTTTTAATCCGTTGGTCGCGAGTTCGAATCTCGCCCGACCCACCATATACCAGTTGCAAGCAATAGCAAGCCACTACACAAACCCGCATCTGGCAACGGATTGCGGGTTTTTTGTTGCCTCATGCCGTGGCATGGCATAGCATGGAAATACCCCACTAGCGGGGGTAGCTTTCGGGGGTATCTGGTCTACCCCTGGAAGTCATACCCCCAACGTCGAGGAGTTTCCGCCATGCCGTTGACCTATCAGGCCATCAAGAAGGCCAAGCCAGCCGACAAGCCCTTCAAGCTGTTTGACGAGAAGGGGCTGTTCGTCATAGTGACCCCTGCGGGCGGCAAGTGGTGGCGTCTGAAATACCGCATCGCTGGCAAAGAGAAGTTGCTCGCGCTGGGCACTTACCCGGACGTGGGCCTTGCCCGCGCCCGCGAGAAGCGCGATGAAGCCCGCAAGCTGCTGGCGGATGGTATCGACCCCGGCGAGCTGCGCAAGGCCACCAAGACACAGCAAGCCGAGCGGGCAGCCAACAGCTTCGAGGCGGTTGCGCGCGAGTGGTTTGCCAAGCACCTGGCGGACAAGGCCGAGAACCACCGCGAGAAGGTGATCCGCCGCCTGGAAAAGGACGTGTTCCCCTGGCTGGGCGGAAAGCCGATCGCAGAGATCACCGCGCCCGAATTGCTCGCCACCATCCGGCGTATCGAGGCGCGCGGGGCTGTCGATACCTCGCACCGCGTCATGCAAAGCTGCGGACAGATATTCCGCTATGCGGTTGCGACTGGCAGGGCGGAGCGCGATCCCACATCAGACCTGCGCGGCGCATTGCAGCCCGTCAAGACCGAACACCTGCCCGCGCTGGTAGAGCCCAAGGCCGTGGGTGAACTGCTGCGGGCTATCGACGGCTTCCGTGGCAGTTTCCAGGTGCAATGCGCCCTGCGACTTGCGCCCATGCTCTTTGTGAGGCCGGGCGAACTGCGCAAGGCAAAGTGGGCAGACTTCGACCTCGACCGCGCCGAGTGGCGCTATCTGGCGACGAAGACCAAGACCGAGCATATCGTTCCCCTGGCAAGCCAGGCTGTCGCCATCCTGCGAGAGTTGCAGCCGTTGTCAGGCCATCGTGAACACGTCTTCCCCGGCCGCGAGCCCACCAAGCCGATGAGCGATGCGGCCATCAATGCCGCGCTGCGGCGCATGGGCTACGACACCAAGACCGAGATTACCGGGCATGGCTTCCGTGCAATGGCGCGAACGCTGCTGCATGAAGAGCTGGGCTTCGCGCCCGAGGCTATCGAGCATCAACTGGCCCACAAAGTCCCGGACACCCTGGGCGCCGCCTACAATCGCACCAAGTTCCTCAAGCAACGCACGGCCATGATGCAGGCCTGGGCGGACTACCTGGACAAGCTGAAAGCGGGGGCCGACGTCATCCCGCTGCACGGAAAAACCGCCGCCTGACGGTCTCAGGCAAAGCGGGCCGGACGGGTGTTCGCGCACCCGACCAGCCCTGACCACAACGTGAATAGGAGTCACATCATGGCTGTCGTGAATATTACCCGAGGACAGTACCGAACCTTCGCCGAGATCGCAAAGTCGCACGGCTGCGTGTTGACCTTGAGCACTGTCGAGGAACTGAAATGCTTCGGGGGGTTCTCCTTCATGGCCATCGGGGTTGTCCGGGATGCTGCGGACAGCCGGTCAGAACTGACCGAGCATGCCGCCATTACGCTTGCCCGCTCGATCGATGCCGATCAATTCAGATCAGCAATCCGCCCAGAGCTCGATTGGGGGCGCCTGGAAGACCACGAAATCTTCCCGTTCCTGTTCTGGCATGAGATCGGCCACCGAGTGGACAACTTCGATGCGTTCTCGGTGGTCGGCCTGAGCGATTCGGAGGCGCGCGCTACCTGTCTCCGGCACATCAGAACGGCGAACGAGGTGCTGGCGGATCGCTTCGCCTGGAGCAAGGTCAGGCCGGGCGAACCGATACCGGTGGGCGACGCCGGGAAACGCCTGCAGGATGGAATCGCGGCAGGGATGGAAGCCCTGCGGAAACACGCGGCGCACACCAGCACATTCACCCGTCGGCCCCTGCCGGCAGGGCAGTATCGTTCCGTCCCCATGGAAATGCTGCTGGAGCCATGGAAGGCGAAATACGTCGGCACCAAGGTTGCGGATGGGTGGAAGGCGTCACTTCGAAGGGGTGCACATGGATAAACCGCCGCTGTCTGGCGCCGAGGCATTCGCTCGGCTGTTGGTGGCGGTGTACTACAAGATCCCTGCCGCACTGACGTCTCAGGAGTGCGGCGATCCAACCTCCTCGCCGCGATCCGACAGATAGGCGAAACCGTTCAGCCACCCCTAGCCTGGCCAGGCGAAAAGCGGACACCTTCACCGCCTGGGGTGGCACCTTTTGAAGGGGCGCGATGAAGGAAGCGCACCATGGGCAAAGCGAACGAGGACGAGCACGACCATCTGCCAAGATTCGATGACAGAACCAGAAATGAATTGATGGCGCTGTTCGAGAAGGAATACAAAACCGTGTGGCAACAATGCCGCGATGATGATGCGGCCCGTGAAGCTGGGATATTTGTCGCCTGCCTGGAAGGGCTCACCAGGTATTCCTTACAGTCAAAACCAGAGAATGAGCAGCGGCGTAAGGAACGCGTGGAGGCCTTTGCAAATGCACTCGACAAGCTGATTGATGCAGGCTTTGCGATGGACGATCCTGCGCTTGGTTATGCTATCTGGCGGGGCATGTCTGAAGTACTCAAGGCGAGCAATTTTGATGACGAAGATCGTACGCACCATGATCAGATGAAAGGCTGGCCCTCTATTTCAGAGGCCTACGAAATCCAGAACAATTACGCCACCCACCTAAAGGATTTTGCGCTTGGAGTAAGGCATGCCATCAAGGAGCTTCCTGACCTCGATAAGGGTTCGTGCTCATTTGAGGCGCAGACAGCACGCTTCATCGAGGATTATCTCGGGCGCGCAGGGATCCAGTTCTCAACATCAGACACAGGCCTCGCCGGCAAGGCTTTTCTTGCCGTCATGGAGTTGGCTGGAACTCAAAAGGGGCGCGCCACGTATTGGCTTGGGAAGGCCACGAAGAGCGAGGATTCTTGGAAACACTTTCTTGAGCGCATCAACCAGCGAATGACGGATTGAAAATTTCCAACGCTGAATGGCGTTTGATTTTGGGAATACAGAAAAAGCCACGATAGCCAAAGTAACGCCATGCAGTGCCAAGCCGTTATGTGTGCTTGGCTGCATTTTTCCGAAAGGGGAAATCGCATGGCAGTCAAAACGACACCCACCAACCCGCCCGCAACGGGCTTTGTCTCGGCCAACACTTTGGCCGCGATGCTGGAAACAACCCCCTCTACGATCTGGCGCTGGTCGAAAAAAAACCGCCTGCCAAAACCCTATCGCCTGGGCGAGGGCACCACGCGCTGGAAACTCGAAGAGGTGAATGCAGCCTTGGCCAAGCTGGCCTCCTGAAGGGAGGCCGCCATGCGCTACGGACAACAAAAAGCCCGGCGGGCAGGCCGGGCTCAAAGCAAAACTACATCGCAAAGCCAGTATAGCATCAGCCAGCGCCCGTGCACCTGCTATCGAGGCCAAGCGCGCGCCACGATCTGCATCGTCTGCCTGCGCTGGTTGAGGCTACGCCGGCACATCGATGACATGCTCGCGATGGTGACGTCATGAGCATTCGCGTCATGTCTCTGGTTTGGGAGCGATACCCGGGCGGCGGCTCCGAACTGCTCGCCCTGCTGGCTTTGGCGGATTGGAGCGACGACAACGGCCGGTGCTATCCGTCGATGTCTTCCATATCGAAGAAAATCCGCCTCAAGCCACGGCGGGCGCAGCGAGTCGTGCACAAGCTGATCGAGGCGGGATTCGTTTCCGTGGTCGGGAATGAATTCGGCGGCAAGCCTGGTGCAACCCGGCAGTATCGAATCAACCTTCACAGGCTGACGGGTGTACTGGAGGACACGGGTGTACTGGAGGACGCAGACGGGTGTACTGGAGGACGCGAGACGGGTGTACTGGAGTACACCCAAACCGTCATAGAACCATCAATAACCGTCAGTACACGCGAGCAAGCTCGCTCTCTCCCTGTTGCTGGTGAAAGCAAGAAGAAAACCGAGATCACTCTCCGCATGTTCCTGGAGGCATGCAAGGCTGCAGGCGAGAAGCCGGTACCGGATGACGACCCGGTATTCGAATACGCCGAAAAGGTTGGCATCGATCACGAGATGCTGGTTGTCGCATGGGCTGAATTCAAAGCCGCCTATCTGCCGACCGCGAAACGCTACAAGGACTGGCGCCAGACCTTCAGAAATGCTGTCCGTCGCAACTGGTACAAGCTCTGGTTCCTCGCCGAAGGCCAGGCCGCCGCGTGGACTTCTGCCGGCGAACAGGCCAGGAGGGCAGCCGCATGAACGCCCGCACGCTTCCCGAAACCGGAATCCCGGCATCGACATACCTCCCCCCGCACTCGATCGAAGCCGAGCAGGCTGTCCTGGGTGGTTTGCTGATTGCCGGCGCCGGTGCGCTGGATCGCATCGAAGGCGTGATGACTGCGGCGGACTTCTACCGCGATGACCACCGCCGGATTTTCAACGCCGTGAAAGCGCTCGGTGATTCCAGCAAGCCGGTCGACGTGGTGACGGTGGCCGAGGCGCTGCAATCGCTGGGCGAACTGGAAAGCGTCGGCGGCCTTCCGTACATCGTCGCGCTGGCGAGCAACACCCCCAGCGCGGCCAACCTTCACCGGTACGCCGAGATCGTGCGCGAGAAATCCATCATGCGCGGCCTCTATGGGGTCGCCACGCGCATGGAAGAGGCTTGCCTAGCCCCCGGTATATTCGAGCCGGAAAAAATCGCTCAGGAGGCCGATATTGCGATGGCGCGATTGCTCGACCGTCAGGGCGGCGAACCTGTTCGGATTCATGATGCCGTCCGGGGCGCATTGCGCGAGATCGATGAACGCCGCGAGCGGGGCGGGAAACTGGCCGGCCTGTCTACCGGCTTCGAGAACATCGATTGGATCACCGGCGGCCTGGAGCCGGGACAGATGGTGATTCTGGCCGCGCGTCCTTCGGTAGGGAAAACCGCGCTCGCCCTCAACATCGCCGACCACGTTGCCAGCACCGGGGCGCCGGTGCTTTTCTTCACCATGGAAATGACCGGGCAGGAACTCGCCATGCGGCTGATGGCTAGCCGGTCCGGCGTGCCCATGTCAGACATGCGCAGCGGCACCGCCTCGCAGGACGGCTGGCGCCAGCTGTCTTCCGTGTGCGCCGATACCGCTGACGTGCCCCTTTTCATCGATGACCGGCCCGGCATCACGGTGGCCTATGCCCGCGCCAAGGCGCGAAAGGTCAAGCGTCAGCATGGCCTCGGGCTGATCGTGGTGGATTACCTGCAACTCATGAAAGGCCAGGGCGAAAACCGCACCCAGGAAGTCGGCGGCATCTCGCGCGGGCTCAAAGGCCTGGCCAAGGAGCTGCGCGTGCCCCTGGTTGCCCTGGCGCAAATCAATCGCGCCGTGGAGTCGCGCACCGACAAGCGTCCGCAAATGTCCGATCTGCGCGAATCCGGCGACATCGAGGCCGATGCCGACGTGATCATGATGCTGCATCGGAACGATGGCCCCGAATGGCAAGACCTCATCAGCCTGGTCGTGCGCAAAAACCGGAACGGCGCCCTGGGTGACATCACCCTGCAGTACGACGCCCCGCGCTTGCGATTCAGCGATTACCGCGGGCAGCCGCCGCGCCCGGCACAGGCCAGGGGAACCACAAGGGGAGGCTTCGATGGCTAAGCGAATTCAAACCATCCGCGCCGGCCGCCTCGATGAGGTACCGCCCCACTGTTTCATGAAGCCAGGCATGACCCCGATGGAAGGTGCCAAAGCCGCGATAAGAGCCCTGGGCATCACGCATCCGCTGGACGTGCTGCTGACGCTGTGGGCACTGCAGGGCGGCATGGCGCCAGGCACTTCGGCAAGACGTTTCGATCATGAGGGAGGCGGCTGATGGTTCTTCGCAAGAAGCCATGTCCCTTGAGACGGCAACCCTGGCGGCGCTGGCCAACACTGCCGGCGCGTTACGGAAACCGGGGCCAGAGCATCGGCCCTACCAACGGCCTCACGGCCATTTTTTGAAAGGAAGCAAAGATGAAAACTGAGCACGCAATCAACCTGAACGACGATCCGAAGTTCGCGGAGGCAAGCACGCTTCTCGAAAAGCTGAAAGCCGAATTGAAGGCGGTCGAAGATCTGGTCGACAAGAACTACCTGGCGCTCTCCGAGCCTGCTATGCGGCGCAGCAAGATCGAAGAGCAAGCGCATGCCATGCTGGCTGGGCAATCGGATGCAGCGCTCAAAGACATCGCCGAGGCTTCGCGCATCCGTGCCGAGCTTGAGTCCGCCCAGCTCAAACGGCCGGCATTGCATCGCGCAATCGAGATTCAGCGGCAAACCGTCGAAAACATCCGCGCCGAGCTGCATAATAAAATCTGCCGGGAGCTGGCGCCGAAGCATGCCGAGCTCGTCAGGGAAATCGTGAAACGCCTGATCGATCTGGACGCCGCGCTCACCGCCGAAGCTGATCTGCGCGATGAGATTTTCCAGGGCACCGGGCTGCACGGACTGACGCCCATGCCGGTCGGCAATCTGGGGCTGCTGCGCTACGAATACAGCGTCACGGCGAGCTATCTAATCGAGTGTGCAACGCGCGGCTTTCTCAAGAAGTCCGAACTGCCGGAACACCTGCGCGGCCGCGTGCCGAGTCAGGAACCGGCGAAGGCCATCCCGAACCAGCGGGTCGATTCGGATGGCTGGCTACACGCAACCGCTTAACCCACCAAGGGAGAAACACCATGAGAAGGGAACATGCAAACAGTCACAGCGGCCCGAGGGCCGACGATCTGCGGAACTTCAAGCCGTTTCAGGAATGGCTTCGGGAGAAACGCACGACCTTCGACGAATGGGAGAGACGGCAGCCCAGGCCCAGCCAGCGCGCGGACACACAGGCCGGCGTGCTGCGCGCGAAGCTTGATCTTGCCGATGCGCAGGCCGGGCGCCGATGAATCGGTAGCATGCCGGAAGGCCCTGTGCCACGCCCTTGTGGCGGGGTATAGGGGGGAAGGGGGGGGGGTCGAATAGCTGCAAGATTTCGATGTTGGAAACCGCTTGCCTACGCATGCAGGGAAAAAATCCCGCTTTCAACCAGAAATCAAGTTGAGGTGACAGATGACTGGCAAGAAGAGAACCACTAGCGGATGGGGCGGCGCGCGCCCAGGCGCTGGCCGCAAGCCCAAGCCGCCGCACGTCACCACTGAGCGCGATCCGCTTGAATTCCTGATCGGAGTCATGGCCGGCGAGATTGGCGCGAACGCCACCCAGGTCAAGGCCGCTATTGCCGCAGCGCCATACATTCACCAGAAGCGCGGCGAGAGTGGCAAGAAGGATGCGCAGGCCGACGCGGCAAAGAAAGCTGCTGGCGGCAAGTTTGCGACGTCAAGGCCGCCGAATGTCGTAGCGCTGCGAAGGCCGGCCGCGCCGGAATCCGATAAGGACTGATGAGCTGGTAGCAACACTGGGCTGGCTGTGTCTTTTTCGCCACCGGGCCAAGGCGGGGGTAAATATGGGGGTATTTTTCAATTGCTGAACTCGAAGATCAAGCAATGACGCGGCATTCCGGCTGATGTTCGATAGACGCCCGACCACCAGCATTCCCAAGCCACGGTCCGCCGTGGCTTTTTCTTTTTCTTGGGCGGGCGACGGCGTGCCCGGCCTTGACCGGGTGACGGAAATTGTCAGTCCGTGCCGATGGAAGGCAGCCCCAGTCTCAGAATAGGCCCGCGCCGAAGGGGGATTCGCCGGCTGGAAACCACGTCAAAGCAAGGCCCCACGCGGGATTGGAGGTT
>DYFW01000335.1 GCA_020725005.1 Thiobacillus denitrificans
CCGGGTAGAAGTAGTTCTTGCGGTCGAACACGTTGACGCGGTTGAGCGTCGCGCCGATCGCGAGGCCAAACTTAATGGCGCATTCCACCGCGCCGCGGTTCAGCACCGGCAGCACGCCGGGCAGCGCGATGTCGACCGCGCTGGCCTGGGTGTTGGGCGCGGCGCCGAAGGCGGTGCTGCTGCCCGAGAAAATCTTCGACTTGGTGGCGAGCTGGGTGTGGACTTCCAGCCCGATGACGGTCTCCCACTTCATACAAAAAGTCTCGCGAGGGGTGAGGGGAAAGGGGTGAAGGACGTGGCGCAGGAAGCAGCGATCATGCCTGACCCCTTGCGCCTGATGCCTCACCCGGCGCGCGCCGATGCCAGTCGGTGGCGCGCTGGTACTGGTGCGCGATATTGAGCATCTTCGCCTCGGAAAAATAACTGCCGACGAGCTGCAGGCCGATCGGCAGGCCTTTGCCGTCGAAGCCGCACGGCAGGCTCATGCCGGGCAAGCCCGCGAGGTTGGCGGGGATGGTGTAGAGGTCGTTCAGATACATTTCCACCGGGTCGTCGGATTTCTCGCCGAGCCTGAACGCGGTGCCCGGCGCGGTGGGGCCGAGGATGACGTCGCAGGCCTTGAACGCCTCGGCGAAGTCGTCGGCGATCAGGCGGCGGATTTTCTGCGCCTGCAGGTAGTAGGCGTCGTAATAACCGTGGCTGAGCACATAGGTGCCGATGAGGATGCGGCGCTTGACCTCGGCGCCGAAGCCCTGCGCGCGCGTCTTGGAATACATGTCGTTGAGGTCGGTGTAGTCGGGCGCGCGGTAGCCGTAGCGCACGCCGTCGAAGCGCGACAGGTTGCTTGAGGCTTCGGCGGGGGCGAGCACGTAGTAGACGGGAATGGCCAAGCGCGAGTTGGCGAGCGAAATCTCGACCGGGGTGGCGCCGAGTTTCTTCAGTTCGTCGACGGCGGCCTCGACCGCGGCGGCGACCTCGCTGTTCAGTCCTTCTGCGAAGAACTCCTTCGGCAGGCCGACGCGCAGGCCGGCGAGCGGCTGGTCGAGGCCGCGCGTGTAATCCTCTTTCTCGCGCTCGAGGCTGGTCGAGTCGTTGGGGTCGAAGCCGGTCATCACGTTGAGCAGATGCGCGCAGTCCTCGGCCGACGGCGCCATCGGGCCCGCCTGGTCGAGGCTGGAGGCAAACGCGATCATGCCGTAGCGCGACACCAGGCCGTAGGTCGGCTTCAGCCCCGTGATGCCGGTGAACGCGGCGGGCTGGCGGATCGAGCCGCCGGTGTCGGTGCCGGTGGCGGCGGGCGCCATGCGCG
>DYFW01000079.1 GCA_020725005.1 Thiobacillus denitrificans
TCACCGTGCTGCGCCAGCCGACCACGGCCATCCCTCGCGAGCAGACGCCGGCGCTCGTCGTGCTCATCGAGTCCGATGCCCCGGTGAAGCGCAGCAACGACCGCATGGAACGCGACCTCGTCGTGCGCCTCATCGGCCATGCCCGCGATCCGACCGACGGCCATGCCGTGGCCGACGACATCATCTGCCGAGCCCATGTGGCGCTATTCGCCGATCCCACCCTCGGCGGCCTGGCGCTGAATGTCGCCGAGATGGACGCCGACTACCAGGCGGAAGACGCCGACGTCGAGGCCATCGCCAGCCCGGCCATCTACCGCATCACCTACCGCACCCTCGTATCCGACATCTCTCAAGGAGGCTGACCATGCCCAAGCTGAAACTCAAGGTCACCCACACCCATGCCGGGGTGGCCTATCCCGCCGGCCACGTCATCGACGTGGACGAGCACGCCGCACGCTGGCTGATCGACCAACGCATCGCCGAACCTGCCACCCATCGCCCCGAGCCGGCATCGGACGCACCCGATGCCACGGCAAAGGCCGTCAAGACCACCAAGGAGTAATCCAGCATGTCCTACTACGCTTCCTTCCAGGGCCGTGTCTATCTCGGCGAACGCAACGCCAACGGCGAGCCGATCAATGTACGCACGCCAGGCAACGTTGCCGATCTATCGCTCGCCCTCAAGACCGACGTGATCGAACACTACGAGAGCCAGACCGGCCAGCGTGCCGTCGACCTGCGCCTCGTCAAGCAGAAATCCGCCACCGTCGCGCTCACCATCGAGGAATTCACCAAGGAGAACCTGTCGCTGGCACTCTATGGCAGCCATGTCACCGATGCCGGCGGCAGCGTCACCGACGAGCCCGTGGGTGGGGCCGCGCCCGTCATCGGCGACCGCTACTTCCTGGCGCACCCCAAGGTGTCGGCCCTGACCCTGGCGGACTCTGCCGCCACGCCAGCAACCCTGACAGCCGGCACGCACTACACGGCCGACGAGGATTTCGGTGCCCTCCAGTTTCTGGACATCACCGGCTTCACGTTGCCTCTCAAGGCGAGCTACACCTTCGGCGCGGTGACCGAGATCGGCATTTTTACACAGCCGCTGCCGGAGCGCTTCCTGCGCCTCGAAGGGGTGAACACCGCAGCCGGCAACGCCAAGGTGCTGATCGAGCTCTACCGCGTGGCGTTCGACCCGTTGAAGAAGTTCGACATCATCTCGAACGACCTCAACAAGTTCGAGCTGGAAGGCTCGTTGCTTGCCGATTCGACGAAACCCTACGACGCGGTGCTCGGCCAGTTCGGCCGCATCGTCCAGCTCGGGTGATCGCCATGACTGACGAGACCTTTGCCGCGCTGCCGCCCGTTGCCGAAACCGTGACCATTGGCGGCGAGGCACTCGACGTCACGCCCCTCAAGGTTGGGGAACTGCCGATATTCGCCCGTACCGTGCGCCCCATCGCTGGGAAGCTCAGCGCCGCCCCCGATTGGCTGCGACTGCTGGCCGAGGACGGCGAGACGGTGATCCTGGCACTGGCCATCGCCTGCCGCCGCCCCCCGGAGTGGGTGTCGGGCCTGGCTCTGGATGAGGCCATCCGGCTTGCCGAAGCGGTGTTCGGGGCCAATGCGGATTTTTTTATCCGCCGCGTGGTGCCGGAGATCACGCGGGTGAGCCAGCGGATCGGCACGGTGATCCCTGGTCAGACGCCATCGGCCGACTCCTCCGGGCCGGGCACCGTTACCCCGACATCCTGAACTACACGTTGGCGCAGGTGCGAGCCTTTCTCGCTGCCGCCGAGCTTGCCGAACGCGAGGAACTGGCCGTCCAGTTCGCGCTCCTCGTCACGGCGACGCGCGGCGGCGGGGCCGAGATCAAGTCGCTCGCTCGGGAGCTCAAGCCATGAAGCTGTCCCTCACCACCTCGGGTCTGCTCGACCCGAAGCGGCTCGACAGTTGGGTGCCGGACAAACGTCGGGCGATCCGCAAGGCGGTGGAAGCCGGGATGAAAGCCGCAGGCAAGGAGATCGCGCAGACCGCCCAGACGCGGATGCAGTCGGCCTTCAAGGTGCGCAAGGCCGGGTTCGTGAAATCGATGCGGTACAAGCTCTACGCCGGCAGTCCTGAGAAATTCCCGGCGCTCCTCATCGGTTCACGCATCCCCTGGCTGGGCATCCATGTGCGTGGCGGCAGCATCGGTGGTCGAATGCTGATCCCGCTCCTGCCTGAGCACCAGCGCATCGGCCGCAAGGCCTTCCGTCGCGTGATCGACGGCCTGATGCGCATGGGAAATGCCTTCTTCATCGAGAAGAACGGCCGCGTGATCCTGATGGCCGAGAACATCAAGGACAACACCAGCGAGTTGCGTCGCTTCAAGCGGGCCGAACGCGGCCGCACCGGCGCGAAGTCGATCAAGCGGGGTCAGGAGATTCCCATCGCCGTCCTGGTGCCGAGCGTGACCCTGCGCGGGCGCTTCGATCTGCCCGGCATCGTGCGCTCGCAAATGCCCAAGCTCTCCACCGCCATCCTGCAACAACTGAACGCACAAGGTTTGTAATCCGTGGCCTCTGACCGCGCCCAAATCCTTATCACCGCCATCGACCAGACGAAGCAGGCCTTCGCGTCTGTCAAAACCAACCTCGAGGGGCTGACGGGCGCGGCCTCGAAGGTCAACGGCGTACTGGCAGGGCTGGGCGCCGCGCTCTCCGTCGCCGGGCTGGTTGCCGCCGGCAACCACGCGCTGGAGACCGCCGACGAGCTGGCCAAGCTCTCGCAGAAGACCGGCCTCTCAGTCGAGTCGCTCTCGTTGCTGAAGCCGATTGCCGAGCAGGCCGGCACGAACCTGGAGGGACTGGCCAACGGGATCAAGAAGCTCTCGACCGCGATGGTCGAGGCGGCGGGCGGCTCGAAAGAACAGGCCGAGGTCTTCGCCCGCCTCGGTGTCTCGGTCAAGGATGCGGCAGGGCAACTGCGCCCGACCGAGGAGGTGCTGCTCGACCTGGCGGATGCCTTCGCCGCGATGCCTGACGGGGCCGAGAAGTCGGCGCTGGCCGTCAAGCTCTTCGGCAAGAGCGGCGTCGAGCTGATCCCCTTCCTGAACCAGGGCTGGGCAGGCATCGAGGAGCTCAAGCGGAAATTCAAGGAGCTTGGCCTCGAGATCAGCGGCGACACCGCGAAGGCCGCCGAGAAGTTCAACGACACCCTCGACACTGTCAAGCAGGCGCTGTCCGGCATCGCCATGAAGGTGGCCGAAGCTGCGCTGCCGGCCTTGCAGAAACTCGCCGACGCCCTGGTGACAGTGGCCAGCCACGGCGAGGAAATCATGACCGTCGCGCTCGTGCTGGGCGAAGCGCTGGTCGCCGTGCTCGCGGTGAAGGGCGTGGCCGCCGTCGCCAAGCTGATGGAGTCGGTCAATGTCCTGAAGGCAGTCTTCATGCGCTTCCTTCCGGTGCTCGCCGCCGTCGCCGTCTGGGAGATGGGGCGCGGCATCGTCAAGATGGTGCAGGACATCCGCGAAACCAATCGCGCCATCGAGGAGATGAATCGGCAGCGCCAGCAACTGGAACAGCTGACCGCCGCGATGGAGGAACTGGCCAATACCGGCATGCTCTCCGTCAAAACCCAGATGATGCTGGCGGCGCAGGCTGCCGAGCGACTCAAGGCCGCGCTGCCCAGTACGGCGGACGCTCTGCGCGCCATCCAGGGCGCAGCCACTCAGGCCGGCGAGGCGATCCGGCAGGCGCTCGATGCCGAAACCAAGAAGGCAGCCGAGACGGTCAAGCAACTGTCGGCCAGCTACAAACAGGTGGCCGCCGACATCAAGGCGATCTGGGATGTCCGTGTTGCCGAGATCGAGTCGAACTACAAGCGGCAGGAAGCGGCGGCGCAGAACGCAGCACGCTCCGAGGCCGCCGCGATCCGTGAATCGGCCCAGGCGCTGCTCGCCGCCGAGCGCGAAAAACTCGCGGCAGTGGAAGCCGGCGCCGGGCAAATGGAAGCGGCGTGGAAGACCACCTACGGCCAAGCCGTGGCATTGGCGCGGGCGGCGGGCCAGGATGTGCAGGCCGTCGAGCGGCAGGCGGTCGAGGCGCGCATCGCCATCTACAGCCAACTGGAGTCGGCCTACCGTGCCACCGTCGACCGGCTGATCGCCGAGGAACAGCGGCATCTGCAGGCGGCCAAGGCCGCCGATGAGGCGCGGCTCAATCTGCGGCTGTCGGTCGAGGATCGCATTCGGGAACTGACCCGCAAGGGGATGGACGAGTATGCGGCCTATCAGGATCGGCTGCGCCAGATCGACGAGAAGCAGGCGCAGGCCCGCGCAGCGCTTGCCGCCGGCAACTATGAGCAGGCCAGGAAGCTTGCCGAGGAAGCGATGCAGCTCGCAGAGCGCACCGCCTCGGCAGTCACTCGCCAGGTCGAGAGTAACGGCAAGACCGTGACCCAGACGGTGGTTTCCGAGGGTGAGGCCGCCAAGCGCGCCATCGAGCAGATCAAAGAGTCGGCCGATATCGCCGACACGGCGCTCAAGGGGTTGGGCGATGCCCACCGCAAGGCGGCACAGGAAGCAGGCACCGGGGCCGACGAGGCCAAGCGTGCGCTGCAATCCATCTCGGCAGAGGTCGAGAAGCTGCGCGTCGATCTCTTGAAAACCGACAAGCTCAAGCTCGAGCTCGACATCGAGGCCGCCCAAACCGGCATCGAGAAGCTCAAGGCGCTGACCGAAGCGCAACAGCTCGTCGCCAAGATTCAGGTCGACACCAAGGAGGCGCAAGCCTCTCTGGAAAAACTCAAGTCCGACACGGACAACCTGCAGTTGCTCGCCAAGGTCGAGGCCGACACGAGTCAGGTCATTGCCGACATCGACCGGCTCAAGGGCCTGCTTTCCAGCGCCAATGTGGAAATCCCGGCGCTGGTGTCCTTCGATCAGCCCCGGCAGCAGTTGGCGTCGTTCGCCCTGGATGCCAAGACCGTGCTGTCGGCGCCGACCTCGGCCACGCACACCGTGCAGCCCGACTTGAATCAATACCGGGCTGCCGTGTCGGAACTGCTGCGACCAACCTCGAGCACTCACACGATCTACGTCACCAAGGTCTACACCAATGCGCAAGGCGGCCTGATCCAGAAGCTGGCTGAAGGCGGGCAGGCTGTCGCGGCGGGATTTCGGCGCATGGCCGGGCGCATCATCGGGCCGGGGACGGAAACCTCGGACTCGGTGCCGGCGCTACTCTCCCACGGCGAATTCGTGATCCGTGCGGCCAGCGTGCGCAAGTTCGGCGAGGACTTCTTCGCCTCGCTCAATGCCGGCTTCCTGCCCCCGCTGCCGCGCTTCGCCGCCGGCGGGGCCGTGGGCAACGCGGTGAGCAAGGTAGCAATGATGACTGGTGACAACGGCACGCCTGCCCGCGACGTGGTCGACCTGCGCTTTCATGTGGGCGGCAAGCCGCACACCGTGCAGTCCTCGCGCGAGACGGCCATGCAACTCGCGCAGGCCCTGCGCGAACTCTCCAGGGGCGCGTGATGAGAGCGCCGTTGCGGGAACCTTTGCCGGATGTCACACCGCCCCTGGGCGGCCCGGTGAAAGCCAACCTCAAGCAGGGGCTGCCCATCGAGTTCTTCGCCTGCACCTGGGAGAGTGCGCAGGACGAGGTACGCCGGAGCCGCGAATGCGACTGGTGGATCTACGACTGGCCGGGCGTCGATTTCTACTGGCTGTTCGGCAATGGGTACTGGTGGATGCAACCGCAGCCCGATCATAGTCCGCTGGCGCGCCGCTACTACGACCAGGTGACCAGTGATCTCAACAACGCCGTGAGCCAGGCATACAACCAGTGCGAGAGCCGCCATTACGCCACGCAGTCAGAGCCCAAGCCCGGCCTGCGCCTCACCGTGTCCAGCCGTCTCGGCCGGGCCGGGGTGCGGCACGGCGAAAGCCGGGCTCGCGGCATCGAGGCGCGGCTATCGGTGCCGTTCACTGCCGGGACGACTCTGCCGCCAGCACCCTGTCCGATGTTGCCACGCGAACTCTTCAGCAAGCCGGTCGGCTTCGATTACGTGCTGCACGGCCCGGGCGGCGGCAACTTCCACTGGGATTGGCGCGACCAGCCGACCATCACGCCCGACCCTTACTTCGAGCTCTACAGCCGCACCCTGCGCTTCTCCGGCAGCGTCGGCTGGCAGTCCCTGGGCAACCTCCACCTCGTCATCGACCGGCTCGCCGATCTGTGGCTGCGCTTCGAGTCGCGGCCGATCCCGCCGGCCGTGGCGGATCGGGTCGATCCGGCCCAGCCGCTCAGCTATCAGGTGAGCCAAGGCGTCGGCTACTTCGGCATTGCCGCCGTGATCGAGGTCGTCCATCTGGAATCCGGGCAGATCTGGTACCAGAGCGTGCACGGCCCGAACTACTCGCCCGGGCAGATGACCGCCTACAACTGGTGGCCGAGCGGCTGGGAGCAGATGTCGATGGATGCCAATGGCATCATCCGACACCATGGCGTCGACTGGTCCATCCCGATCCATGCCATCGATCCGGCCAATGCCGGTCTGCCGGCGACCGGTACCTACCGGATGCAAGTCATCCTGCTGGCTTACGGCTACCAGACCTTCAATCGCTCGGTGACCAGCAACGTGCTCGGCTCGGGCGGGGATACGCGGATGTCGTGGAAGCCGATCTTCCTCTCCCACATGCCGTCGCTGATCAGCTACACGCCAGGGATGACTGACGGCATCATCCCGCCGTTCGAATACACCTACACGCGAAGCCCGGTGCTCTATCCGTGGCCGGCGGACGGAACCGGCATCCTGTTCGATGCCGTGTTCGACATGAAGAACCTCACCACCTTCCGCTTCGTGGTGAGGATCGAGAACAGGCTGGATTTCGCCGTGGGGCTCGTCGTCCAGGCCTCCGGCTGGCAGGCCTGGGTGATCCTGCAGCCGGGAGAAACCAAGCATCTCGCCGGGGGCGTGTCGATCTCCGGGATGTTCAACTGGAACGCATACCCCTTGCACCCGATGTCGCCCACCTACGGTTGGGAGCGTAGTTGGGGCAGCAGCTACATCTCGATGTACAACGGGCAGTGCACGATCCCGTTCAGCCTGTTCCTGACCGCACCGAGTCCGCCGGAGACGACTCCGGCCAATCTGCCGGCCCTGAAGGCGACGCAGCGCTGGTACTGGGATCTGTCCGGCTGGGGGCCGCAGTACGAACCCGAGTGGGGCGCGATCAAGAAGTACGCCCCTGACGGGCGCTACGACTACGAATACGCCCTCCAGCAGTACAACCTGAATGCGGTGGCGATCACGACGATCGACCGCTCGATCACCAAGCCCAGCTACCAGCCGCCGATCGATCCGGCCACCTACTTCGTGACCGGCTACCAGACGTCGCCGTATGACTGGGTCAGCCCCTGGCACAAGCGTCCCTGGCCCGGCTACTCGGGATGGGGCAGCCTCTCCGCGCCGCTCATGGTGAACGGCGAACGGCAGACTTGGGACGGCTCGCAGTACGTCTGGGTGCCCGTGGAGGCGGTGTCGATCTCGCTCACCCGCGCGATGATGCAGCAGGTGGCAGCAATGCTCGGCGTCACCGAGTACGTGGTGATGGATGGCGACGACATCCGCTGGTTCGTTCCCGTCGCCTACAGCCCGCCGACCTATCCCGAGTCGTTCTCGAACGTGCTGTGGATCGACCGCTTCTATACCCGGGGCGGGACGTTGATCGACGATGCGGCGATGCGCAACGCCTTCCAGACGGTGATCACGAACAACGCGGGCGCCTGGCCCAACTACCGCAACCTCGCCGTGCACCCTTCCGTGCGCTTCGGCAGCTTCCTCGACAACGGCGGCTTCGAGGTGGGCGACTACCTGCTCGGGCCCAACGGCGACATGGTCGAGGTGGGCAGCCTCGCCGCGCTCAGTTCGGTCAGTACGCGCTTCCTTTACTACATCAAGCCCGAGTTCCGGTAGGAGACCAACGTGATCATCTTGGACGGCATTCAACTGCCGGCGGGCCTCCTTTGGTCCGACGAGTTTGCAGCAAGCCGGGTCGCGCAGACCGTGCGGCGCACCCTCGACGGATCGGTGGTGGTGTTCTACGGCCAGCTGCAGGCTGGGCTGCCCATCACCCTGGAATCCGAATCCGATGCTGGCTGGTTCACGCGCACCCAGGTCGAGGCGCTGGCCCTGCGGGCGGCAAGCCCAGGCGGCGTTTACAGCCTGACCCTGCGCAGCGAGGCGCGGCAGGTGATGTTCCGTCACCAGGACGCGCCGGCCTTCGAGGCCAAGCCGCTGGTGCCGGTGGCCAATCCACAAGCCGGCGACTTCTATCTCGCCACCATCAAGCTCATGACCGTTTGAGAGGAACCCATGCCCATTCTCGACAATGAAATCGTCTGGCGGCCCGCCGCCCTGATGTCGGACACTATCCCCGCCCAGAACGGCGGGCGGATGACGTTCTCGCAGCTGGTGTCCGGGGTGAAGAACAACCTTTTCCCCGACGTCTCGCAGTCCGAGCGACTGGCCGGCGCGGTGAAGTGGCGCAAGGCCTTCATCCACATCAACAGCGCGCAGGATACGGCGCTGCTCAACGTGCGCCTGTTCCTCGACAGCCTGACGCCCGCGGGGGATTTCGTGGTGTTCCAGCCGGGCACGCAGACCGACACCGAAGACCAGATCGGCGGCCGTCCCTTTGGCGTCGGCACGCTCTACGCACCCGTTGTCGGAGGGGCCACTCAGATTCAGGTGGCCTGCGAGCACAACGCCGAGTACGCCACCCTGCAACCGTTCCGAGTAGGCGACGTGGTGCGCGTCTCGGATCGGCCGAGCACCGGCGGTGCCGGCAACGAGGAATGGGTCAGCGTGACCGGCGTTGTCTACGGGGCGGATTTCGCCACGGTCGACATCTCACCCGCGCTCGCGAACGGCTACGCCACGGCGAACACGCTGGTTTCCAGCGTCTATGAGTTGCCCAACGTAGCAGCCGGTTTCAGCGGCGTGTCAGTCACGAGTGCCGCCGGGAGTTTCGATTCGGCCACCGTCGGCAACCTCGTCGCCCACAACAAGGGCGCGGTGGAGGAGAACTGGACGCTGACTTTCACGAGTGCCACGACCTTCACGGTTTCCGGCAATACGGTCGGTACGCTCTCTGCCGTGGGTTCGGTCAGTGCCGACTATGCTCCCCTGAACCCGGCGACTGGCACGCCGTACTTCACGATCAAGGCTATTGCTTGGGGCGGCAGCTTCCAGGCCAACGATACGGTGACCTTTGCCACACAACCGGCCGCGATCCCGATCTGGTATCGCCGCCAAGTGCCGGCTGGCACCTTCAGCCTGGCGAACGACTACACGTCGCTGGCCATCCACGGGGAGAGCGCGTGATGGCCCGGGTCGGCTTCAAGAAGACGTTCCCCGCCGGTACCTTCAACAAGGCTGCCGTGCAGGGCTTGTTCGCTGATTTCAAGACCTTCGTGACGAACGCCGGTTTCAACGTGCTGCTCGACACCGCCGACGGCATCGACTTCATCCGCATGGGATCGCCGGCGGGAACCGCCCATGACGACATCCCGCACTGGGCGTTCAGCTTCCAGGATTATGGAACCGCCGGGGCGATCCTGGCCTATCCGGTCTTCGGTAACGACTACCTCGACCCGAATGCCTACGCGCCAAGCTACACCATCGTCCATTCCGCGTGGGTGGGCGACCCCTCGCCGGAAATCGCATTCTGGTTTGCCTGCGACGGCGCAGCCGGCTGGTGGTGGCTGCACGGCACCGCCGTGGATGCCACAAGCGCCACGGGCGTCACGATGCGCTTTGCCTATGCCGGCACGACCTCGCGGCGCTATCCGTCCGACACGCATCAAGGGCTGTGCGCCCGCTATGGGATATGGGATGGCTGGGGCGACTGGAATACGCCCTATGCACGCGACGAGACCGGCATGATCCGGGCCGGGCGGTGGGCCGGCACCTGGTCACCCTTCGGCGAGGGTTGGAGCTTCAGCGGCAAGCGCCACGCCGGCTCGCCCCTGCCCAAGATGGCGGTACCGCAGTTTCCAAACCGGGACGGCGGCATCAGCGCCTGCGTCCTCGGCGAGTTCAACGAGATTCTGATCCTCACCGACGGCTACGCGCAGGAGGAGACTGTGGTGCCCGGCTGGATCGCCATGACCGGCGACGCCAATGATCAGCCCTACGCCGTGCCGGCGCCCGAGAGCTTCACCGTGCTATGACCCTCGGCCTCTCGCTTGCGATCACGCTGGGGGCGGGTCTCTACGCCGATTCCGGCCCGACCGTCCTCAAGCGCCGCTTCGAGGCCGCCTGGGGCAAGACGGAAGTCTTCGTGGCCAACGCCACGCCCTGGGATCTGACCCGGGTGCGCGCTTGGCAACACGCCGAGGGCTGGTCGATCCGGTTCGCGCAGAATCTCCAGTCACCCTACGGATTGCGGCTGGAGGGATCAAGCCGGCATCCCTACGGGGACATGCGCCAGCACCGCCGGAGCATTTTGGCTGCCTGGGGCGACGTGCATCAGACCAAGGGCCGCCACGTCATTCCGTACACCGATCTCGGCACCTGCCGGAAATCGATGCAGGCCGCGTACTGGCTGACCCAAGCGGTCGCGGCCAGGCAGGTGCTCGGATACGACGTGACCGACGTCGATCCTGTGGCCAAGCGGCTGACGGCGTCCTGGGCCATCCTCGGCGACGCCCGGCTGCAGGCGGTGGTGAACAGCCCGGAGCTCGTCTGGCGCGGCCAGCGCATCCGCATTGTCGAGGCGACGCTCTCCTGCGACGAGGAGAGTCCGGTCTGGATCGCACGGGTTGAGATCGCGGCCATTACCGATTTCGCCGCCATTGGCATCGGCGACACGATCACCCTTGCCTTGGGACTGGAAACCTTCGTGCTGGTGGTCGACGGCAAGACCCTGTCGCGTGCCTCGGTCGCGGAACGACGAATGGAACTGACGGCGGTCTCGCCCGTGGCCCTGCTCGATGCACCCTTCGCCGGCACAATCCGCTACTACGAGGCCGGCGCGGTCGCTGCCCGCGCCGCCGTGGAATTCCTGATCGGCCCGGTGGACTGGAGTCTTCCCGACTGGATCATCCCGGCAGGCCGGCTGATGCTGGAAGGGGCGACACCGCTGGCAGCTGCCCGCAACATCGTGGCGGCCATTGGCGGCATCGTCGAGAGCAACCCGGACGGCTCGGTGGTTTGCCGACGTCGGCACCCGGTAAGCATCCCGCAGTATGGGGCTGCGACTGCCGCGCATAGTCTGTTCGACGCGGACGTGATGTCGGCGCAGGCGCAGATCGCCCCGATGCGCGGCTACAACCGGGTGACCATCGCCAATGAGGAAGGCGGTGCGGGCACGTCCGCCGACCGTATTGAATACGCGGCCGATGCCGAGGACGCCTACCAGGGCACGGTGCGCGCCTATCTCGCCACCGCGCGTGCCGTGGTTCTGGCCCACACCGGGCATCCGGCCACGGTCGTTGCGAGCCTTGGCGCGGTCACCCGCACCGAGATTGAAACGGTCGAGTTCATCGAGGGCCGGGCGAGTACCCGCTATCCCGTCACCGCCATCGTCGATCTCGCCTGGCAGCACACCGGCCTGGGCGACGTGACTGCCTCGGGCCAGGGCCTCACGGCGGCCACCAGCGGTTACAGCCTGCTTCGAATCACCTACACCACCACGTCGCTCGACTGGCGCGTAGCACTTCCCGTCGACGAGGAAGTGCAGTTCGTGCTGGTCGATGCGTAAGGAAGGACTATGGCCAATGCCACCATTCGTGTTCAATTCGGCAACCCGGACGGATCGGGTTCGGACGGCCATCTCTCGGCCGAGGTCGACACCCGGCCCGATGGGCTGAACGGCGGCCGCAGTTCCTTCAGCCCGGGCGAAACCGCCTACATCCTCGTCTACAAGTCCGACAACGTCAGCATCATCGATACCATCTGTTCGGCCGGCTCGCTCTCGGCGCAAGGCAGCGCCGTGGTGACGGTGACCGAGGAACTAATGTTCGAAGATTCCGATACGGCGCAGCTCTCCAAGCCCGCGCGCTCGGCCATCTCGCAGTCGGTCTGGTATGGGCGCAGCCTCGGCGCCCTCACGCTGCAGTCCGACAAGGTCACGGTGAAGGCATCCAGCAAGGGCGTGGCGGTGGCCAAGGTCACCTACGATGCGCTAGCGCTGGTCTATGCCCTGTCGTCCCCGAGCACACTCAACGGCGAGATGGACTTCTCCATCCTGGCCCTCATCAAGGGGACAGCCTCGTGATCATCGAGGTCTACCGGGGCGACGGTGCGCGCGAGGGTTCGCCCATCGTCGAGCCGCTGCTGTCGGACGACGCGCTGATCCATCGCGGCGTGGCCGAGATGGATGCCAACGCCCACGCCTTCAACCATGTCGAGATGGCGGTGGTCTTCCGGCCGGGGTTTCGTCTCGGACAGATCGTCGAGGCGACCGACCCGTCTACGGCAAGCCCCTACCGCGCCAAGGTGACGGGCATCCAGATCACGGTATCGGAGGCGGCCATCGAAACCCGACTCACCCTGGAGCAGCCACGATGAGCTTTGCGCTGAGGGAACTCACGCGACTCCTGCTGCCTATGCAGACCGTGGTCGGCGCGGTGGTCGGCATCGACGGGGCCGTGGTTCGCGTGGCCACCGAACGAGGCGCCGTCACTGCCCGGACACTCGATGCCGTGGCCGTCGGCGACCGGGTGCAGATCAAGAACGGCATCGCCACCAAGGCGCCGGTGGCGCGGCAGGTATATCCCGTCTGACGACAAAGGAGGAACAAAGGAATGAACCAACCGACGACCTTTCTGGAGCGGGTACGGCCCACCATCGACGCCCTGCCCGACGGTCCCGACAAGGACAAGTTGCTGGCGCTGGCCGAGGCTCAGGATGCGATGGAGCGCACGGACGTCCACCCGAAAGACCGCGCCCGCGCGATGCGCAGACTGCTGCAGATCGATGCGGCGCAGGCGTCCGGCAACGGGGCGCCGGCCAAGGCCCGGGGCAAGATCGCGTAGGCCCAATCCATCCATTTTTCCACCCGCTAAACCCGCCTTTGAGGCGGGTTTTGCATTTCTGGAGGATCGACCATGCACGAAACCGAGAATCCCGCCCAGGCGGACGACACGCTCCTCATGCGCCGCGAGGACTTCGAGGATCTCCTCGACCGCGCCGCCGAGAAGGGCGCCGAGCGGGTGCTGGCCCACCTCGGCCTGGAGAACGGCAAGGCCGCGCGCGACATCCGCGAGTTGCGCGACCTGCTGGAAGCCTGGCGCGATGCCCGCCGCACGGCATGGCAAACCATGGTGAAGGTGATGACTACCGGGGTGCTCGCCGCCCTGCTGGTCGGCGCCGCCATCAAGTTGAAGCTCGTGGGAGGTGGCCAATGATCGAGACCCTGCTCGGCGGCCTCCTCGGCGGGGCCTTCCG
>DYFW01000336.1 GCA_020725005.1 Thiobacillus denitrificans
GCCGGAGCCGTTGTCGCCGACGATGGGCTTGGGCATGAAGGTCGCGGTCTTGCCATACGAATGCGCGACGTTATGCACGATGTACTTGAGGATCTGCGTCCAGTCGGCGCGCTGCACCAGCGTGCTGAACTTGGTGCCGATTTCGCACTGGCCGGCGGTGGCGACTTCGTGGTGATGCACTTCGACCGGCACGCCGCAGTCTTCCAGCGCCAGGCACATGGCGGCGCGGATATCGTTGAGGCTGTCGACCGGCGGGACGGGGAAGTAGCCGCCCTTGACGGTCGGACGGTGGCCGGTGTTGCCGCCTTCGAACTTCTCGGCGGTCGCCCAGGCGGCCTCTTCCGAGAAGACCTTGACGTAGGAGCCGGACATGTCGACTTTCCATTCGACGCTGTCGAAGATGAAGAATTCGGGCTCGGGGCCGAAGTAGGCCGCATCGCCGATGCCGGAACTCTTGAGATAGGCCTCGGCGCGCTTGGCGATGGAACGCGGGTCGCGGTCATAGCCCTTGCCATCGGCCGGTTCGACCACGTCGCAGGAAATGATCAGGGTCGTCTCGTCCATGAACGGATCGATGAAGGCGGTGGCGGGATCGGGCATCAACTGCATGTCGGACGCCTGGATGCCCTTCCAGCCGGCGATCGAGGAACCGTCGAAGGCATGGCCGTCCTCGAACTTCTCGATACCGAAGGCGGAAACCGGCACGCCAACGTGCTGCTCCTTGCCTCGAATATCGGTAAAGCGGAAGTCGACGAACTTGACTTCCTTTTCCTGAACCAACTTGATTACGTCTTGGGGCGTCATGAGAGCTACTCCTGGTCGGTGATCTGAAGAAATTGGTGAAAAAACGCTGGAAAGTTTAGCAGTTAGTGTGCCAGCCCGGCGAGCCCGATAGATGATTGTGGCGCAAGGGATTTGCCGCGTTGCGGCAATCGTTTTGGCCAAAGACGCGCACAATCACGGTGCGTCCGATGATGAAACCGCACCGATATGGTGCTCATTGCTCAAGTTGCTGTCGTTTTCGGGATCGAGGTGGATCAGGACATCCAGAACCTCGGGGTGGGTCGCGAGAACCCGTCTGCGGGCCTCCTCGCCGATCTCGTGTCCTTCCCGCACGGTGATGTCGCCATCCACCTGGACATGCACATCGACGAAGACACGATGGGCCATGCGGCGCGTGCGCAGTTCGTGCAGGTCGACGACGCCCGGCGTGGCGGCCAGCGTCTGGCGGATCGCGGCCACCTCCTCCGCCGGCAGGCCGGTGTCGATCAGTTCGCGCATCGCCTCCCAGGCGAAGCCGAGGC